>JBHIWP010000046.1:0-23813 GCA_041987425.1 Promineifilaceae bacterium (SeqCode) | reverse complement strand
GATCTCACCCAGTGGGAAGTTCCCGAGGAACCACCTACGCTTAAACCCGTCAGCCAATTTCGTTACATAGGTCACGCGCTACCCCGCGTCGATTTTGAAAGCAAGCTGCTTGGCGAAGCGCGATATGGGTACGACATGCGCCTGCCCAACATGCTGTATGGTGCTGTGGCCCGCCCTCGTACCTTTGCGGGCAAATTAACCAAGGCAGCCGAGGGCGAAGCGGCCACCAGCCCCGGCGTGGTGGCAGTAGTGGCGCAAGACGGATTCGCGGGCGTGGCGGCGGAGTCCCGGCTGCAGGCCTATGCCGGCGTGGGCAAGATGGCGCTGGAATGGGACGACGGCCGTCTGTGGCAGCAGGCAGAACTGGATGAGATAGTCACCGTCGGCAATGGCACGCGCGTGGTCATTCAGGATGAAGGCAACGTAGACGAACTGCTCACCGATGACGTGCTTACAGCCGAATTCCGCACGCCAATGGCGGCCCACGCCCACCTGGAGCCGCCAGCCGCGCTGGTAGACGTGCAGGCAAACAAAGCTACCGCCTGGGTCGCGACCCAGGCCCCCGCATCCGTGCGTGGCACGCTGGCTAAACTGCTAGACATGGATGAAGCGCAGGTTGAGGTAATTCCCACTTATCTGGGCGGTGGTTTTGGCCGCAAGCTGGACCTGGAAGCGGCGCACGAAGCGGCTATCTTATCGAAGGCAGCGGGTCGCCCGGTGCACGTTGGCTGGAACCGCACGGAGGATATGCGCTACGGCAATTACCGGCCCTCGACGCACCACGTGATGACTGGAAGGTTGGATGATAACGGCCGTATCCGGGCCCTGCAGCACGAAATGGCCAGCGGTGACGTGTTTTTCGGCTTCGTTCCCAGCATCGCCGGGGCCATTGTGGGCGCCGACTTTGGTGCGTATCGCGGGGCGCGGCTGGCCTACAGCGGCATCGCCAACCGGCAAACGATCAGCTACCGCACGCCGCTGCCTGTGCCCACCGGCTTCTGGCGTGGCCTAGGCTTGCTCGCCGCCACCTTCGCCATAGAAAGCTTCATGGACGATCTGGCCCATGCTGCCGCCATCGATCCGCTGCAATTTCGCCTGAATCACCTGGGCGACGATGAGGTGAGCGGCCGTTTTCGCCGCACTCTGGAAACAGTGGCAGAAATGGCTAACTGGGGCGGCAGTCTGCCGGAGGGGCGGGCACACGGTTTGGCCGTGAACATTGATGCCAAAACGATCGTAGCCCAAATCGCCGAGGTGTCGCTTGAAGAAGACCAGATTCGGGTGCATAACCTCTACTGCGCTATGGACCCCGGCCTGGTGATCAATCCAGACGGTGCCACCGCCCAGGCACAAGGGGCAATGGTAATGGGACTGGGTTCAACGCTATTGGAGGAAATGACGGTGAAGGACGGGGCTATTGCACCGGCCAATTTTGATGGCTATCCGCTGCTGCGGCTAAAAGATACGCCGGACCTTCATGTGACGCTGCTGACAAGCGGCGAGAAGCCATTTGGCCTTGGCGAGCCACCCATTGGCCCTGTGGCGGCGGCAGTGAACAACGCCGTTTTTGCGCTGACGGGGCAGCGGCTGACGCGCCTGCCGCTGCGAACAAGCTAGTATTGCGCCCAGAAGTTAGCATCAGATTTTGGCCTGCGGAGCAATACTTAAACAGTCCGGCGAGCTCGATATAATAACCTATGTGAATTTCCGCCGGACTGTTCTAATCTTTAGGGCGGTTCTGATTTCTCACAAACAGATAGCTTACGGCAACCGTCGCCAGCAGCACCAGGCTGCCCCCGCAAAAGATAGCAACAATTTCGGTTACGCTCACGCTATTGCTCTCTATCGCGCAAGAAGAAGTAGACGGCTACGCCCACAACGGTAAGAATAAAGCCAGCGCCGCAAAGTATGAAAGTCGACCCTATCACGTGCTTACTCCCTAGGGCAAAATTTCGACAATAACGCCCTGCTCCGCCCATTCGTATAGCTGGGCAGCATTTTCATTGCTCAACAGTATACAGCCATAGGTCACCGGCGTGCCAAGGTTATTGGTCCAGAGCAAATTGGCTCCGTCGCGCGTGGGAAAGCCGTGAAAACCATTCATGAATTCCACATTGGGTGCGGGCTGGTAAATACCCATGAAGTTGGGCATCCACAAATCCCAGTTGGCGGCGTAGGCGTTTGCCTCGTGAGTCTGAATCTGAAAAACGCCGGGCGCGGTGGGGCTGGAGGCAATGCCGGTGCTGGCCAACCACTCCCATTTTAGGGCGCCGTTTTCATAGACCCAGGCGCGCTGCTGGCCGATGCTGACGACGATGCGCTTGCCTTCAACTACTGGATAAGGCAGCAGGTCATCGGGCGAGGGAATAACAATGCTTTGCCCCACGGTTAAGGCCTCGCCTATGCCGGGGTTTGCGGCTTGAATCCAGGGGTACGGAATGCCGACCTTACGGCCGATTCCGGCAAAGGTATCGCCCGGCTGCACCACATATTGACTGGAGCCATGGTAAATGCGCAGGCTGATGCTTTCCTGCTGGGTTTTGATGGCCTCGGTAACGGCCGTTAGGGCCACCGCTTCATCCAGATACCGATTTTCACCCAGCGCCGCGTTGCGGTCAGCAAAAAATTGATTGGCCTTGTCCGGGTCTAGCGTCCAGCTAAACTGGCTTGGATTGCCTGGATCAGCTACCAGCATTAGCCAGTTGCCCCACACCTGCGGACCAACGACCCAGCTTACGGCCTCATTGCGCACCGGGTCGGTAGCATGAATGGTGATAGTTGTGTTCAACAAGGCTTCTGCTTGAGCCACAAACCCGCTCACGTCGGTGATGGCCGGGGCCACTGGCTGCATGACGAGCTGAATCTCGCCATTTTGGGCAAAGGCGCTGTTTTGGGCCAGGCCATTGACCGTGGCCGCAACGTCCAGCCGCTGTCCGTCGGCGGCAGGGGTGGTGCGCACCTGCCCATTTTCAATGACCAACCCGGCATTCACAGGCTCAATGGCCAGCTCGGCGGCGCGGCTTTGCAGGTAGGTTTGGGCCACGGCCGTATCCAGCGTCCAGACTGGCTCGACAGCCATCGCGCCGGTTTGAACGAACTCAACCCAGGCTTCGGGCGTACGGCCGTAGGCGTGAGCCCGGTCCGCTGTTGCGGCAGCATCCAGCGCCAGCCCTAGATCTGCTGGGTTGACCAGCCAGAAAGTGTCCTGGTGCGTCAGGCGAACGGTTTGCTGGCTGCTGTTGTTTTGCAGCGCGCTCGCCGCTTCAGTTTGGGTCATGCGGCCTACGTTTAGGCCGCTTACCTGCACACCGGGCAGCACCAGGTCGCTCATGTAGATAAGCCCGGCCCCAGCAAGGGTAATGAAACCGACGAACAGCAGCGAGATCAGGATAAAGCCAAGGAAGAAATATTTGAGGAACGGCCGTTTGCGTGGCACAGCGCCCGGCAGTGCCTGGGCCTGCGCCGCAGCGGCGGGGAACCACAGCTCAGTTGGCGCGTCAGCCAGTGAATGCGCCTGGGCAGGGGTAGAGGCCTCAGCAATTACACGCTGCGGCACAATGGGTCTATGGAAAAACTGGGTTTTATGTTCGCTAGTTTGCATGGAAAATCCTACCTATACAGTTTATGAACAATAGTAGTATGTCGAACTTTGCCTCTCCTTACATGACGCTTACCTGATTGCCTCTATCCTGTAATGCTACGAACTTCACATCTTAGCTGGACGGCCAGGGCTATGAGAAACTGCGATTATCCTGCTGCGCTCGCTGCGGAGTTTGCCAAAACAGGGTGACACCATTTAAGATAGTGGCCACTTTACTCACATTACAGACCAGTTTGGAGGAGCTCATGAAAACCCATTGGAAAAAATCCCTTTCTTTACGACTGCTTGTCATTATTTTACTGTTGTTGACCGCCTGCGGCCCTGAAGCTGAACCAACACCCGCTCCCGAGCAAATCGCTGAAGCCACCGCAAAAGCCACAGAAGAGCCAACGGCCGTACCTACAGAAACCCCACTGCCACCAACGGCTACTGCCACGGAAACAGATACGCCCACGCCGCTGCCTAGCGACACACCAGAGCCAACCCATACGGCCACGCCTACGGAAGAGCCAACTGAAACGCCGCTGCCTACAGAGACACCAACGGCAACGGCCGTTCCCCCCACAGCCATTCCGCCAACGGCCGTGCCGCCTACGGCAGCCCCCATTGCCGCCCCAACCTTCCCCGAAACGCCGATCCTGCCGTTTGATGCAGACACTTTTGCCCGCTATTTGGGGTTGGTGCGCGACTCTTACCGCAGCTTTAACAGCGAAATGTCTTTGTTTGCCCAAACCAGTAAGCCCGGTGACTGCGGCACATTCAATGGTTGGACACGACTGTGGATCATCGAAGCGCCGGGCTTTACGGATGTGCCTGCTGCCTGGCAGCCGCTCTACGCAGAGTACCGCGCGATGCTGAGCCAGATTGTGAGCATAACGGCGGAGATACGGCCGTTGTGCAGTGGCGAAGGCGGGCAAGTCACCGCTGAAACGACACAGGCCATTGTCGACTTTCTCGCCTGGGCTTACCCGCGCAGTGAAGCAATGGTAGCTGAGGCCGCCACTCTGCCGCGTCCCTAAAGAGAAATGGCCCCCTGGCAGATAATGCCGCAGGGGGCCAAACAATCATCTAAAGCGAAACTTAGCGTCTTTCCCACTTCACGGCGTCGAAGCCCACGATGCGAGAGAGGTAATTTTCGCCCGTCACGTCAGACAGGGAAACGTAATCGTTGCTGTTGCCCCGGAACCAGTAGGTGCCCAGGGATACCCACTGATCGCTGTAAGCCATCTGGTTCACGATCTTCAGCGTAAAGCCATCGCGGTGCGACACCCAGTAGCGAGCCGACGTCGTGGTGGCGTTCTTGGATGGAATGTAGACATACACCTCGTACCGACCCGCCGCCAGCGTTGGATACCAGCGCGCCCAGTTGTAGTTCGTACGGGCGTAGTCGTTGTTGTAGGTCCATAGCATACCGCTGTTGTAACCGGCCGTCGATGAGCGCCAGGATGAGGCTGCACCACCGGTGACAAAGCCAGGGCTGGTATTGTCAATCACCAACGCGCCACTCGGCGGTGGAGGTGGCGGGCCACCGGTATCCAGCGCCCAGTTGAGCTGGGCCACAGCCAGACCGCTGTTCTCATAATATTCCATCTGTACGGCCGCATTGCCAGACAGATAAAGCACGCCAGAGTAGGTAGATGCCGCCTGGTCCTTCCACTGATCGATCAACAGATGGCCATTGACCCAAAGGCGCACGCCATCGTCGGCCGTGGTGGTGAAGCGGTAGGAGCCGGCCGGGAAGTTGATCGTTCGGGTCCAGCGTACGGCGAAGTTATCAGCGGGCAAACCGCTGGCGGGAGCGCCACCGCCCCAGTTAAAGTTAATGTTGGCGTCGTCACGCACCAGCGTGGGCGAGCCAGCCAGCGTGCGGTTGTTAAAGTACTCGCCTTTCCAGTTCACGATGTCGTTCGGCTTAGGGGCCCAGGTAAACTTGGACACGGCAAAACCGCTGTTCTCATAATATTCCACGACGACGTAATGGTGACCGCCTGACAAAGAAATGTCGGCGGTGAAGGTTTGGGCGGGATGGTCACTCCACTGGTTGATAATAAGCGTGTTGTCTATGTAAACACGAACGCCGTCGTCGGCGGTGGCGGTGAAGCGGTAGGTGCCAGCCGTTACGTCGATGTACTTGGACCAACGCGCAGAAAACCCGTCGGCGGGCAGGCCGCTGGGGCCGCCCATGCCCCAATCCCAGTTGATGTTGCTTTCGGTTGTTTGCACCGCAGGGCTTCCAGCCAAAGTCTTATTGTTCCAGTAAGAAACCTGCCAGACCGAATCCGTATGCTGCCCGGTAGGGCCATCCTGAGCCTGGGCCGTCTGCTGAAACAGCAGCAAGCCTATTAATAATGCCAATACAGAAAGTTTAAGTTTACGATACATGAGTAGCCTCCTAACAGTATAGAACCCACTACAAAGCGCACTTCTCTTAACAAATTGCCGCCATTGTTGAACATGCGGCTATGTATGAGGATGTCGTGAGGAAACGGCCGTTTATAACATCTCCTTTGCCGTATTAACGTCTCTTTCACGGCTGTGGGTGCTTGTCCCAGCTGGCGATAAAAGTGTGCAGCACAAGCGTTTCATCTTCATAGTTCTGCAGGTAGAGCCGCACCCCATCCCTGACCATTTCTTCCTGCACGGTGGTAGTAAAACCGACTTCTGGGGCCACGGCCCATCCTAACTGCTGGCGCATATAGGTGTTTTCGCGCCACAGCAGCCCAAAGCCATTCTGGGGCACGAAAAAGCCTTCAGGTGGGTTGTAGTCAATCTCCGGCATGGGCGTGTCGCTAGCCGGCAGCATATGCTGGGGAAAAGTTTCAAAGTTTCTGGCCGGGGAATCATATAGCACGTAGATTATTTCTCCAGGTTGCCACCATCGGCCTTTTTCCAGCCAGAACATCTGGCCGTGCTCAAAGCGTTGGTAGGCTGCGGCCGTTTCCTGCGGTGCATTAGCCGGGCAGGTAGCGGGCGGGGCACTGAAAAACCACTCATCGGCATCACAGTAAAGCATAACCAGGATCATCCCTCCCACCTCACCGCTGTCCGTATAGACATTCAACTTTAACTGTAGGTTTGCATTGACGTTAGGGGCAGTGGGGATGGTATGGGGACCTGATATGGGTGCGTTATGACACGTCCAATCTTCTGTAAAAACGGGTGCCAGACAGATAGACGCTGACCTGCCGCGCGCCTCATATTCTACGGTAATATCATCGCCTGCCCAGACGGTAGCAGAGACGCTGGGATAGGTGAGGAGCTCAGGCCACTCAGGCGTTGGCGTAGAAGAGGGCAAAACAGGCGCGTGCGTCGGTTGAAGCAGGCTCGACGATAACGGCGTCGGTGATGCTGCTTTAGTCGGCGTTTGGGTTGGCACCGCGGTGGGTGCGGAAGGGTTGGTTCGAGCGACAGTTGGTGTGCTTGTCCCCTCAACGGGGCTTGTGGCCTGGGCTGTTGGCGTCACCGTCACCAGCGCCATTCCTTCTGGAATTTCGGCTTGCACTGTAGTGACGACCGTTACGTCAGGACGGCCGCTGCTAACTTTGGTTTCTACCCCAAATTCCAGCTCGCCGCAGGCCGTTAGCCATAGTGGAGCCAGCAAAAGCACTACAAGGATAAATTTGCGAATTGTTACCGATTTTAAGTAAATCATGACAACCTCCAGGGTTAACTTTGATGGCAGCATAGCAACTGGATGTAACGGCCGTATGGCATGACGGTAATAAATTCGGCAGAGCGTGTGGCAAAACTGTTACATTCAAAGATGATCTATCCGGCAGTGGGCAGACGTAAAATGAGTAAGCTTCCCTGCCCTGGACGGCTGGAAAGATCAACCTGGCCGCCATGACGCTCTACTATCGCCTTGACCAGAGCCAGGCCCAGCCCACTACCGGGCACGCCGAGTGCCGCTTCGCCCCGGTACAGTTCTTCCCAAACATATGGCTGGTCGGCTTTGGCAATGCCCGGGCCGGTGTCAGCCACCTCCACGGTGACAAAACGGCCGTCTTCTCGGGCGCGCAGCTCAATGGCGTCGGTGACGGCCGTGTATTTCAGTGCATTCTCCAGCAAATTGTAAATCGCCAGAAAAAGCAGGTCGCGATCCCCCGGCACGGGTGGCAGTGGCCAGGGGGCCTGCGGCACGGTCAGCCGCAGCTTCCGCGCATGGCTATCTGGATGATCCTGGGCCAGTTCAAACACCTCTGTCAGCAGCGTATCCATGGCCACGGACGCAAACTCCAACGGCCGTGTTTCCAGCTCGGCAATCTTGCGCAAGTCGGCTGTGAGCCGGCTCAGGCGCACGGTTTGCGTCTCTATGGAGGCCAACGCCTGCCGGGTAACGCTGTCATGCCCATTGCTGACGTTGGCCAGCCCGGCACGCACGGCCATTAGCGGGTTTTTTAGCTCATGGTCCAGGCGTTGCAAAAACCGGCGACGGTCCTCTGCGGCACCAGCGCGCAGCTCTTGCCGCTGCTGCCTCAGCCGTCCGTCATGCTGAAAGTGCCGCCAAAGCGTGCCCATCAGTAAAAGGGTGACCAGCAGGCCGGTAAGCAGGACGGCCGTGCTCAGGCTAATGCGCAAATAAAATACCGGGTTGGGCAGGTTCATTTGCCTGAGAAAAAACGCCAGCAGCAACCCCAACAGCAGGGGCAGCGCGACGCCCAGCCACACTTTTAACTTCATGCTGCCCCCTTCACTGGCGCCACAAAACGGTAACCCTGACCCGGCACTGTTTCAATAAACTGCGGATCGCTGGCATCGTCGCCCAGCGCGCGGCGCAGTTCGGCAATGCGGGAATCGACGGTGCGCGTGCCCGCCGGATAGGCCCACCCCCAGACGCTATCCAGCAGTCGCTCACGGCTCACCAACTCGTCCGGATGGGTCATTAGATACTCCAACAGTGTCAGGGCTTTAGGCGTAAGGTGAATTTCTTCGTCGGCCAGCCAGGCGCGGCGGCTAAGGCGGTCGAAGATGAGACCGCGGCTGATCAATTTTTGGGCGGCGGTCAACGGCCGTTCCCCAGGGCGGGCGCGCCGCAGCACGGCGCGAATACGAGCCACCAGCTCATGGGGATCAAACGGCTTGTTCAGGTAATCGTCCGCTCCTTCTTCCAGGGCCATCGCCCGCTCGAACGCTTCGCCTACCTGTGTCAGCAAAATGACGGGCGTCCAATTGCCCTGCTGGCGCAGCTGCCGCAGCACGGCACGGCCGTCTAGGCGGGGCATCAGCACATCTAAAATGAGGAGGTCGGGGGATAATTTCTGGATTTGTTCCAGCGCGGCCGCGCCATCGGCAGCAACCTGCACGTTAAAGCCACTGCGCTCTAGAAAAGGCGCCAGATTATCGGTGATAGCCGCTTCATCGTCGGCCAGCAGCAAAGTTAATTTGGCAATCATTCCGGAATTTTAGCAGAAGTGGAATACGGCCGTTGTGCCAGATTGGTTACAACTTCCCTCTGAAATCTGCACGACATTCAACTGCAAGAGACACAGAGTTGTTGTAACGCCAAGATTGGACCACTCTCTGAGAGTGGTCCAATCTAGCAAAATATTTTTAGCTCAACCGGTTGCGGATGCGGCGCTGCCAGCGGAGAAGCTTTTGCTTTACTGGCTGCCAGCGAACCAGGAAAAGGAAGGCCACAATGGCGGCGTAGATACCCGGCTCGATGTAGACATTTTTTACCAGCCAGACAAAGTGAATCAGCGCCAAAACGATGGCTACATAGCTAAGCTTGTGCAGCATTTTCCAGCGCTTGCCCAGCCGCCGCTGCCAGCCTTTGGTGGAGGTAATGGCCAGGGGAATGAGAAGCAGGAAGGCGGCAAAACCAACCAAAACGAATTTCTGCTCAATGATGCCGTCAATGATAAAGGCGAGGTCAAAAGCGTAATCTAACCAGAGAAAAGTGAGGAGATGCAAACAGACATAGAAGAAGGCGTAGAGACCTAACGGCCGTCTCAACGGAATGACCTGCTTCCAGCCAAAAATAATCGTTACGGGGGTCACCGCCAGTGACATCACCAGCAGCACTAGCGCCGTGGTGCCGGTGTGGAACAAAATCTCCCGCACGGGGTCGACGCCCAAATTATTGGTGAAATATTCCCACAGGAGCACGGCCAGAGGCACCCAGGCCCCGATGTGGGTCACCCATGTCAGGAGGCGGGCCGTTTTTTTACGGTCCCAGCGTTTGGTCTGTTTGGATACGGCCGTATCCTGGCCGGTTGCTGCTGCCATCTGTCTACCCTCTTTTGTCACCACTACTGCCCGCGCGCAGGCTGCGTTGTATCATAATCTGGATCGTCGTACATATGCGCCACCTGCTCACCATACCCATTAAAGAGTAGCGTCTTGCGCCGCCCAAATTCGCCAATGCGCCGCTCCGTGGCCTGCGACCAGCGAGGATGATCGACGTTTGGGTTCACCGTGGCAAAAAAGCCATATTCATTTGGCGCGGCCTTCATCCACAACGATTTAGGCATGGTGTCCACCAGATCAATTTTCACAATGCTTTTAATGCTCTTAAAGCCATATTTCCAGGGCACCACCAGCCGGATCGGCGCGCCATTTTGCGGCAACAAAGCCTCGCCATACAAACCTGTACTTAAAATGGCCAGGTCATTCATGGCTTCATCCAGGCGCAGCCCTTCCACATATGGCCAGGGAAAGAGCGGACTGTTCACGCCCGGCATATTTTCTTTGTCCTCAACCGTTTCAAAGCGCACATACTGAGCAGCAGAAGTCGGCTCTACTTCGTTAAGCAGCTTCGCCAGGGGGAATCCTAACCAGGGAATTACCATCGACCAGCCCTCCACGCAGCGCAGCCGGTAAATCCGCTCTTCCTGCTCAAAAGCCATCAGCTCTTCCAGGCCAAACGTCTTGGGTTTGTTCACCAAACCACCCACCTCAACCTGCCAGGGCGCGGTGGGGAAACCTTTGGCCAATGAGGCAACGGCTTCCTTATTGGTAGAAAACTCATAGTAGTTATTGTAAGTGGTGATTTCCTCAAATGTGTTCAGGGGATCGCCAAGTTCATCTGTGGTGGCGCTAACATTGCCCGGCATTGCCGTTTGCACCGCGCTTTCTTCGGCGGCGCTGCCCGTGGCAATACTATCAGTTCCAGTCGAAGAGTCGGCATCAGGGCCCCCGCACGCAGCCAACAAGCCGCCAGCAGCAACTGCGGCCGTACTCAAAGCGGCCCCGCGCATAAATTGGCGGCGCGACAGATAAAGTGATTTGGGCGTTATTTCGGATGAGGGAATCTCAATTCCGGTACGTTTTTTGATTAGCATGTGTCTACCTCTGGTTTTATCTACTTCTCAGATAGCTATACAGTGTACATGACATAGCTATCTCTTAAGAGAGTTATTATCCTTAATCTTATGATCTTTTCCTAAATAAATCCTTATGAGATGCTTACAGTGTAAAAGCCATAAAGATATTTGAAATAAAGCAGGCTCAGTTTTGGCTTTTACTTAAGCAAATCACGAGAAACCTTACTTTCTATGTCAAGATTCTTTTTGTGATTTGCTAGGTGCTGTTTAGACAATAAAAAAGCCGGCGCGGAATGGACGCCAGCTTTTTCATTAATTACGGTGGATTCAAGCAGGTAAAGACGCTATCTCTCTGGTGTATGCAGCAGAATTAGATAGGTGGTTGATTTGAAACTAAACGAACCGGCATTTTCTGTGCGGTCAGCATAAATGGCTTCAGCAAAATGCTCGTTGCCGGTACGCTGCCACGCATTGGCAGTAAAGACAAAGCTGCCCAAATCAAATAGATCTTCATGCATGTGGTAGAAGGTAATTTTCCAATGCATGGGCTGCTGCACCAGCGGTGGCGCCGGTGAAGGGCAGTTGTAGGTTAAGGTCTCTGCTGGCTCCTCGGGAAAGCGAAATCCGACCGTAATTCGCAGTGTATTGCCTACGATACGAAGACGAGCCTGGGGAATTTCCATAGTACCACCAGATAGCGTTTGGGTTAGGGGGCACTCTGCAATCTCAATCTGCGGTCCAAAGCTAACGTACTGCATAGGCTGGCCGATGCTACTTTTAAGGGTACCATCCCCGTTAAACTGTAAATAGAGCCCAGAGGCGTGAACCTGGCTGGATCGGGTTAGAGGAGCCGCAATTGAGGTTACGGTGGAATCGAAATCTAGTTCAAACGTAAGGCATTGAGCTGCTTTGGCGTCCATTTCGGCGATACGAGCAGGCCCAAGAACGGCCGTAATGTCAGGATCCAGCAAGACGGCGACCCGGTACCAATACAGGACGTTGTAGACATGGCGCGCACTGCCGCCATTAGTGCAGCGATGCGCGGCCGCATTAAATCTTTGCAGGTAGGAGCGGGCAAGCATTTCTTGCAGCGGCCGTATGACATCTTCCTCGCTAATCGGTTCTGTTCCAGGCGGCACCAAAGGCACGAAAAGCGCATCTAGATCAGTCTCGGTGTCTGTCTCGGCCGGTACAACCGATTCTCCATTTAGGACGGAGGTGATCGGTGGTTCTGCGACTGTTCCCTGGGTTGTTAAGGGCATGACGATTTTGTTGCCACCCGTGGCGGCTACGGCCGTATCGGCTGCATTTGCCATCACAGTCCCACCGGCAACCTCAATGACCATCGCTTCACCAGGCTGAGCCTGGGCAAACGCCGTTCCCACTAGCGCAACAACTGCACCGTTAACAGTTAGCGAAGCAACTGCTTCCTCTGCGAGCGACCAAAGCAATAAGCCGCTATCTGGGCCTGAGCGAAAATTAAAACCAGCCAGCGTGGTTTCGAAAGGAGAAAGCGCGGGAAAACTATTTTCTTCTTCCACCATCTCGTCTGTCTCTGCAATGATTTCTGGCTCGTCAGCGGGCTGTTCTGCCATGACGATCGCACTGAAATCCACATCACCAACCGCCAATATAGCCAATCCTTTGTCTGCGTTGTTAGCCTCCAGGCGCAATACCACAGCACCGGGCTCACCTGAGGGACTTGGCGTGAGCTGTAGCCCCCGCAGCCCGGATAGCGCCAGAATAATCGCCTGGCGCAACAGGCGTCGTCAGGCGCACGTTTTCATGGGGCGTAAGCACTACACCGCCACTTACCAGACAAATTTGATCGAGGCCGACATCACTGCAATGTCTTCTTGCCTGAAGAAGAACCGACGCCAGGGGAGACGCTTCAGCCGTTGGCTTTACGGTAGGCGCCACGACTGATTTTGGAATTGTGGGGGACGGAACGGCCGCTGGAGCCTGCACTTCATCGCTTTGCGGCAAGGATGGCTCCATCTGAATTTGCGCATTATTGAGCGCTGGCGCGCAGCCAATCAATGTTATGAGCATAATTATTAATATTGGGATTTGTTTTCTCATGATGTTATGTCCTTTGTACGAATAAATTTAATGGTTTTCGCACTGAAGGCAGAGCATAACAAAACGGCCGTTTCTCCAACGTTTGCACAAACAATTTGCGTCAAACGATAGACAAACGGCCGTAGGTAAAAGGCACTTATGGCTTTAAGCGAATTACCCAATGGACTATGGGTCGATATTTCTGTGCTTCTCTACTAGGGCGAAATCACAACCGGTTGGCGAATTTCCTGATAAACCTCTTCTTCACCGCTGGAGATAATGAGCAAGGCAGGGCCAGATGGCGCATCATCTGGCAGTTCCAGGTCGATTGACCAGAGGCCAAATGCATCGGCAAAGGCAGTCCCAGACGTAATCACTTCCCTGTCGCCACTCGTTGAATCTAGCTCAAGCACAAGATCCACGGCTCGCTCTGGCACATTAACGGCTATACCGAACAAGCTAGTCGCCTCACCTACCGTAAACATTAAGTCGGTGGGGTTACCTAATCGCAATAAGGTGGCCTGCGGATCATCGGCGGCAAGCAGCTGGATGGGAATGAGCGCCTCGCGCCAGTTGCCTTCGCCGTATTCGCCCGTGTAGGCGACAGCACAGGCGGGCCCTGGCTCCACGTTTTGCGGCAAGATAACAAATCCATACCAGACGCCACTTGCCAGCGAGATTTTTTGAGCAGCGATAAAGTTGGTGCAGTCATCAACCAGTACACCAATGGTGAAGGCATTATTAATAAGGTTGTTGCTATCGCCCTGTAAGAGGAAGGCGTGGCCAGCCACGGCCGTTTCCCCCTCAACCGGGCGGGTTAATGAAATGTAGGGGTCATCAGTTGTGCTTTCGAAAGCCAGGGAGACAGGCTGCTTCACCTGGGCCAGTTCGCCCAGCGTCACGCTTAAATTCCCCGGGCCAGAAACAGCTTCAGGCAACACGGCAGTATGTTCCCAACCGCCGCTGCTGCCATCTGGGGTAATTTGGGCGGAAACGGCCGTGTACGAACCAATGGTCACCGTCAGCGTCAGGGGCTCTGTAGTAGGCGGCTGAATCTCACCGCGAAACGTTGCCTCTCGCCCGGCCAGCAACGTGGTTGCCGGGGCCGGTTCCAAAATGGCAACTGTGTAATCGGGTATTTCTACCGTTGGCGTGAGCGTTGGGGTGGGGGAGACAATAGGGGTGGGAAACAATGTCTCCTCAGTGGACGTTGGCTGCGCGGGCGCAGTCTCGCGGGTGGGCGTAGCGGGAACGGCCGTTGGCGGTTCATCAGTGGCAGTTTCGGTAGGAGGAATGTTCTGGGAAACGGCCGTTTCTGTTGGAGACGGTGTAGGCGTCGGCGTCTCCCCACAAGCCGTTAACAAAAGGCAAAACAGGCCTAATCGCAAAAATAAGACAACTTTCTTCACAAAAGCTTCCTCTAAAGCAATGCGCTGACAAACTACACGTAGGTGCTGTAAACGCATCGCTTCGTCAAGAATGAATATGGGCAACAGTGAAAAATAAGACAATCGAGAATTATAACAAACGGCGGATGAACCAAGAATGCCAACATACCCAATTTAGGCAATCATTCATAATTGGACGTTAGAGATTGGAGAGTGGAGATTGGAAGACACTGAACTCATCTCCACTCTATACTTTAAGATTCAATGGTGATGGTGATGGTGTGCGGCTCGCCAACATAATTGCTATCTTTAACCACGATCAGGCGCAGAAAGTAATCTCCTGGCGGCAAGGCATCGGCATGCAGCATTTCCAGCGGGCCATTCACCACGGGCTGGGTGTGCGTCTCACCCAGCGTTACCCAGTCTACGTTGTAACCATTGGGAATGCCCAGCTCAATTTTGTAGAACTGCACCACGCCCGGTTCAAAATCGGCCGTGCCTATGATGGGCAACACACCGCTCACTTTCTCGCCCTGTGTCGGGCTGGTGATGCGGTAGACGGCCACCCGGTTGGGATCGCGGGCCAGGGCCAGGAGCTCTTCATTGCAAACGGCCGTTGGCAGCACCACCACATTGTTTGCCTGGGCCCACTCATGGGCTGCCTTCACACTTTCTGGATTGCGCGGCGGCACCAGGAAAATTTGCGGCAAGGCGTCTGCAGGCAGCAATGTGGCGTCTGTACCTTCGGCCAGATGGCAAAATAGCTGGGGCGGCGGTGCATCTTCATCTGCTTCCACGCCTAGCAAAACCTCGACAGGAACGGGCGGCAGGGGCACGGCGGGCATACGCAGCACGGCCGGTTCGATTTCTTCCCAGGCTACCAGGTTGGGATCAACGGTAGCTGGAGTGGCCGGGCTGCTATTCACCAGGAATAGTTCAGAACCGGCAGGCGTGCATTCTGTCGCGCCAATCGTAACGGAGCTGAGGCTGCACAACGGCCGTTGTTCCAGCCCCTCTGGCCGCACAAAATCAGCAGGCGGTTCCGCACCGTTCACTTTGAGCACTTCCAGCAAATCGTAGTTGGTGTAGACGGCCTGCATATAGTCACGCCATAGCGGTGCTGCCCCGGTCAGGCCGCTGATATTGATCATCTCGCTGTTGTCTGTGTTGCCGGTCCACACGCCAACCACCAGCCCCGGCGTGTAGCCCATTGTCCAGTTGTCGCGGAAGTCGTTGGTGGTGCCGGTTTTGGCCGCCACCGGGAAGGGCAGCGCCAGGGGATTGGTGCGGCCCATGGCCGGTACGCGAGCTTCATCATCGTCCAAAATATTGCTGATGAGGTAAGCTACGCGCGGGTCCAGCACAGAAACGGCCGCTTGTGGCGGCTGCTCAAACAAAACCTCGCCATTGCTCTTTTGTACGCGCAGAATGGAAACTGGCGTTACTTTGTTGCCGCCATTGGCAAAGACGCCATAGGCTGCAGTCAGGTCCAGCGGCGTTACTTCAGCCCCACCCAGCGTGAGCGAAAGGCCATAGCTGCTTGAATCTTGATCCCAGGTGGTGATGCCCATCTGCCGGGCAAAATCTAGCATGCGCGGCACGCCCAAATCTTGCAGCACCAGCACGGCCGGAATGTTGTAGCTGTTGGCCAATGCCGTGCGCAGGCGAACGGGGCCGTGGAAACGGCCGTCGTAATTCACCGGTGAGTACGTGGTGCCGTTAAACTGCGGGTAATCCACTTCCACATCCCACAGCAGATCTGCGGCCGTCCAGGCAGGCTCGCCATCTTCGCCTGGGGAAAGGGCAGCGGCGTAAGTGAGCGGCTTGATGCTGCTGCCGGGCTGCTGCAAGGAAAGCGTCACGTTTACATGGCCGTCGATACTTTCATCGCGATAGTTGACACTGCCCAACATGGCTAAAATCTCGCCAGTCCCTGGCTTCATCGCTACCAGGGCCGCGTTGGTCAGGTTATGTTCCGGCCCGACGCCAGCGACGTGCTGCTTGGCTAACTGTTCGGCCAGCCGCTGGTACTTCAAATCCAGCGTAGTGGTAACGCGCAAACCGCCGTTGGCAACGGCTTCGGCACCGTATAACTCTTCTAGCTGTTGACGCACATAAACCGAAAAGTGGGGCGCTTCCAGGCTCACTTCTTGCGGGGCAAAGGTGAGCGGCTCCTGATAGGCAGCCACCGCCTGATCCTGGGTAATGAAGCCCTCACTTACCATCAGGTTCAGCACCAGCCATTGGCGCTCTTTGGCACCCTCCAAATTGGTTAGTGGATCGAGTTCAACGGGGCTTTGGGGCAGGGCGGCCAGCAGAGAGGCTTCGGCCAGGGTCAGGTTCACGGCCGATTTATTAAAGTAGGTATCGGCAGCCGCTTCAATGCCATAGGCCAGGTTACCGTAGTAGATCTCGTTGAGATACATCTCCATGATCTCATCCTTGCTGTAATCACGATTCATGATCCAGGCCAGGATGATCTCTTTGGTTTTACGGTTGTAGGAGATTTCGGTCCGTTCTTCATAGTCGAAGGCGAGGTGGCGCACGAGCTGCTGGGTGATGGTGCTGCCGCCCACGGGACGGCCGTCTGGATTTCGCAGGTTAGCCACCAGGGCCGCCACAAGGGAAGGCACGTCGGCTCCAGGGTTTTCATAGAAACTATCGTCTTCCACGGCGACGGTGGCGTGGATAAGGTGTGAAGGAATCTGGCTGATGGGAACGACCGTGCGCTTGCCTTCGCCAAAAAATTCCCACAGCAACTCTCCATTGCGGTCGAAGATCTGGGTCGTTTCAAACGTTTCTCGGTCGCGGGCGGCATCCAGCTTGGCAATGCCTTCTTCAATTTCCTGCGAGAGGTTTGAATAAATCAAGGTTCCAGCCACCACCACACCGCCAAAGATGAGCATGGCCAGCAGCAAAATCCCGGCCAGCAGGGCGCGGCCCAGGCAGCCGAAACAGCCACGTCGCCTGCGCGCGGGGGGTGGCGTCGCAATTTTTGATTGTGGTCTGGGTGATGTGCCTTCACCAGGTGAAGGGCTTTCAAATAAGGCCATCGGGCGGGTGGTGTCGTCTTTAGTCATGATTCTCCTGCAAAAAAGCTCCCGGAGGTCTCGTTACTGCTTATCATCGCAGACAAAACCTCCAATGGCGGCAATCTATATTCAGATGGAATGTTGCTATTTATAGTTTAGGTGAACGGCCGTTTCCTAACTATCCGTCCAGCGAACGATTGCGTGACGACAACCTGACGCCTCTAAACGCTCATAAAAAAAGAGCGCCCCTGGGGACGCTCTTATCAGTATTCAGTCGTCAGTTTTTAGTAATCAGTTGTTGAGAAAGCAGTAATCGTAAGACTCTAACTGGCCACTGATTACTGCCCTACTCATTACTGTTCACCGGCATCAGCCACGGCGCAGCATGACCACACCGACACCGGCCAGCAGCACCAAAATAGCTGCTACCACCAGGACGATGCCGCCAATGCCGCTGAAGAAGCCACCTTCCTCAACGGGGGCAGCGGCGGGTTCTTCGGCTGATTCAACCGCTGTCGTGTCTTCTGCGGCCGTTTCGCTGGTGGTTGTATCGGCAACGGCCGTTCCTTGCGGATCAAAGCGCGTGCCAAAGGAAACCGATATCTGGGCACCTTCCGTTACCGATACGGCCCAGCTGGGCGACGTGGTGGGCTGAAAATCAGCCGGAGGGAAGATCTGCACCTGATAGGTATCAGGCTCCAGGTTCTCAAAGCAATAAGGTTCGCTCACACCATCTGTGATGTGTGTAGTAACCGTGCTGCCCCCTCGGAAAATAGTGATGGCGGCATCTGCTTGCAAGTTCTCAGTGGAATCATTGCGTGAACCATCACCGTTCTCATCGTTGAATGCCGCTACACAGATAGTTCCGGTAGTGGGCGTGGTATCGGTAGAAGCCACTTCAGACGGAGCGGCGGGGGCCTCCGCTTCTGCTTCTGTTTCCTCTCCGCCCGTGCCTTCCACTTCAATTACTTCTTCTGTGGGAGCTTCCTCACTGGTTGTTGATTCGGTCTCTTCGCTGGTTGTTTCGGCCGTTGGTTCCGGCGCGGCGACCACTTCGCCCGGCTCTTTGATGATCAGTTCCTGCCCCACAGCAATAAAGGCGGGATTATTGTTTAGCTCTCGAATGGCAGGCAGCGCTTCTTCTGGCGTCATCCCCAGGGCGGGCGCATACTGAATGGCAATGGTCCAAAAGCTATCGCCCGTGTTTACAACGTGAACAATCGATCCATCGGGGCGAGGGGTTGGCGTTGGGAAGGGCGTTGCCGGGGGACCGGACTGAGCCGCAGGAGCGCCACCACCGCCTCCGCCGGAACTGGCCGGAACGCTGCCGGTTGTGCCCAAAGCGTACAGGCCAACACCGTCCATGAAGAAGCCGCTGTTAACATAGGGATGCCGAGAGCCCATTTCCAGGAAAATGATCATGGATTCGGCCGTTGCGGTAAAGTCCCAAATATAGGTTTGCTGTGCCAAATAGAAGGGGAAAACGTTATCAGCCGTCCAGGTTGGGCTATAGGTCAGGCCAGCACTGCGCCAGCCAGAGCCTGTGGGGCCAACGCTAAAGCGAATAAAGCCAGAATCGTTGCGATGCGGCTGCGTTTTGCCACTGTCATAAGACTCCACAATGTCCACGAAAATGGGGGCAGAGATGCGGTAGTTGCGCCCAACTTCCAGGCCAGATACTTCTTGAGACAGCGCCACAAAAAGCGGCGCCCACGGCTTAAACAGCTTCAATGTATAGCTGCCATCACGGAAAAAGAGAGAGCGCTCGTTCTCAGGGGCGTCTTGAATGTTCCAAACGACCGTCTCTGGCCGGTAAGCCACCTTGCCTTCCGTACCATCAAATGCTACCCCATCCAGCCAGTGCATCCGCCAGCCATTTGGCACAGCTATCTGGGGAATACTGTCTTGATTGAAATATCCCGCCTCAAAGCCAGGATTTTGAAACAAATTCTCAGAAACAATTTCCTGGGCAGCAACATCGCTGCGCGGGAAACTGAATACTGCTACCAACAGGGTTGCTGCCAGGAGCAACACAAATTTTGCCATTTTATTTTTCATCTTCCGTCCTCCACACATCCAATGCCCGGGATGGATTTTTAGGGCATGGTCTCTTCCATGTGTCGTATCATTGCTACTTTAAATTTTGTCTAAGTTTGTAAACCAGCAGTTTGCCTAGACAAAAATATAGCGCAATGGCGAATTGCGCTATAAGCAAGCGAAAATTGTAACATACCGCTCAGGAAACAACAATTTTCACAAGGTGTGATATGATCCGGCCCAAGTTCAATTAATGCAGCAGTTATGAACCATAACCGTCACTCACTTGCCCCCAACGTTTTTACCTCTGACCAAGAGAGACCCACTCACTGGCAGATTGGCCTATTTTTGTTTCTCATCACGCTCTTAGCCACTCCCGTTTTGCAGCCGCTTTTTAGCACAAGGGTTACCTGTGGCTTTGATACGACCTTCCATTTGTGGCGTGCCGTGCAGGCAGGGGCGCTGCTGAACGAGGGCGTTTTGTTTAGCCGCTGGGCGCCGCACATGGCACATGGCTATGGCTACCCTTTGTTCTTGTACCAGTCACCTTTTTCAGCGCAGGCAACGGCCGTTCTCCACGCATTCTCACTAAGCTGGCCAGTTGCGCTGAATACCGTATACGGCTTCGGCATCCTGGCCTCTGGCTGGACAATGTGGTGGCTGGCCCGCACCTTTTGGGGCAACTGGGGCGGGCTGGTGGCGGCAGTGGCCTATTTATACGCGCCCTTCCACGCTTACGTGGCCTTTTACCGCGCCAGCCTGTCGGAGACGGTGGCCTGGGGCCTGCCGCCGCTGGTGCTGTGGGGGCTGTATGGCTGGCAGCAAAAGAAGAGCCTAGCGGGATTAGCAACGGCCGTTTTCAGCTTCATTTTACTCGTCTACACACACGACGTAACGGCCTACGCTTTTCTGCCCCTAATTTTTGGCTGGATTTTGCTATGGGGATGGAACGGCCGTTCCTGGCAAACTGTCGGGCGTGGCGGGCTGGCTCTGCTGTTGGGCATTGGCGGCAGCGCCTTCTTCTGGCTACCCGCCATTGCCGAACGCAGCGCCATTCAGTTTGGCCGGGCCAACAGCGCCTGGCCCTTTCTCTACTTCAACAACTTTTTGCCGCTGGATCAGCTGCTGGCTCTGCCGCGCAATGCCGACCCCAGCCTGCTGAACGACTGGCCGCCGCGCGCCCTGGGCAGCTTGCTGCTGGTGTTGGCCCTGGCAGGCGCGCTGCTGGCCTGGCGGCGATCAGCCAATAGTCGCTGGCTGGTGGGCTTTTTGCTGTTGGCGCTGGGCGGCTACGTCTTCCTCACGACTTCCTGGGCACAATTTTTGTGGACAGCCGTTCCGCAACTGGCCGCCTTCCAATTCCCCTGGCGCTTTCTGGCCCCGGCCAGCTTCCTGGCCGCCTTTCTCTGTGGTGGATTGGGGAATGGAACGCGGATAAACGCTGATAACGCGGATTTTTTCCCTCCGCGCCTCCGCATCTCTGCGTTAAATCTTTTTATTATTGGGGTGTTGTCAGTGGGGCATTGGGGCTGGCTGTATCCAGATTTGTGCGATGCGCCTGATGATCTCTCTGTGGCCGGGTTGATTGCCTGGGAACAGGCAACGCAGACGCTGGGCAGCACGGCCAGCGGCGAGCTGCTGCCCAGGGACGTAGAAAGCGTGCCCGATCCGGCCGAGCCGCCTGCCTGGGAAGCTCGCCTGGACCCAGCGACACTGCCTGATGCAGCCACCATTTTGTCTACCGACTACCGGCCGCTGCAAACGACCATAGAACTGGAAACGGCCGATCCCTTCCGGGCCACGTTGCGCATCTTCAACTTCCCTGGCTGGCGCGTTACTGTGAACGGCCGTCCCGTGCCCATCATCCCCTCTGATCCTGAAGGGTGGATGACGGTGCCGGTGCCAGACGGCCGTTCCACCATCCAGGCCACTTTTGGCAGGACGCCATTACGCCAGGGGGCGGATGGGGTGTCGTTGGTGAGTGTTGTTTTGCTGCTGGGTATCCTGAGATTTGGTAGGCGGTATGCGGTAGACAGTAAGCAGTATTCAGTAGGCAGTGAGCAGTATTCAGTAAGCAGTAATCAGTTACTGATCGCTGAATACTGGCCACTGATCACTGTCGCCATATTGCTCATCGCCGTAAAGCTGCTGGCAGTGGACGCGGGGCGCACGCCGCTGCGGCAGGCGCGGCTGCTGGATGGGGCTTTGGCAAACGTAGACCAGCCCATGCAGGTGACGCTGGGCACGCCAGACAATCCGGCTCAGGTGCGGCTGCTGGGGCTGGATGAATGGGAGACGGCCGTTCCTGCCGACCAACCGCTCTCCCTCACGCTCTACTGGCAGGCGCTCCAGCCATTGACGGCCAATTACAAAGTAGGGCTGACTCTGCTGGATGAAAACGGCGTCCGCTGGTCCCAGGAAGGCTTGCGCGACTATCGCTGGCTGCGCAATCCGCCGCCCACCACTGGCTGGCCCACCGATAAGTACGCACTCACCGCCTTTTTTGTCGATATGCTGCCCGGCACGCCGCCCGGCGAATATCAGCTTCAGCTCTCCTTTTTCGAGGAAGTCAGCCTGACGCCGCTCACATTTTACAGTAGCGAAGGGCAGCCGCTTGGGCCACAGATCGAGCTAGGTGCGGTAACGCTGCAAGCGCCTGACCAACCGTGGCCTGTTACGATGACTTTGCAGCACCGGCTAGAAGTAACGGACGGCACAACGATGCTTTTGGGGAGTAACCTGGACCGTGCAGAGGGCACCCCGGGTGATCCACTGCTGGTGACGCTGTTTTGGTCTACCCTTGCGCAAAGCAGCGCCGAACTCAGGCTGGTGAGCGAAGCCGGAGAAGTGGGCGCCAGTTGGCCGGTGACCTTCCCCAACTATAGCGATGGCACGTGGCGCAGCCAGCTGCTTTTGCGCCTGCCGGTGTCGCTGGGCGACGGCCGTTACCAGTGGCAGCTCGCATTCCCTAACGGGCTAAGCGTAAAGTGGGGCGAGCTAATCATCACCGCGCCTGAACGGCTGCTGACGATGCCGGATGTGGAAACGGCCGTTAACGTCACGCTAAGCGAACAGGCTACCCTGGTGGGATTCTCGCTGGATGACACAGCGCTTAAGGCCGGGGAAAGGCTTGATTTGGAGCTGGTGTGGCGGGCGGAAATGGAAATGAGTGAGAGCTACCGGGTGTTTGTGCATGTTTTGGGGGAAGACGGCCGTATTGTAGCCCAGGCAGACGGCTTGCCCGCCAACTGGACCCGCCCCACCACCGGCTGGCTCCCCGGCGAATTCATTCGCGACAGCCACAGCCTTACTTTGCCGCCAAGCCTGCCCCCGGGTGACTACACGCTGGTGACTGGCCTCTACTTACCCAACAGCAGCCGCCTGCAGCAAGAAGACGGCCGTGACAACATACTGCTTACCACCATTACTGTTCAAATCCCATAGCGCTAAGATGATTAGACGGCGGCATTCCATCAAGAGATTATCTCTTTGCAAAAGTCAAGGAACAATAGTTAGAATCGTTGGAAACGTAAGATAAGAAAGAGGGTCATCACTTTCTTCTCGTTCGAGAACAATAAGCTGTTTGCTGTTAGGCGACCAATCAAAGGGTCCATATCTTTCAGATATTAGCCTGACGGTTTCTGTATCGACTTCAAACAACCAGATGCCTCTCTTGTTTACATAGGTTGCACTAAAAGCTATCCATCTTCCATCCGGTGACCAACTCAATGTACCTGGATAACTAACTCCTGTTAATAGTTCTCGAACTTGGCTGCCATCAGCATCCATAACGTAGATTGTCCAGGGGTAAAAGAGCAGATTTTCAATATCCCTGCTGGTTGTGGGCGAGTCATAAGGCGTGGACTCTGTGCCAGCAAAGATAATAGACTTGCCATCGGAAGACCAACTTGGTTTAGCTGCTCGCTGAAAATGGCTGAATATCTGCTTGCCTTCTCTTCCCAGCTGGAAACGATATAGTTCATTATTGAGGCCTGAGCCAACAGCATTCTCCTGAATAATTTCACTCATATCAGGCGCTAAAGCATAAGATCCTATCGAAAGGTCCGAATATTCTTGAAGAATCTGGCTCTCTCCACTTGCTTCATCCCATGTGTAAAGAACACCTGATTGTCCGCCCTCAATTTCTTTACAGAAATACGTATAACCCAGTTTGTCATTTGGTAAGCGTTGCAGAAACCCTACATTGCTAGGTACAGGGAAACAATGGTCCGGATGGTTTGGCAGTATGATATCCTCTAGTTCCTGGGACTCTAGCCGATAAAGGGCAATACTAGAAGCTATCTCATAAATAGAAATGTAAAATATCGCTCATCAAACAAACGTGAGGTGAGCGATGGACTTAACAAACGAACAGTGGGCCATCCTTGAGCCCTTGATACCTGACCCACCGCGGCGACCGTACATCTTC
>JBHIWP010000045.1:0-24428 GCA_041987425.1 Promineifilaceae bacterium (SeqCode) | reverse complement strand
CGTTTATGGGACCCTACGCGGCCTCAAAGCATGCCCTGGAAGCGATCTCAGATGCGCTGCGCCGTGAGCTGCTCATTTTTGGCATCGACGTGATTGTCATAGGTCCTGGCTCCGTGCAGACACCCATTTGGGACAAAGCCCAAGATTTGGATGTTGAACCGTATCGCCATACTTCCTACAAAGACATGTTAGAAGGTATGAAGAAGGTATTTGTTCGGCAGGGTAAGTCAGGCATTGCTGTAGAAAAAGTTAGCGAGGTCATTTATGAGGCGCTAACGAAAGAGAAGCCAAAGACCCGCTACGCCATTGCGCGCAAGCTGCTCTCTGGCTGGTTACTGCCCCGCTACCTGCCCGCCCGAGCTTTTGACAATATAATCGCTAAGAGACTTGGCATCACGAAGTAGCCACATCTACGGTTCGGGACTTGGTGTGGCCGTTGGGGGCGGGGGATCGATCACGATTTCCACATAGGTCGTTTGGTAGGGCTGCACCACAACTTCCTTCGTAACGCGCTCCTCGCCAATTTGGACCACGGCTTTGTAGCTGCCGCCGCCCACATCGTCAAAGACAAACGTCTCGTTCCACAGCGGATCGCTGTTCACACCGCCTGCCGCGTATGTCGTCGTTGTGTGCCCCAAATTCGTTCCGTCGCTTGACGTAAGCGAAACGACCAGTTCATGCCATACTTCGCCATTGGAAGTAACCACCCGGCCGACCACAACGCCGCGATCGGGAAAGGGGTAAAGCCAGAGGCGGGGATTGCGCGTGTGTTTATAAGTATTTTCCCCCACGCGCACCTCAAAGTGCAGATGAGCGCCGTCGGCAACGCCGCTTGCGCCGGAGAGGGCAATTTGCTGCTGCATCAGCACGCGCTGTCCTTCCACGACTTGCGGCTCAGACAGATGGCCGTACAGCGTATACACGGGCTGCCCTTCCAGCCGGGTATCGTGCTCGATGACCACCAGGTTGCCGTAGAAGTTTGCCGATGGGCCAAAGGTACGTTCGCTGTCGCTGCCTGCAAAGACGACGGTGCCGTCGGCCACGGCCAGCACCTGGGTGCCTTCTGGTACATAGAATTCCACACCGTGATGCGGGCGCAGGGTGCCGCCGCGCGTGCTGCCGTAGGGGTACACTTTGTCTGTCCAGTTGCTCTGGCCTTCATGAATGGGTCGCCAAAACCAGTAATGCTCATTTGGCGAGGTGAAGCGCAGATTGGGGGGCGTCGGTGTGGCTGTAGGCCCGGCGCGCGTGGGGGTCGGGCTGGCAACGGCCGTTGCCTCTACAGTCTGTTCCGCTTCCTGCACTACCGCCTCATCTTCTGGCCGGGCCAGAGAAAAAGACGGCATTTCCGCCGCTGGCGGCGGCTCGCTGTATTCAATGACTGGCTGGGCCAGCGGGGGCTGCAACGTGGGCGTGGGAACCAGATCAACCGCCGCGGCCAGCTGCTGTGGCCCGGTTGATTCCAATGCGCCTGGTTGGCAGCCCATCAGCAGCAACAGAATGAAAGCTAACCCAAAGCTAAATAGAAGGGGCTTTGCGCCGTAGCATCGCTCCATCAAGCGAAGCCCCCGCGTTTTCGGGCCGTAGCTTTGGCCGCCTCTACCAGTTCCGCACTCTGTTTTTGCAGCTGTTCTATTTCCTCTTGCCAGCTGCTAACAAGCTGCTTGTTGTCGATACTGGTGGCGTTGACCTTGACGTTGAGCACGGCCGTTTCCACCGCAGCGTGGGCCAACAAAACCCCGGCAGTAGCATCCGTAACGGCGTTAACGTTGCCCACTTTTGCCACCTCGCTGGCTAGCTGCGCCGCCCGGTAGCTGAGCCGCGCCACGCGCAGCGGCACCTCGGCTGCGCCAATGGTGGCCTGCTGCACCTGGGCCTCTTTCTCCTTTTCAGACAGATCTTTATTGCGGAAGGCGGCCATCACAGCTTCGAATGCAGCGGCGTCTTCGGTGATGGCTTTGGTAAGCTGTTCGCGCAGCGTGGCGGCTTCTTCCAGAACGGCCGTTACCTCATCCTGCACTTCGGCATACTTTTTGCGGTTTACCGTCAGGCCTGCCACCATGTGCGCCAGGCTGGCCGCGAGGGCGCCAGCCAGGGCGGCCACGGAGCCCCCGCCCGGCGTGGGTCGGTTAGAAGCGACTGCCTCCAAAAAGGCGTGGGGCGTCGTGTCATCGTCATCCTGTTCCTGGCGCAGGCGATATTCCAAAATTTGATCATCGGTTAAATCATCTAGCTGCAAATAATATTTGGCGCTGTCCATCAGCGCTTTTTGGGGAGCCATGCCTACCAGCTCTGCCCTGGTAATGCTGAGGCCGTAGCGAGTCGCCTCGCGGCGCACCATTTCCTGGACGTGGTGGATGGCCGTTTTATCGACGTTTGTCAGGTTCATGCTCACCTGCGCCTGGCCCTCTACCAGAAAGCCTTTGGCCTGTACGTAGCGCAGACCGCCGCTAGAGAAGCGAATGGTTTTAGAGATTTTGTCGGCAATTTCTACATTGTCGCTGTTCAGGTAGAGATTATAGGCAATGAGAAACGGCCGTACGCCAATCACCGTTGCCCCCCAGGGTTGCGCCTTGGCCGGGCCATAGTCTGGCCGACGCTCTGGATTGGTTTCTATCTCAGTTTTCCACAATTCATACTGCCCCTTACGAATGGTGGACAGGCTTTCTCGCTCTGGGCTGGTGGCGGCGCTGCCGTACAGGTAGACGGCAATGCCTAGCTCTTCGCCCACGCGCTGGCCCAGCCGTTTGGCCATTGCCACGCAGTCCTCAATAGTGACGCCGCGAATGGGTATAAAGGGGCAAACGTCTGTGGCGCCGATGCGAGGATGTTCCCCTTCATGGTGATCCAGGTTAATGTGCTCGGCCGCTTTGCTGATGGCCCGAAAAGCGGCTTCTTCTACGTCAGCTGGCTTGCCGACAAAGGTGATGACGGTGCGATTGTGGTCTGGATCGGCGCTGACATCCAGCACGTTAACGGAGCGCACTGAACGGATCGCGTCGGCAATTTCATTGTAAACGGCCGCATTCCGACCTTCGCTAAAATTAGGTACGCATTCAACTAGCTGCTGCATGGTTAAACATACTCCTTAAAACCTGTTGGTCAATTTTTAAAAATTGACCTACGGAAACGACCGTCTTGCTTAAGGCAACCGTTCCGGAAAAGTAGTGGGAAAAGTTCAAAACGTGCTTTTTTATCATGAAGTGGGCGATGAGGCCAACTTAGTGAGACGATTCTGAGCGACGACGCAGGCTGGCCTTGACCTGACGCCATCTTTTTTTAACCGGGTTCACATCTTCCTGGCCAATGGGGGAACGGCCGTAGCGCGCTTCCAGGAAAGCATCGGTCAGCGCTTCCACATCTTCCTCCGCTTCCGGCCAGCTTTGCTTTAGATCGCGGGCAAATTCTAACGGCGTTTCCGCCTGCTGCCGAGACACTCCCTTATCGGCGGCGCGCTTAACGGTGGACAGATAAAAGTAGCGAATTTGTTCGCGCGGTGAGAGGGCGTTTAGCCGAATAAAGCGCCAGGGTGGCGCTGCTTTCTCCTTGGAAGAAGGTTCCCTTTGCAGGCGGGTGCGCACCGCTTGCTGTAGGTCACGCATCTGGTGGCCTGCGCCGCGCCAGGCGGCCTGCATCCAGTGCCACAGCCGCTGCCAGAACGATTGCACCACGGCCGTATTGACCCGCACGCCTCGTTCGCGCAGGAAGAAGCTGATGGCCGTTACGCTCATGACAATGGCGACGGCCCAAAACAGCGAACTGGCAATGAGGCCCGTATCCACCGTTTGTGGCGGCAGGGCCGGGGGGATAGGCGTGGGGGTGGGCGTAGGCACGGGCGGCAGGGTCGGTTGGATGAGGGGTTCGAGTGGTTCGGCCGTAGGATCGCCCGAAAATAGCGACAAAAATAGGGCCAGCAGCGTGGAAAGCAGGGAGAGAATGAATGAAGCGGCCGTGCTTACGCCCCAAATTATTGACTGCAAAAGGTTACCAATGGCAAATGTAGAGCCGATGGGCAAAAAAGCTGCCAGAAGCGCAATGCCGCCCACCAGCCATATCGTGTAGCGATGCCAGCTTCGCTCTACCTGGCCCCGGCGTGTGACCCCATTAATGAGCCAGCGGGCATTCATCGCTGCCAGCTGCGCCTGGCTGAGCAGCGCAAACCCGGCCAGAAAGTACAGCACCAGGAAAAGCAGCAGTTCGGGCCGTAATCCCAACCGGGCCAGGGCCAAAGAGCTCCCCCGGTAGATTTCTACAACGTCAAAATGGCTGACGGAAGTGATAAGCGCCAGCAAAAATGCGCCGCCAATCCATTGCCGAAAAAATGAAAGCACAATTTCGCCTCGGTTAGTGCGCACCGGTTTATCGCTAGAGGTACGCTGGCCGGGCGGCTGGGAATAGTAATAGACCTCGGCCTGGTCAATGGCAAGGTCCGTGAACGTCTGGCTTAGGCGGCTGGTTCGTTCCCAGGCAAGCAAGCTGAGGATGCCAATGAAAATGAAGGGCGCATCCAGAAAAATTGTTTGCGGCAGGCGCAAAATTTCGGGAATGTCCGCCAGCGCAGGCCAACCACCAGTTAGGGTCCAGGCGAAGGCGCGCAGCAGCAGGGCCAGCAGCAAAATCTCGGCGGCGCGGTAGGCAGTGTGGTTGAGCAGCCGACGTTCCGGCTGCTGCAGCCAGAGCGTGGTGTAGCAGCCTTCCAGGCAGACAAAAAAGAGGAAGGGGCTAAACGGAAGCCAGCCAATGCCGGTGATGATTTCGGCCAGCACAAGCGTCGCAGAGAGCAAGGCGGTGACGAGCAGGCTGATGAGCAGCGGCTGCAGGACGGTGCGGGACCATTTGTTGGTGATGAAGGCCAGGCGCGGATCGTTAATGGGCAGAGAGGGTTCTGGTGTGGAAACGGCCGTATCCTTTTTTGCCGCTTTCAGGCTCATAGCGCCGCCCCCGTCGTTTGCGGCCGTCGCCAGCGGTCCAGATCGCGTGGCTGAGCCACATTGTAGGCTGCAAAGCCCAGCCGCCTGGCCCGTTCGCGCACCAGGCCAAAGTTGCCGTCTGGCTCAATGGCAATGAGGATGGGGTTGAAGCCCGCGCGCACCAGCCGGTGCAGGCTCTGGCACACCGCCTCGCTGCCGTTGGCGGTAATAGCCAAAATGGTAACGCCCCAGTTCAGGTGCAGGTAGGCCGTGGCCGCCCACTGCGTGAAGGCCACCGTCTCCTCGGCCTCGATGCGGGCCAGCTGGTCCAGGATTTTTATGAGGTGGGGACGGCCGTTTCGCGGTGGAATGGCCGGGGGAATGAACGCTTCTGGCTGGGCCTGGATAATGCCGTGGCTGGGGCGCAGCAGACGGCCGGTGGCTTCATCGAAGCCCTGCACATTATTTGCCAGGGGATCGATGCCGTTGGTAATGAGCCCCACACTTTGCCGCTGGTTTACCAGATGGGCCGCCAGCGACGCCGCTACCTCCACCGCCCATTCGGTCATGTCTTGCCGGTTGCCAAACTGGTAGTCGGGCGTGTGCAGGTTGAGCAGAACGGCCGTTTCCAACGAAATAGCTGGCTGAAAGGTTTTTACCATAAGCTGGCGCGTACTGCCGCCGCTGGCGCGGTGAGCGCTGGCCTTCCAGTTAATCTGCCGAATGGTATCTCCAGAGCGGAAGTCGCGGATGCCCATCGGGCGGGCGGGGTCCTCAAACAGCCGCTGGTGGCTGGCGATGGTGCCAAAGGGCAGGCGCGAAGGCAACCCTAGCTGAGTCAGCGGCGTGAGGCGCGGATAGACGGTGATGTAATCCGCGGGCAAAAAAGCCACCAGATCTGGATGGATACCAAAGAGATCGCCGGTGGTGAGCCGCAGCGGGCCAAGCTGGTAATAGCCCCGGCGGCGGGCGATGATATGGTACTGGAATTCGGCCGTTTCGCCCCGGCCCAAGGACACCACCTGGTGCAGCGGCTCACCGTGCTTTAGCTGAATTGCGACGCTCTCCTGCACCTGAATCCAGGGCACGGGCAGGCGTCCCTTGTTGGTTAAGTGGATGGTTACCGGCACCACTTCACCCCAAAAGGCATGGCGATCGTATTGCCGCCCGCTGTGCAGGTTGCTGAGCGTGCGCGGCAGCAGCCAGCGCCCCCAGGCATAAATGCCCACGCTGACGTAAATCACGTAAAAAATAAAGTCCACTCGCAGGTAAAAGGCCAGCAGCAGAAGGATGAGGATGAGTGCGGAAAATTGTCCCATTGTTGCGGTGGCAAGTGGCAGGTAGCAAGATTTCACTTGAAGACTTGCCATCTGCTGCTTGCAACAGGTTACTCTAATTCGCCAATATCCAGCGGCGTTACTTCCATAATCTCTTTCAGGATGCCGCGGTGCGTATGGCCGCGCAGGGCACTTTCTGGATGAATGAGGCAGCGGTGGGACAGGATGGATGGGGCTAGCTTCTTCACGTCGTCGGGCAGCGTGTAGTCGCGGCCTTGCAGGGCGGCGTAGGCCTGGATGCCCCGGTATAGGGCGTGACTGCCGCGCGGGCTGGCCCCCAGAATGAGGTCTTTGTGCCGCCGGGTGGCAAAGACCAGTCGAATGATGTAGTCGCGCACCGTTTCATCGACGTGGACATCCCATACCTGCCGCGCCAGCCGGGGTAGCTCATTGCCATCCACCACCTGGGTCAGGCTCTCGATGGGATGTTCGCCGCCTAAATTGAGCAGCATCTGACTTTCGGTAGCTTCATCCAGATAGCCCAGGCTCAGCTTCATGAAGAAGCGGTCTAGCTGCGCTTCCGGCAACGGAAAGGTGCCTTCGTACTCCACCGGGTTTTGCGTAGCCATGACGAAAAACGGCCGTGTCAGCTGGTGCGTCACTCCGTCCACCGTCACCTGCCGCTCGCCCATCGCCTCCAGCAGCGCTGACTGGGTTCGTGGCGTGGCCCGGTTAATCTCATCCGCCAGCAAAATATTGCTGAAGACGGGCCCAGGCACAAAAGTAAAGCCCTGCTTTTGCTGGTCGAAAATGGATACGCCGGTCACGTCGTTGGGCAGCAGATCTGGGGTGCACTGAAGCCGCTTGAACTGGATGCCGAGGCTGACGGCAAAGGCCCGGGCCAGCATCGTCTTGCCGACGCCGGGCACGTCTTCCAGCAGCGTGTGCCCTTCGCACAGGATAGAGACAACGAGCAGCTCTAGAGACGGCCGTTTGCCAATGATGACGTTTTCCACATTATCGATCAGGGTTTGGGCGAAGCTTTGGATTTCTTTCATTGGCGCTATTTTGCCTCGGAATGGGGATTCTCACAAGGGCAGTGAGCGGCGTGAGCCATTTGCCATGAATCAAGTCAGTCCGATTGTTGTTAGCTTCCCGTTCTCTAACCGCTTTTGGATCGCTGATGGATCGCCTTTGTTTTACCGTACCTCTCGTTTAGGAACCACGCTGCATAAAAGTATTTTTATTGTGCTGGTTTGCTGCCAACGGGCAGCGAACGTGAATTGTATAAAGGGGTAACGATGAAAAACTATTTACGAAACATCTTTTTGCTTATGGTAGTGCTGTTTTTTTCAGCCTGTAGTGGTTTAGACGGGAGTAATTTAACCGCCGCTGTCGGCTTGAATGCACAGAACAGCGCAAAAAATGACTCTGATACGCTGGTCAGCCAGGTCAATAAATGTGAAGGCGAAGTCGATTTTAGAACCAATGTGATGCAAATTTCATTACAGCTAGAAACAGACCACGCCAGGTTTGATCTGAATAGCAATGACGTGGTTTTAATTGGCGGCGCAACATGGCTCATGGATAGAGGTGTAAAACCAGAGGGGCTTTATCAGTTTAGCTGTAAAGGGACGGGCGAGATAACGGCCGATCCCATTCGCATAAACGGGCGCACGGCTGGCTGGATTGCTGCCATGTCGCTGCCGGAGATTGTGGGGCAAGGAGAAGCCAATGGCGAACAAACTATGGCAAACATAACGCCCTTTGGCATCGTTTCCACTTCAGTCCCGGCGGTTGAAGAGATGATCAGCCAGCTAAGCGGTAATAATGCTGAAGGAAGCGTTGAAGCGTTTTTTACCAGCCAGAAATTGCTTTATGAAAATTATGCCAACACCGATTTTGTTCGCGAAGCAGCGTTGAAGGCCGGGCTGTCTTCAAGAGGCGCTGATCTGCTGGCACAGATTTACGTTGAGCCTTCTGAAGCCAAACAACAGGCCTTTTTAATGGACCTGCTTACCTCGCCAGAGGATAGTGCGCTTGCCGAAGCCACGCTAGGCGCTACAGTAAAATTACTGCTGACGACTGGAGCAACACAAAGCGAAATTTCTGACGCCTTTAACACCGAAACGGGCGGCCGAATTCAGATTGTGTTTGAGGGAAATGTAGGTTCTGGTGGAAATTTATCGCTAAAAATCGACCATGACGGAGAGGGTGACAATGCTGGCATTACCACCTACGTTAGCAGTGGTGAGGGGGCGGATAGCGGTGGCGCAAATTCCGGCAGCCCTGGTGAAGGGAGTGACCCCAGCAACCCTGGTGAAGGGAATGACCCTGGCAACCCTGGTGATGGGAATACCCCCGGCGACCCTGGTGATGGGGATACCCCCGGCGACCCTGACCCTGGTGATGGAGAAGAGCCGAAAGAAAGAAAAGGAATTTTTGGGAAACTGCTTAGTGCAATCTCGACTATAGTCCAGCACGCCGCTGCTGGAGCAGCTTTAGGGAGCCTGGCAGGACCTGAAGGTGCAGTACCAGGTGCAGTAGTCGGCGGCGCATTTGGGGTTGTAATGGTAGCAGCCGAGGAGACTTCAAGTAATGTCTATGACCCCGAACCGGATAATCCCAACAGCCCATGTAAAAGCCCCATCGTTTTGTGTTAGATAGACCGAAGGCAATTAATCAGGCGAGATTTGGCCGGGTTTTGTCTAAAGCATTTTGCCAGCTACCTGGCAGCCAACAATAAAGAAAGATTAGCAACAACGGTTTTGGCGTAGTTAGGAAGCAAATTCTTTACTAACGCCAGGCCGTTGTTGTTTTCTTTTGCAATGCGATGCTTGTCCTACAGTCAGTTGTGAGTAAACGGCCGTTTCCGGGTAGATTAGCTGACTACAGGGAAACGGCCGTTGCTGAAGAGAAATGCGGCATTTGGGTCTCACACCGCCTCTTACGTATTTGCCTCCGATTCTAAAAATTCGTAGATGAGCCGCTGCCTGAGTGTGCTCTTGTCTGCGGCGTAGTAGTGGGGATTGCTGATAAGCGAGATATGACTGCCCGGCTCCCACGCCTCAAGGGCGAAACGGCCGTAGCTTAAGGGCATGCGTGTCGTCAGGTCCAGGGTCAGCAGCTCGGCGGCGCTGTATCCGCCAAGCTGATGGCTTGGCAGCGGCGTCCAGATGTGCTGCACGTAATCGTTCGGAACATAGCCAGGAAGGCCGGTCCACTGAACGGTGTGCAGGCCAGTGGCTACATAAGCGGCAGTGCGCTGGACGCGGCTTTTGTCTACCGGCGTGGTTGGATCGGCCGCAATTTCATAGCTAAAAACAGAATCAGCAGCGGTAACGGCCGTTCCGTCAGACCAAACAAATGGCTGCATGGTAAAGGTCACGCGCATTTGCGGCAGCGACACGGCCGTTCCGCTAAACTGAAAAAGCTTCCCCTCCTGGCTACGCAACCAGGTGCCTGTGTCCACCTGCACCAGCGCGCCGTTGGCATCCACCACCCAATCCCCCAACTGGACTTCTACAGAGGCAATGCTGACGCCGCCATTTTCCGGCGTCGGAATATGCGTCAATCCCCGGGCCTCGTATTCTCCGGCCACCATCACTGCCATGGGCTCATACAGAGCAGTGTGCAGGATGGCGGCGGAGCGTGCTCCCAGATCACGCCGTGGGTTGCCTGCATATAGGTAGAGCGATTCAGGCTCCCGCGCCATGCAGGTCATCAACTCCTTAATCTGCACCGGGCCTGCGGCCGTTTGCACCGTGACCAGCGAGAGAGACGCTACATCTGAACCGACCAGAACTTTGGTATCAATGACTTCGCCTGTGGTAACGGTGGATGGCTCTGTCGCTGCGGAAGCGCAGGCCCCAAGCAGCAGGACGATTATTGTCAGTAAACAGATTATCTTTTTACGATGGATTTCCATATTTTGGTCTCCTTTGACAATAGTATGAAAAGATATGAAATGGTTGATTAGAACACAGATGACACGGATAAGACGGATGCATACGGGTATTTTCTGCGTTTATTCGTGTTCTATTTTGAGCGTTGGCCGATGCATAGCTTAGACTTGTTGAAGATACTGTAGAAAACGGCCGTCCAAAAACCATCCCAACCGCCGATCCAAAATCGTCCCAGGGTGCAAAGCCGCTTAAAATCCGGCAAAAGTGACGTATAATGCGCACACAATGACGCCCATTCAGCTTGCCCTCATTGGCCCACCGCGACTCACAAGAGAAGAAGAACGCGTATCGCTGCCCACGCGCAAGGCGCTGGCGCTGCTGGCTTACCTGGCGCTTGAACAAGCGCCCCACAGCCGCGATTCGCTGATTGTCTGCTTCTGGCCTGAGCTGGACAGTACGCGCGGGCGGGCGGCCCTGCGGCGCGAACTATCGCGGCTCAATAAGGCGCTGGGCGCTGGCTGGGTTGAGGCGGTGGGGGAAACGGTGCAAATTACGCCTCTGGTGCAAGTGGATGTGCTGCGGTGGCAGAGGCAGTTTGGGATAAACTCGCTTGAACTGTTGCAAACGGCCGTTACTGAGTCATCCGGTGAATTTATGGCTGGGTTTGGTTTACCTTATGCGCCTGCCTTTGACGCCTGGCAGCAGCGGCAGGCACTGGCCTGGCAACTAGCGCGCCAGCAGGCGCTGTACAAGATGGCCGTAAGGCTGGCAGAAGATGGTGACTGGGCAACGGCCGTCGCTACCGCTCGTGAATTGGTAGAGACCGATCCGCTCGCCGAGGAGGCGCAGCGCCTGCTCATGCGGCTGCTGGCCCAATCAGGACAGCGCCCGGCAGCGCTGCAGCAGTACGAGGCACTCGAGCATCTGCTGCGCACGGAATTGAACACGCCACCATCGCCCAAAACGGCCGCGCTTGCCGAGCAGATTCGCAGTGGGACCGCTCTGCTCGTCGCAGATACGCTGACTTTGTTGCCAGGTAGGTCGTTGCGGCATCTATGGTGGGCGTTGGGCGTTCTGGTATTGCTGTTTGTACTGGCAGGTGTGGGTCTGTGGCAAAATCGAGCGCAGGTGCAAGTTGCCCAGGCACGCCAGCTCATTGCTGAGTCCCAGGCAGCCCCAGAGCTAGCGGAAAAGCTGCGGCTGGTGCTGGCTGCCAATTCGCAGGTGGATAATTTCGAAACACAAGCTGCGCTTTTGGACGCACTCAGCCATTTTCCACCCCACTTGGTGGCCTTGCTGCCTCACGAAACGGCCGTGACTGCCCTCGCTTTAGACGAATCCAGCCGTACCCTGGCGACCGGCACGACCAGCGGCCACATCCAACTGTGGGATACCGGCAGCTACACACCACTTGCGGAACCCTGGCAACAGCACGACGGCCGTATCACAGAGTTGCTTCTGGCTGCGGACGGCCGTTTGTTGATCTCCAGCAGTCTGGACGGCGAGGTGCGGCTTTGGGATGTAGACGAAGAAAAAGCTGTGGGCACCGTGCATCATCCGACCGGGCATATAAAAGCGTTGCAAATGCACGCCAATGGGCGCTGGCTCTTCAGCGGCGGCAGCGATGGGCAAATTGCGGTTTGGGATGTGGGCCAGGCCGGACAGAATCCTGCTATGCTGCTGCCTCCCAAGACGGCGCACGATGAAGCCGTTAGCAGCCTGCTTCTGCTTGATGATGGCGAGACGCTGCTTTCAGCAGGGTGGGATGGGGCTGTGCGCATCTGGCAATTTAGCGAGGCGCGCGGCCTGGTGTTGCTGGCTACCACGCAGCACCATACGGATTTTGTCAATCGGCTGGCGGCCGTGCCTGGGGGTGAACGGCCGTTTACTGGCTATGGATCGGCGGGGCGTGACGGCGCGATTATTTGGCAACGTGACGTGCTACTACAGGAACCACTTATGCTGGCAGCCCGGCACACTGGCTGGGTAGAGGCCCTGGTTTATCATCATGGATTTTACTCTGGCGGACGAGACGGGCTGATTTTGTGGCACGCTCCCAACGCAGAAGCTGGCCTGCTGGCGCAGCGTAATGCGGCAATCTGGGATTTGGCCGTGGGCGCGCAGAGTGGCCTGCTGTACGCAGCGGAAGACGGTGGACAGGTGTCGGTTTGGCATACGCTGCCCGCTAATGATGCTGCCACCTGGATACGGCCGTACGCACAGCAGCTGTTAGTTGGGGGCAACGTGGCTGGGGTTGCTTTTATCCAGGATGATCGCCTGCAAGTCAGCCTTGTCGATGGTTCAGTAGCGGAGATCACGCATTGGACCACTCACGCGCGGCTGACCTGCTGCCAGCAACGGCCTGGCACAGCTGCGGCTGAGCTACAGGTTACAACGGCAGACGGCCGTTTAGTTGTTACGGCATCTGGCACTGAACTGCGGTTAATTACAGGCAATAAACGTACGCTTTATCGGCTGCCGCAGCGTATCACGGCCCTGCAGCTCGACGCACAAGAAACACTGTTGGCGGTTGGTCTGGCGGATGGGACTGTGCATCTGTTTAACAGCAAAGGGTCAGCGCTTACAGCAGTTTCGTCGCCGTGGACTGGCCACACAGAGCCGGTGTTAAGTCTGGCTTTTAGTGCGGACGGCCGTTTGCTGGCATCTGGCAGTTGGGATGGCACGATAAGGCTTTGGGAGGTAGAGAGCGGTCAATCTCTTCAGCTAAATGCGCATGAGCGTGGGGTGGCGGCGCTGGCTTTTTCGGGAGACGGCCGTTTTTTGGCGTCTGGCAGTTGGGACGACACCGTCATCATTTGGTCGCTGTCGCCGGAGGCGTGGCGGGCCGCTGCTCAGCGACTATCGCCAATTTTAAGCCGGTGAGAATATGCTGGCTGGCGTGAAAGATAGGGAGATAAAGTCAATTTAAAGGAGTTTTGCAGATCAAAATAGCGGTGATCTGCTAATGTGTTTAACGTTTTAAGTAAACCACTCTGGCCTACTTGCTTTCGAAAGACTTCAGTGGTTTAGGCAATTGGCAAATCGTTTTTGAAAATAGAGTATGCGCAAAATTTGCCAAATGCTCGAGTAATCGGCCCAAATGTCAATTGTTTTCTGGAAGAGTTTTTTGCCGATTACATACGTAGGAGCTACCAACAAAATTTGCTCATTGATTCCCGACACCGCAGCAAACATCTTTTGTCGGGTAGTTCCAATTCGCTCAATCTCCTAAATCGGGCAAAGTTTTTCGCCTAGATCGGACCAATCTTGCTGTATAAAAAATTAAATAAGAATGGTTAGGGCCGTGCCTTATGCCTGCTTGAATTGGGCAATCACCAGGGTCGTCCCCGAGTATCAATTTCAAAATTGTGCCACAAAATCGCATTAACAGGAGTGTGCATGAACAACCTTATCGTTTTTGATGGGATTATCATAGATCCGGTAGCCTATCGCGTCACTTTTTGCAAGCAGAAGGTGGAATTGTCGCGGCTACAGTTTGAATTACTTCTCTACTTAGTCAATCGGCCCAATCGAGTATGCAACTATGACGAATTGCTAGACCAGGTGTGGGAGTATGAAGAGGGAGGGAATCCTGCTTTGGTTCAGCTGGCTGCCTGTCGCTTGCGTAAAAAATTTGGCAACAAACTGCCAATAGCCACGGTCCGTGGCGTAGGTCTTCGCTTCGACGGTTTTTCCGATGAATCCGCATGAAGTCGAGCGGAAATGAAATAGAAATGGAACAGAAATGAAGCAGCAATGAAGTAGAAGCAAATGAGAAATGAAGGACCGAAAGAAGCGATTATAATCTGTTTCCACATCTCCTAATTGTAGTTCGTAAGAAATATTTCGCATAGAAGCAAAGCTAAAAGGTCTTTTCTGCCTGTCTGCTGAACAAAGATCTTTAGAAGCACCCTGGCTATAGAGATGATCTGTTCGCCTGGAAGCGGCTGACGGCCATTACTTTTCCGCCAGGAATGTGGTTCAAAAATGCTCGATGGAGGATGCTTTCAATGGGTTTACTTATTGCAATTCCACTAGCGGCGTCCTGTGTTACCTACCTTTGGGAACGGATCATAGGTGAAAAAGAGGCCTTTCCGGCAGGAGCTGCAGCCCACAGGGCTTTAGTGGTAACTCAGTTCATTATTTTTTTGTGGGTTTATTCGGGCTGGCAATCTTACTGGTCACACATTGCCCTCGGATTGCTTTACGCATTGTTAGCTGCGGGCGTCATTTACCTGCGGCTAAAAGAAGGCAGCGTCAGTTGCGGGTGCTTTGGGGCCAAAACTACTTTGAAGCTAAGCTGGAAGCTGGCCGGTATCGATTTAATGCTCAGTTTGTTGGCATTTATGAGCGTGAATGAAGCTGCGCCATACAGTCTTGCTGAAGGGCTTTTTCTAGCCGCCTCTATTCTCTTGCTAAGTTTATTTGTGCTGGTTGGTATTCCTGAATCAATTTGGGCTCTTAAAACTTTAAAGCGAGTTGCAGATCATTATCGGTCCTGGTTTTATGGGTATAAGGAGTTGATCCCATGACAATTTATTTTTGGCTCTCTTATGTGGTTCTTTGGGTAATTGTATTTGTAATGCTGGTTGTCAACCTGGTTCTGTTCAGGCAGTTGGGCATCATGGTGATGGGAACAGCGCGCGGCATTAATGACAGCGGTATCCCCGTCAATCGAAAACTACCTTTTGTAGTTAGCAAGACTGTAGACGGCCGTTCCTGGAACACAGATGCCATTAAAGGCAAGCCGCACTTACTGTTCTTTGGTTCACCTAATTGTGCTGAGTGCATCAAAATTTTGCCTGAGCTGGAACGCGTAGCAAACCTGTTTGGCGTAACACCGATCTTGCTCTTGTTTGCAGAGCTGGAGCAGGCTCAAACGTACATCCAGAAAAACAAAATTAAGTTTGATACTGTCCAGGCGACTACAACAGTCGGTCAGGAGCTCGATATTTCTGCAACGCCTTTTGCCTATGGTCTGGATGCGAGCGGCGTAGTAAGGGCTAAAGGCTTGATTAATACCCGAGAACAACTTGAATCCATGGCGCAGGCGGCATTGGCTGTTTAAATGCACCTGTGTGGGTGGCTTACGTTTAGGAGAACAAAAGTAACTTTCGCCCGAATCTGTTTCTAAAAACCTTTTGTTCTCGACATAGCTATAACAAAATTACCCTATAAGGAGAAAGTGATGAATTATAAAGATCGTCAAATACAGAATGTTGCGAGTACGGCCGTACGTAAACTTAACCGGCGTGGCTTTTTGAAAGGCGCATCTGGCCTGGTTGCTGGGGTGATTGCCTCTGCTATTGTCGGTTCACGAGCCAAAGAAGCCTTTGCCTGGGGCGGTACAAATTGCATTCCACCTTGTGGTCTGTACTGTAGCAACTGTAAAAACGGTGGTTTAACTTGCCCCACCGGTTTCGTCACCTGTACCACGGCGAATGATCCCTGTGTGGGATATTTTGGCGGCTACACATGTATCTGGTCTAGTGGCTGGTGGTATACAGATCCACATCCATCTCACGGAAACAAAAGAGCAAAATGTACAGATTGCCGAATTTATGGACCGGCAAACTGCGCGCAGTGCGGTATTAGTCAGAGTCCGGGCAATGTAGGAATGTGCGCTTGCAAAACAGCGTATGTTTATTAGAAGAAAATACCAAAAATATGGAAATATTAATATTAAGCGCACTTGCGGCCAGTGTTGCCTCTATTAACACGACCTGAAGCTTTAATGTTTCAGGTAGCCTGGCAGGCACACCAAAGTCGCGAGAGTTTACATTTGTATACGTCATCAGTTCAACGGTGGCGGGGGCCATTCTAGGATTGGTCCTGACCTCTGTAGCTGAACTATTGTCCGTACTATTTCCACTGTACCTGCGCTTAACACTGCTGATACTGTTCTTGAGCAGTTTCCTTTTGCTCGAAATTACAAATAAAACCACAATTTTGCCTGCCGGGAATTTTGCAGTGCCTGACCACTGGGTGTTTCCAGCAGACAACAGATCAGCCGCGGTATGGGGCACCATACTCGGCCTGGGTTTCATTACTTACCAGTCGGGTTCGCTATTTCATGCAATGTTACTAACTGGGTCCTTGCTTGGAGACGGTTTTCAGGGCCTCTTAATAGGCGCTATTTATGGCTTTGCTCGGGCAGCAATTGTCGCCATTCCGTCTACTCGGAGTATGGTTTTCAAGGCCCTCATGGTTAACGATGGCAGCGAAACTTTGCTGAGCAAGTTTAGGCGAAATGTCTCACTCATTGCACTTGTGTTAATGCTAATCTTGGGTTTCTACAAGTTAGTATGAAACTGCTAAAAGGTCTGCTGTTAACGATTTTTTTCTTAACACCTTTCTTTAATGCCAGTTGTGCCAGCTCTATGCAGACAAAGGTGATAGACACTGGTTCACAGGAGCCAGGAGCTTTGGAGGTGTTGGCTATGGGAGAAGAAGGTGCTTCCATATACAGAAGTCAGTTTGATAATGTAGAAGGAAATGTAACCGTTATTCAAGACAAGACTGGGATCGTGCAGTTCATAATACTTGCTCAGCGCCTGGAGGCAAATTTTTATACCGTATCTATTGAAAATATAGAAGAAAAAGGGGTGGGCGTTAGCCTTAGTCAAGATACGGCCTATGTCCATTATGGGGAGTTTATCAATGAAAGTACGCTGGCTCCACATTCCCAAACATTGCTGCTTTGGTCACCCCAGCCCGTGCGCATCTACAATGATGCTGGAGCATTTGAGGTAGTGCTCTATGAAGCCTCGGCCAGTGGAGAAGCACTTGTGAAGCGAGCCTCATCCGACGCCTTGTCTATCGGCGAATAGGCGTAATAGCTCTTACATTAGATTGCTCTCGGCCACCTGCGCAGGCTGTGCCGAGAGCAATTTCGCGTTGCAAACACGAATTCCTTGAACATGTTTTTCGAGCATTTCTTCGAGATTCATGTTCTTCTTTCCCCTCCTACCTACCGGGTTTGACGCCAAGAGAAATCCTGTGAACCAGTCCATCAGCCAAAGGCTTGACACGATGGCCTAATTCGGTTACGATATCCATCGTAAAAATACGATAAAGAGAGTAGAAAAGAGTAAAGATATGGAAAATAAGGTAATTTTAGAGGCCTGCTGCACGTTAGATATCTCAGGGACTGAGCAGGACAGATTAGTAAAGATGTTTAAGGCGATTGGCAATCCCACGCGCTTCGAAATTATGAAGTTTTTGGTGACGCACCCCACCTGCATCACAGGTGATATTGTGGATTATTTGCCTATCGCTCAGGCAACGGTTTCACAGCATCTAAAGGTACTGCGAGAAGCGGGCTGGATCAAAGGCACGCTGCAAGGTCCAGCAACGAGTTACTGTCTCGACGAAGAAAATATTGGCTGGTTTAAAAATAAAGTTGGGGAAATTTTCTAAAAAATTTTTTGCTTCGATTAATCGTAAAAATACGATAAAAGGATACGACAATGATTTCGGAATTGCAGTTTATTATCAAATTCGTAGTTGAAAACCTGGTTCAAATCTGGCCCTATTTGCTCATTACTATTCCAGTGGCGGTGGCCGTGCAGCTTTCGGGGGCTTCAAAGTATATTCGTGGCGCATTGACGGCCCGGCCCTTGCTGGCAATTGTGCTGGCAACGGCCGTTGGCGCCTTTAGCCCGTTTTGTTCCTGCACAGTGATTCCCGTCGTGGCCGCGCTGCTTATTAGTGGCGTGCCGCTGGCACCAGTTATGGCCTTTTGGATTGCCTCGCCGTCAATGGACCCTGAAACGTTTTTCTTGAGCGTGGCTACCATTGGTTGGAACCTCGCCGTTTGGCGGCTGGCGGCAACGCTGGCGCTCAGCCTGGCCGCTGGCTATATCACCCATTTTGCCGTGCAGCGCCACTGGCTGGGCACGCAAATTTTGCGCGACCGTCCGACTAAAGCCGTTTCGATTGTGCCTCTGAAGGACCGTTTTGCCGCTGGCTGGGAAAAATTTGCCGCCTGGGTGCGTAAACCTGCCCCGGCCCAAGCTGCACTGGCCATTGCCAGCGGCCTCAGCATTGGCTCCCCAACGCATGAACCTGTTGCGGAAAGCAGTTGTTCGGGGGAGACTACCTGCTCGGTGCCGTCCAGTGGCGCAGAGCCAACTTGTGGCTCAAGCTGTGCTGCACCGCCGTCCTTTAGGACTCGTCTCTTTCAGGAAACGTGGGCGGCGACGTCGTTGGTTTTGCGGTTTATGCTGCTGGCCTTTGTTCTGGAAGCCATTATTGTTCGCTATGTTCCGGCGGAATGGATTATTAGCCTGCTCGGGCGGCAGAATCCATTGGCCATCGTATTTGCGGCACTTATTGGCGTGCCCGTGTACACCAGTAATTTGGCTGCCTTGCCAATGGTTAGTGGATTGTTGATGCAGGGGATGAATCCGGCGGCCGGGCTGGCGTTTCTAGTGGCTGGCCCCACCACTACGCTGCCCGCGATGACGGCCGTTTGGCAACTGGCTTCTCGTCGCGTCTTTGTTCTCTACGTGGCTTTTGCCCTGGTCGGGGCGGTCGTTGCTGGCTACATCTACCAATGGTTGGGTTGATGATTTAGCCAAGGAGATCAACCACTCCCACTTTCAGATTGGTTGATCTCCTGGCACAGCTAAAATTCGCCGCTTCGTACGTACGGCTGACACCACAAAGTGACAGACAGTACCACGGCCTTAAACCATGCCTGATGCATTTTTTCTACCTCGTCCGCACTGTCTCCATTGGCCGCCAAAAACGGACGAATGGTTGCGGTAATGGGATAAATAAAGGCAATCATGTAGCGAGCATGTATGAGCGGCACCGCATCGGCATCATCCGTCTGGTTTTTCTTTTTGTGGTGCCGCTGGGCAATCTCCTGCTGATAATCGAGCCATGTTTGATCATACGGCCGATTGCATAAGTCATGAATCCACTGCCCAAAGCGTTCTCGCACCGCTGTTAGATAATCGGTCTGGGCGTCACCACTTGCGTTGCTAAAATAATGAAGCAGGTGCGGGTGCGAGCCGACGAAACCGTACCACAAGTCCAAAATAGCGTCTGTTTGGCCTTGCAGCACCGCTCCCGCTTTCCGTAAATAGTGAACATCTTCCTCATTAAACAAAACCGTTGCTTTTAACTGTTCAAGCTCGGCCAAAGACACCGGTGAGGGCGCGACGGCCGTTTGACCATAAGTGTAGCCAGCAATGTTACGCATCAAAAACCTCCACATTATTGTCCGAATCGACTGGAGGGCAGCCCTCCATCGCCAAAATAAAATATCCTTGTTGCAGGATGGCTTTTGCCATTTCCGCCGTGGCGCTCTCCACGTGGCAGAAGCGGCATCGTTCAGCGGAAATTAAGCTGGTGTCCACTTCCACAGAAGCCAGGTAGCTTTGCCCGTAGCCCAAGACCACATCTTTTGCCGTGCCAGCGGGCACAATAACGTCAAAATGCATCAGCTGTCCATCCGGTTTGGTTACGTAGGTATCAAAAACATCACATTTCATTGAACATCTCCTTGTATTCTAAAGTTGTAATTAGGATTCCTAATTAATTAGGTCAAAAAAATATTACTTTGCTGCCTCATGTTCTGGACAATGGATGCGCAGATCATGGTTAGTCAGTGGCTTATCGAGCAGTTGACAGTAGTAGGCAGCAGGTGATGCGTCAGTTCTTAGATGGCGGCATGTAGTGCACATCTGTTGCAGGGGAATAAATTGGTTTTCTTGCAGGGATTTCATTAATTGCAGTAAGGATTCCAGAAAAATGCCCTGGTGGGGCAGAGCCGCCACATAGTCTTGAATCTGGTTGGCAAAGAGGGCCAGCGTTTCGGCCGTTTCCTCACCTGAGGGGGTTAAGCTGAGGTGATGACGACGGCCGTCCTCACTATCCGGCTGTTTTTCTAAATAGCCTTTCTTTGCCAGTACGCGAACGGCATCGCTGATGGTGGCATTGGTTAGCTGCAAATAAGCGGCAAGATGTGTAACTGAGTCGAGATGTGCCTGAAATCGCAGCGTGATTAGCACTTGCATTTGCAGGGGGCTAAGCTGAAATGCTTTGTTTTGCTCCCACCAGTGAATGCGGAATACGTGCGACAGCCGTTCCAGGGCAAAAACGATCTTGGTCGCTGCATCGCCATTATGGGTTTGGGGATCAAGCACATAGTCAACCATTTTAGGCATCCTTGCGTTAGTAGTTAGGAATCCTAATAAATAATAATGCGAATGAGTGAATTGTCAAGAGGAATATTATTCTGTGGGCTTGGCAGGAGGGAATGCAAGAGAAAGCGCCTGCTATTCTTGCGCGGCAACGGCCGTTTCCAATCCTTGACCAATGGCCGTGACCGCCTCTAAATCTTCACTATTCTCTACCACCACCACAATGGCGTATTGGGGGGCAGCGGCGGGGGTAAGCGACAGATACCAGCCATTGCTGCTGTCTGGCCCGGACAGGGCGGAGACGGCAAAGCTGAGGGTTCCGTCTATATTGAGAAGCGGGCGAATGTCTCGCGCAGCGCGACCGGTAACGGCGTCGGTTGCCGTTGGGGCAAAGGGCTGCGCCTGCATAATGCCGTTTTCATCCTCAACGGACATGACCAGACGAGGGGCTGGCAAACGGCCGTTGTTGCCCAGGGCTGCCAGCGCCAGCGCCGCCTGCAAAGGAGACAGGGTTAAATTGTCTTGCCCAATACCGGCCTGAAGCGGATCCTCGATTGGTTCCAACGCGGCAATTTCTATGTTTAGCGGCATCTCCGGTAGGGTGGTGAAGCCAAACCGCATAAAAATACTGTTTAATCCGCCCAGGCCCAGCCGGTCGGCTAAATCTTGCATGGGGCCAGGGCAGCGATGGCGCAGCACGTCGGCCCAGGTGGCGTCGTCTGGCGGTTCTGTCTGGCAGCGCTTAATTGCTCCGTTCACCGGTACGGGGCGGTTTGGATTCAGCACCAGGCCATCAAGCTGAATTCGGTCCTGCTCCAGCGCCGCCGCCAGGATAAACGGCTGCAATACCAGGCCAGGCTGATACTGTCCCTGAACGGCCCGGTTGAGCAAGGGTGCAGTTTCATCGGCCACCAGTGCGTCAAAGTTTTCATCCAGCCGGTTGGGGTTGTAGCCGGGATGGCTGACCATCGCCAGCACATCGCCTGTGCTAACTTCCAGCAGCACCAGCGCCCCTTGTGCCTGACCAAACAGGGATTCGGCTGTGGTTTGCAGTCCAGCATCGAGGGTTAGCTGCACATCACGACCGATTTGCGGCATGTGGAGGAGCTGTTGGTTGAAAACGGCCGTAATACCCTCACTCTCGCCCCGCAAAACGTCATCCAACCCGGCTTCGATGCCAGCCGTGCCGTGTCGGAAGCTGTAATAACCAACCGCTGGCCCAATAGCCTCATAAGGATAGGTGCGGCTTAACGCATCTGGTGCGCCCACGGTGTGCGCCAGAACGGCACCGTCGCGGTCCAAAATTTGCCCGCGGTGGATGCGCAGTTCAGCTTCCACCAGCCGCGGATTGTCATCGCGGGCTAGAATCGCATCGCCGCGCACCACGCTCCAAAAGGCCAGCGACAGCGCCACAGCCAAAAAGCCCAGCAGGATGGCGCGCTGTATTTTATGAAGGCGGGATTGGTAAGAAGGGTTATTCATAAGAGTAATTGGGTTATTGGGTAATCGGGTAATTGTCAATTGCTCAATTACCTAATTACTCAATTACAAGTAAATTTGGCGCGTTTTGGTCGAGAGATATAGCAACAATCCAACCATCACGTGGCTCATTAACATCGAGCTGCCGCCGTAGCTAACAAAGGGCAGCGTGACGCCCGTGAGCGGCAGCAGCTTGGTGACACCGCTCATGATGAGAAACGCCTGCGCCGCCAGCAAAATGGTGATGCCAGCCGCTAAATAACGACGAAACGGCCGTTCGGCCAGCAGCGCTAGCCGCATTCCCCGGTGTGCTAGTAGGGCAAAGCAGCCTACCACGCCCATACTGCCAACCAGGCCCCACTCTTCGGCAATGGCGGCAAAAGCAAAATCGGAGTGGACGACGGGAATGTATTGGGGAAAGCCCTGCCCGACGCCTTGCCCCCAAATGCCCCCAGCCGCCACGGCATAAAGCGACTGCACAATCTGAAAGGCGCGGTTATCGGCATCTGGCCAGGGGTTCCACCAGGCGTCGATGCGCAGCGTGACCAGGCTAAAGGCAAAGTAGGCAAAAATGCCTGCCAGCAGCAGCAGCGCCACGCCTCCAACGACAACGCGCCAATCACCCGTAGCCAGATAAAGCAAGCTCAGGAACAAAATGAAGAAAAGGGTCGCCGCGCCTAAATCCCGCTGCCAAACCAGCAGAACCATGCAAAAGCCCCACATAAGCAGCAGAGGCGCCAGGTACGAAATGCGCTGCAAACGGCCGTTGCCCGCCAGGCGCATAACGGCTTCTCGTTCATCAAAGTAGCTGGCTAAAAAGATTGCCAGGAGCAGCTTCAGCAGTTCAGAAGGTTGAAAGTATACGGGCGTCAGAAAAGGGATGGGCAGGCGCAGCCAATAGCGGGCGACGTCGGCACCGGTTGGATTGATGCCAAACAGCAGCGTTGCCGTAAGCAGAACAATTCCCAGCAGCAGCAGCGTGTAGCGGTAGCGACGCAGCCAGCGCAAATTGCGGGGCAAAAGGGCGGTTCCCAACAGGACGGCCGTTCCCAACAGTACCCACACCACCTGCCGCAGCAAAAAATTGGGCGCCAGGCGGTCTTGCAGCACGATGCCCCAGCCAGTTAGCAAGCCAACGAGGGGAAGTAAATAGGGATCGTGATTAGGCGCATATTTACGCAGCAGCCAGACGGCCGTTACCTGCGACGCCAGCCAGCAGGCTGGCCCCCACAAGGTGCTGCCATCTATGATGCCGTCTCGTGCCAGACCCAGCGCCAGGGCGTTGCTGAATACAAACAGGGCCATTACCAGCAGCAAGACGAGTTCAGAACGGCCGTTTTCGCTATCCAGGGGCAAAGAAAAAGAGAGGCTGCGCATAAGGCCAGAAGGGCTGCCGTTACAAATACGGCCGTTAATCCAGATATTTAGCCACCAGTGGGGCTAACTGTTGCCTGGTCTCGGTAGGAATTTGGGTCAGGTCGGTGATGAGGGCATCCTTTAAGGCGCTGTGGGCGGGGAAGTCGCCAGCCCATTCATCCATCGTTTGGACCAGATGCACCACCGTCTTTTGGGCAATTTTCGTGTTCTGTCGCAGCGTTTTTACAACCATATCAACCGTGACGGGCTCTTCACTCTCATGCCACACGTCATAATCAGTGACGTGAGCCATTACGCCGTAGGCAATCTCTGCTTCGGCGGCTAAAAACGCTTCCGGGCTGGTGGTCATACCAATGATGCTCATGCCCCACTGCCGGTACAGCCTGGATTCACCCTTGGTGCTAAAGCGCGGTCCCTCTATGGTGATAAAAGTACCGCCTTCATGCACGGTGCCGCCCGCACTGCGGCAGCTTTGGGCAATGAGTTGGCTCATTTCTGGCGAAAAGGGATCGGCTGAGCTAAGGTGCACCACCAGACCGCGAGCAAAAAAAGAGCTAACACGCAGCTTGGTGTGGTCAAACAATTGGTCTGGCACAACAATATGGCCCGGCGCATAATCTTCGTGTAGAGAACCGCAGGCGCTTATGGACACAATGTACTTTACGCCCAATGTTTTGAGGGCAAAAATGTTGGCCTGATACGGTATTTCGCTGGGGCTAAGAAGATGGCCGCGCCCATGACGGGCCAAAAAAGCGACACGACGGCCGTAAAGCTTCCCAACCATAATCGCGTCTGAAGGTTTTCCAAATGGGGTGTTGATGACAACCTCTTCAACCTCATCCAGAGCTTCCATCTGGTACAGGCCGCTGCCACCAATGACGGCTAATTCAATTGTAGACAACTTCTTCTCCCTCGTAAATCTACTGTCTTGCCAAATGTATTTGCATGAAGTTTGAGGTGAAGGCGAAACAGGATGCTCGCTTAGCGTTTAGAAAGCTGAATTTGCAATGCCTGAATGCGCTCGCCTGCTTTCTGCTGAATCTGTTTGATTGCCAGATTTTGCTTTTCAATCATGGCGCGGGCTTCTTTAAGCTGAGTAATGGCCTGCTTTAACTGTAGCTCTCGTTCAACCAGCCTTGATTGAATTTCCGCCAGATGCTGTCCTTGGGCATTGGCCTGATTAAGAATGAGCTTCAGTTCCGTCTCGCTGCCTTCAAACTGCATCTTTTGTTCTTTTATCGTTGCTTGCAGGCCCATGTTGTCTTCTACCAGCTTTTCATGCCGGGCGTTCCACTCTGCTTCTTTGGTTTCTAAGGTAGCTTTGAT
>JBHIWP010000044.1:0-24567 GCA_041987425.1 Promineifilaceae bacterium (SeqCode) | reverse complement strand
CGGTGGAATCATAACCTCGTGAAGCTGCACCAACCAGTCACCGGCCACCCAGGCGCTGCTGGGCGCATCGAGCCGGTCTGCCTGCGCCACCGGCACGCCAGTTGCGCCCACCAAATGGGTAAACAGACGCAAATCTGGCGGCGCACCCTGAACTTGCCAGACGGTGATGAGCTTTACAGTGTCCCCCACCGCCACGCGCTCTGCCGAAAGATCGTAGCCTACCAGGGCAGCTGCCTCGCCAAACTGGGCCGCCTGGGGCGTTAGCAGCCTTTGCCAATCCGCCACGGCCGTAGCTGGATTCAGCCGATGTATCCAAACCGGGCGGTCTAAGTCTGTGGGGTGTAGAGGCAAGCTGTCTTGCAGAACGGCCGTCTGCAAATACAGCTCCAAGTCCCCGGGCAGCGGGGCAAAGCCAGACAAAATAATGAGCGCCTCTTCACTATTGGGCAACACCAGGCTGCCCCGGCCATCAAACCAGCGCGGCTGAATGGCATCCTGTTGCAGCGTCATTTGCGCCAGCGCAGGGGTGTGGAATGGTCCCGGCGTAATGGTGGAAATGGCTACGTTCGTCTGCGGCTGTTCATCTAAATAGTGCATAACGACCGTCATTGTGCTTTCATACTGCACGCGCACCTCCGGCGCATTAGCCCAGGTGCCAAAATAATCTCGTGCGGTGACAACGGCCGTTCCGCCAAACAGCAACAAAACCCCAATACCTAGGGCACCCTCCACGCGCCAGTTTCCAATTTTCAATCTTCCCAGCCAGTCCAAAGCCAGCGCCGGAAACAGATAAAGTACTGGCTGCATTCCCATCGCCTGGGTTGTGCTCAGCTCCGGCCCGGTGATGAGAACGGGCGCCAGGCCGCCCAGCAGCCAAAGCAAAGCCGCCACGTAGCTCAGCTTGCCACAGGGAGCGGTTACGGGCCGCGTCCTCCGGCCGATCAATCGCCAAACCGCCAGGGCAAAGCCCAAATAAAACAGTAAGCTCAGCGCCGGACCCAGCAACGGCCGTCCCGGAATGTTGTAGCGCCAGGCCGTGTCTCCCACCACCGTTAAAGCAGCCAGTCCCCCCTTAATGTTGGCCCACAGCAGCGTAAAGTCACCCTGGAGAACGGCCGTCAGCGGGGTGCTCAGCTCCGCAATGCGTACTTCGGCGCCGGGGTTTGCCCGCAGGTAGGCAAACAGGGGCACGGCCAGCAGGGCAGCAACCAGCAGCATGAGGGCCGTATCCGGCCAGACGCGCCGCAGCCAGCTCCGGTCGAACAGCCCGCCCAACAGCAATAAGGCAGGAAACAGCAGCCAGAGCCCACGCGCTGGAATGTAGGTGTAGAAGGTAAGGCCGAGGAGAAGGCCCGAGAGTAAGAAGTGAGAAGTGAAAAGTGAAAAGTGAAAAGTAGGATTTGAGCGTGGTGCGCCTTTAGTTTCTAATCTCCACTCTCTGCTCTCTGCTTTTTGTAGGCCGCGCCAGAAGAAATAAAGGGCCAGGGTAAACAGGGCGGGCAGGGTAATGGAGCGCAGCCCTTGCCGGGCGGCCATAACGGGCCAAAAACTCACCGCCAGTCCAGCAGCTGTAAGCAGGGCTACGCGATTGTTAAAGGCAGTTCGAGCCCAGGCGGTCATTGCGCCAATCATAATCATGCTGAAGAAAACGGCCGTTCCCCGCAGCACCCAGCCACTTTGCCCCAGCAGAGCCATCAGGCCAGCCGTGGCATAGTCAAACAGCGGTTCACGGCCGTACCCCACCGTAAAGTAAATTTCGCGCGCGCCATTGAGAATGGCAACGGCCGTAATCCCATGATCGGCTTCATCGTGCGTCAGACCGGGTGGGACATCGCTTAAGTGGTAGAGGCGTAGAGAAACGGCCGTTAACAAAATCAACAGCAGCCATATAATAAATCCACTACGCTTCTTCAATTGCAAAAAATCACGCATTGTTGGCGGATATTACAAGAGGCCCCTGGCAGAGACAAATACGACAACCCTGCACTTAGCCAACGCAAAAAAAAGCGCCACACAAAACAGTTGCGTGGCGCTTCCAAAATGTAGGTAATCAGACGATTGAATTAGTTAGCCAGGGCTTCCTTTGCCAGGTTCACCACGGCGGCAAATGCTGCTTCATCTCGCACGGCCAGATGGGCCAATGCCTTCCGATCCAGATTTACCTCTGCCAGCTTCAATCCGTGTATAAAACGGCTATAGCTTAGATCATGTGTGCGTACGGCCGCATTAATGCGCGTAATCCACAGGCGACGGAACTCCCGCCGACGCACCCGCCGGTCCCGGTATGCATACCAGTAAGATTTCATCATGGCCTCGTTGGCACGACGGAACAGCTTGCTCCGCGTACCCCATTGGCCTTTGGTCATTTTTAATATTTTTTTATGACGTCGCTGGGTTGTAAACCCACCTTTAACTCTCATTTTTAACCTCGCGTTTTGTTGTGGCCTGGCGCTCAAGCCATTTCCAAATTAGGAAGACCGAGGCCAGGCAGCGAATCATCTCAATAAAAAAGTAAATTAATTAAGCGGGCGGATTTGCCTTATACTTTTTCAGGTAAGGAGCCAACCGCTTTATGCGCTTAATATCGCCAGAGTTCTCTACCACCAGCATGCGGCTAAACAACCGTTTGGCGCGCTTAGACTTACGCCGACGCAGATGGCTCTTGCCACCTTTGGTGCGTACAATTTTACCGCTGCCAGTAACACGAAAACGCTTGGCCGCCGCTTTGTATGTCTTCAATTTATATTTTTTCTTTTTTGCTTTAGCCATTTTATCCTCTCAGTAGCAGAAACATTTGGAAAGACAAATTTCTACCTTCACACAAAAGCCCCCAAAGGGGCTTAATCTACAAACCTACATTTTGTTAGTTATGAACAAACAACAGATAGCAGAGTCAGCTTAAAAGATGCTCAACTAATCTGTTGGATTCAACAATAGTGTCATGGACCAACCTTCCAGCTTGGGCGCCTGCTCTACTTCAGCCAGCTCGCTTAGCTCTTGCGCTATTTCTTCTAGCGTCTGCTGCCCAATTTCTGGATACGTGATCTCACGTGCTTTGAAACGAACCTGGAATTTGACTTTTTTGCCTTCTTCAAGCCATTTTTTAGCTTTATTTACGTAAACATCGCGATGGAAATCAGAAGTCCGCGGGGTTAAACGAAGCGTTTTAATTTCAATTTGCTTCTGTTGTTTACGGGCTTCTCGCTCTCGCTTTGTCTTCTCGTAAGCAAATTTGCCATAATCCATAATACGGCAAACGGGCGGGTTGGCATTAGGCGCCACTTCAACCAAATCAAGTTCGGCCTCTTCAGCCAACTGCAAAGCCTGACTTGTAGGCACCACGCCGTGATTCGTGCCTTCATGATCAATCAATCTGACTTCACGAACTCGTATACGCCGATTGATGCGATATTCTGGGCCTTTATCGACCCTTGTACGATTACTACTACGCCGTTTTCGAATAGTTAATGTTCTCCGGTTATTAAAGTGTACAAATAAAGAAACAAATAGTCCGGTCGGAAGACCGGAACTGGTCAAAAAATCATATCACAATGGTCTGGGGGCGTCAAACATTTTAGTCCCAAAATTGTACTGGCAAACAAAGCTCCTGCGACAACCCCTATTGCAGCACAATATTTAAGACAATCAATAAGATAAACATTACCGCTGCCAGGGCAAAAACGCGCCGCAAATCTTTAAGCACATAGGCGTATTCTTGAGCAAATGCAGCGCCTCCATCTCGTTTCTTGTCTACAGAATCTGTATTTTCGGCCGTTTGCTGCCGCAAGCGAGCCCGGCGACTGGCACGATCTTTTGCCATATCTTCTGTCTTCCTTTCCTAAATAGTAATATTCATTCCACCAAAGCGTTTCTCGCCTCATCTTATCGCCAGAATATAAATTGCGCCACCTTAAGCGTCCGCTTCGTAAGGAAATCACATGTTGGTTCATCGCTGAGACCAAAGCCCTCCGACTAATTGTAAAATCCCCAAATAGGCCCATCGGGGCTTCCATATGTAGCGCTGCTCTGCTCGAAAACTTCCGTTGCCCATCAGGATGAGGGGCCGTTGGTCTTCAGATCGGCAAAAACAACGATGCGCTGTGTATTAATTCGGTAGGGGAAACAGGAAATGAGAGTTGCGGTGGCGTGATTGGTGCTCTGCATTACCTCTACGTCGGTAGGCTCTACAATGTCTATCCTGGTGACAACGTACGTGTAGGATCGTGCCCCTGTAGAGATCGTAAATTCATCGCCTGGAGAAAGCTTGTGTAAATCGCGGAAGATTTCTCCATAGATATCATTGTGAGCCGCCAGCACCATATTGCCCTCTTCGCCGGGCAAGGCAGAGCCAGTATGGTGGCCCACACCACGCTTGAGCTGCTCCCAGTCGTACACGCCGGGCACAATAGGGGCATTGACGCCAATGTTTGGAATCTCAATAATGCGAGGCTGCTCAGGCCCCGGCGTGGGCAGCGGCGGCGGTTTGTATGCCTGCATGGCGGGCAGCAAATGAGCCGGAATATCGCCCGATTCAACGGGTTCAGGAGAACGACCTTCTAGATATTTGTGGCCCGTGGGCAAAACAACTAGGTCAATAAGCGGTGCGGCCGTTGCCGTGGGTAGGGTTAGCGCCGCCGCCTGTGACTGCTGCACATCCGCAAGCTCCTGGTTTAGCTCTCGTTGGGTACCCCACAAATTGAGAAGCACCACCACCAGACCAACGACGGCGCCCACTTCTACCAAAAAAAGCAGGCGATTGAACCAGGAACGGCCGTTCCCACCCCCAGATTTGTTTGCAGAAGCACTTGCAGCAGGAGCGGATTCCGGCTCGTCCTCTAGCTGAAGCTGATAATGGCGCAGCGCGCCGCCGGGCGCAGCTTGCGGGCGCGGCAGCCCGGGCGGTTGGGGATTGGGCGGTGGCGTCCCATCTACATCCACCACGCGGCCTTCTTCTCGCAGCCGCTGAAGGCGCTGACGGCGCAGCGAACGCTTCTTGCGGTAAAGTAGCTGCTCCAACTCCTGAACAGACAAATTGTCGGGACGTTGCGGGTTACTCATGGGCCCAATCATACGGAAAAAGCTACACTATGTAAAGTAATCTAATGCCCTATTGGCTCACTTCTAAGGAAGGAACGGCCGTAAAATCCCCCGGCCCACTCTCGCCCGCATCCACCACCGGCAGCCGCTCCCCGGACAGCCGATCATAAATGCCAACGATGGCCTGATAGCTGCCAGTCGGCGTGCTGGCCGGAATAGTAACCGGGTGAATTTGGGCTACGATATCCCCTGCCTGCCAATCCCAGGAAGGCGCTTCTAGCGAGTCGCGCTGGGCAAAGGGCTGCCCGGCTTCATCTAAAACCTGAGTAAACATGACCACATCGGTGGTAAAAGCAGGCGGCACAACTGGCCCTACTTGCTCTGGGTCAGTGACGCGCCAGACGAGGAGCAATTCGGCCGTTTCCCCGGGAGCCACCGAATTGAGCCATTCAGCATGATGCAGAGTGAGGGCGTTGTTGAAGTTAGCCACGGCCGTTTGCTCCGCCCATGTTCGCAACTGCCCGGCATCCAGCCAGTAGTCGGTAAAGCTGGGGTCCAGATCGGTGGGGCGCAGCTGCACCGTCTGCCGGGGCACCAGCCATTGGGCAAACAGCGGGTGTGGCGGCGTTGAGCTGGGAATGAGCGCCCGGCTGCTTTGGCCGCCAGGGGCCACCAGCGCCCAGCGTGCATCAACCCAGCGTTTACCCGATTCTTCTCCTGTTAGCACCAGATTAATGGATGGATCATGTGCCGGGCCAGGATAAACGGTAGACAGCAAGACGGGATCGGCCGTATCGTTAGCCTCCAGGTACGCCAGCGTCTCCACCAGATTCACCTGGTAAGCGCTGCGCGCTTGAGTATCGTTGGTCCAGGTGATGAAGTAGTCGCTGACGCTGTGCCAGCCAGCAAAAAGCAGCCAGACGGCCGCAAGCGCCGCGGGCAGCCACTGGGGCAGCGGCCTGATTTGCTTTTTGAGCCAATGAACGGCCGTAACAAACCCAATCGCTGGCAAAATGAATACCGGCACCAGCGCCGCCAGATTGCGCGTGGTGTTGGCCGTTGGCCCGGTGATGAGCGAAGGCAGAATCCCTACACCAAACCAGAGCAAAACAAATGTGTAAGACGGCCGTTGCCAGCGCCAGAGACATGCGGCCACCCCCAAAACAAAAAAGACGGCCGAAACCAGATCAAACACCGGCCGACCTGGAATATTGTAAGCCAGAAATTGATCCCCGTAGCCCGGCCAGACAAAAGCCAGCAGCGCTGAGCTAGCATTTTCCCACACGGGGCCCAAATTCCCGCTGCGAATGTTTTCCAGCGGCGCGTCCAGCATGCTCAACCGCGTGAGCGCGTAGGGGTTGCGTTCCAAGTAAATAAAAAGCGGCGTTACCAGCACGCCAGCCAACAGCAGCCCGGCCAACACGGGCTGCCAGCTTTTGCTAAACAGGCTGCGTTTTTGCCAGGCCAGGTAAACTATAAATAGTGGGAAAACAAGCCAGACTACCCGAGCTGCCAGGTAGATGTGCAGCGTGACGGCGACGCAAGCGCCAAAGGCAGCAGCCAGCAGCCAGCGGCGCTGGGAAGCTGCTTCCTTGTCGGCACGTTCCAAAAGCAGCCAGAAGAACCAGACGGCCGTTCCCATAAAAAAGGGTAGCATTCCCGCCCGCAGCGCCTCGCGGGCCGAAGCCAGAGGCCAAAAAGAAACGGTCAGCAGAACGGCCGTTATGTGGGCCGTCGCCCGGTCAAAGCGGCGTTGCAGCCATAAAAAGCTTATGCCAATGGTGAAAACGCTGAATAACACATTAACAAACCGCAAGGCAAAAAGCGTTTCTCCCAACAGCCACATGCTGGCTGCGGCCGTATAGCTGTAGAGCGGTTCGCTGCCGTAATTGAGGGGAAAAACAAACAACCACACGCCTTGCAGAATACCAATCGCTTCCCGGCCATGGTTTGCTTCATCGTGCGTTAGCCCAGGGGGGATTTCGTTCAACGCATACAGACGAAGGCCAAAAGCCAGCAGCAAAATCAGCAAAACAGGCAGCCACTTTTTATACTTATTCATCACAAGGAGCGCATTATAAAGTAGCCGCAAAAGGGCGTCAAAAGAGCCCGAGGCTTCACCTTTACACCACTTTTTGACGGTGCCTTATGGTTTTATGCTATAATCGCCTACGCCATTCCGGCATGGAACGCGCAAAAAGATATGAAATCCAATTCATCTCGTCGCACTCCGGCCCGAATACGCTTACCGCTTTGGGCGATAGCGATTCTAGGGCTGGGCATCATTATTTTGCTCATTGGCAGTTCGGTTTGGCTGTTCCAATCCGTTCAGGCAGCCGTTTCTACATTGGAAGTAATCAACCCTGATTTTGCCAATCCGAGCGTTAACAGTGACTCTACTGAGGAGCTTCCTGCCCCCAGCAGCAGTAGCAGTGAACCTGTTCAAACTGTTGACGAACAAACCCCCATTTTGTCTTCAGATGCTTTTCACCGTTGGGAAGGAAAGAATCGTGTATCCATATTGCTTATGGGTATTGACCAGCGGTGTGAGGAAAGTGGACCCACACACACAGACAGCATGATGGTGTTGACCATTGATCCGGTGGGGCTTTCTGCGGCCGTTTTGTCTTTACCGCGTGACCTGTGGGTAGAAATCCCCGATTTTGGCGTAGACCGCATTAATCAAGCTAATTATTTAGGCGAAGTATATGAATATCCGGGTGGCGGGCAGGCTTTGGCTGTCCGCACTGTTGAAACATTGCTAGGGGTTCCGATTGATTTTTATGTCGCCGTTAATTTTGACGCATTTGTAGAGGTGGTTGATCTCATTGGAGGCATTACTATTGATGTTCCCGAAGCGATTGACGATCCAAATTACCCCGACCAGTGCTATGGTTATGATCCTTTTTCAATTGAAGCAGGCGAACAACATTTAGGTGGTGAGGCCGCCCTAAAGTATGCGCGCACTCGCGCAACGTTTGCTGGCGATGTCGACCGAGCCGCCCGGCAGCAAGCTGTCATTCTGGCTGTACGCCAGCAGGTGCTTGATCTGGGCAACCTGCCGCAACTGCTGTCTCAGGCGCCGCAACTGTGGCAAACATCGCAAGAAAACGTACGCACCAACATGACGCTAAACGAGGCCATTCAACTTGCCTTGTTGGCCCAAGATATACCGCGTGAGAGTATTCGTACGGCCGTTCTCGATTTCAACTACGTGTTTAATGAGACAACGCCGGACGGCCGTCAGGTTTTGGTGCCGCTACGAGAAAACATTCGACAGCTCAGAGACCAGTTGTTCGCTCCCCCGGCAATTCCCACGCCGGTTATTGAAAACCTTCCTGCCCTAATGGCCGCAGAACAGGCGCGCGTTGCCGTCTTAAACGGCACGGCCGAGTTTGGGCTGGCGGCCTCTACGCAGGAATATCTGCAATCCTTTGGCATTGATGTAACCGAAATAGGCAATGCCGACGCCTCCACTTACCTCACCTCACAGATTATCACCTATGGATCATACCCCAACACCAGCCGCTACCTGACCCAGTTGATGCACATTCCACCGCTCAACGTTAGTAGCAGCAACAATCCCGACGGCGACTACGACATCCTGATCATTATCGGCAACGACTGGAGAGTGCCCGACAGTTAGGCCAGATGCAGGCAACTAGCGCGCTGTCTGATGCACCTTTTCTCCAGCCAGGTTGTTAAATTACATCTGTTGGCCACTTCAGGTTTATTAACTGGCGCACCAGCAAATGAAGATATGCGCAGACGGGGAATGTTAAATGGTTGCGCGTATTGTTGAGAGGAGAGAACAGGAGGATTGTCCATGCAAAAATCTAGCTGGTCCTGCTTACTTGTGGGCCTCATTGTGGTCACCGTTGTGGCCTGCAAGCCCGTAAGCGAAGATGAGCGGGAGCTACCCACAATAGAATCACCCCCTGCCTCAACGGATATTCCTATAGAGGCCAATGCCAATCAGGCAGCCACCTTGCCCATCCCCACCAAATCAGTGGCAACGAGTCCACCACCGCTGGCCCCTAGCGCCATACCCACCAGCCCAGCCTTCGCCGGTTGGACGCAAATTGGGAACCCGGCAACTGGATTACAGCTGCTGGCTCCCCCAAACTGGATCAACCTCTCTGGTCAGGTAGATACGGCCGTAACCGCCAATGAACTCGGCATCACCGTCATGCTGTTGGCCAATTCAGAACGCACTGGCAACAGCCTGCTGGGCAGCAAAGCCATCGGCGATGGCGCCTATGTTGCTGGCCTCATCGCCCATCTAGACCTACCGCCAAATACCCCCCAGGCCACCTTAAACCGGCTGGCCAACGATCTCAGCAACAGCGCAGAGCGCACGCCCATTGCCCAGGCAGCGCCCACTACCGCATCAGTAGGAACAGGCGGCACTGTCACCGGCTCCTTCATCGATCTGGAAGGCGCGCCCTTGCTTTTTAGCACAAGCGGCAGCGACATGCGCACCCGCATCTACCTGTTTACCACCAACCTGGCTGGCACTATCAGCCAGCAAACACAGGCCATGTTCATTATGAGCGCCGCTACAGAGCAATGGTCTCAATACCAGGCAACGTTCGAGAAAATGGCCAGCACCATCGTTCTGCACAATATCTACGCCGATATTGTCATTCAGGATGGCTCAGCCAATGTTTTGGGCAGTTTAGGCCAGCAAGATTTGGTTAATGGCGATCTGCAAGCCAACGTTAAGGACGTATGGACATTTAGCCTACCTGGGCCTCGTTACGCCAATCTCACGCTCAGCCCAGACAACAAGGACGTAGACCTGATTCTGACGCTCATTAGCCCCACCGGGCAAACCGTTACCCGCATCGACAATGGCTATGCGGGCGACACCGAAATCATGATTGATAATCTGCTGCTTAATAGCGGCCTTTATGTGGTTGAAGTGAGTGAGTTTTTTGGGGAAGAGGGGCGATATACGCTCAGCCTGGTGCTCACAGAAGAGCCGCTATTTGGCGGCGGCGGGCGCCTCTCGCCCGGGCAAACAATTCAGAGCACCATGGCACGAGGCGCCCAGCATGTGTGGACATTTAATGGAAATGCAGGCGAGCTTGTAAGCGTTGTGCTCACCCCCGAAAATCAGTTCGATGCCATCCTGGATATTTACGGCCCAGACGGTACGCGGCTGGCCGCGCTAGACGAGGGCTTTAGCGGTGACGCAGAAGTGGCCGCAGGTCTAGAACTACCGCTCACCGGTGAGTATGCCATTCTGGTGCGCAGCTTTGCCGGAGAAGGGGGCAGTTATTCACTTTCGCTGGATGAAGGCGGCGACAGCACGAGCAATTTTTACGATGCGGGCGATCTCGTTTTTGGACAAACGGCCCAGGAGACGCTGCGCGAAAATGAGGCTCACGCCTGGTTTTTCACGGGCAAAGCCGGGGATGAGCTCTTCATTACCGCGACGCCCCTTACCAACAACCTGGACCTGGACATCTGGCTGCTGGATGAAAACATCAACCGGCTGGCAGAGCAGGATGCGCTGCTAACCGGAGAGCCGGAGATGATCGAGTTTGTGCTGCCAGCAGACGGCCAGTATCTGATCCTGGTTCGTGACTTTTTTGGCGAATCGGGCCGGTATGAGCTCTCTCTGCGCGCCAATCAGGCGGCTGCCCCAGATGAGGCGGGTTTCATTAGCTATGGGGAGACAGAATCTGGCACGCTACAAGCTAACCAATCAGTGGTATGGTATTTTGAAGCCGAAGATGGCGATGTCATTGACATTGAACTGGTTCCTGAAGGCAGCGACTCCGATTTGCTGTTCATTGTGTATGATCCGGCAGGCAACCAGATATGGTCGGTTGATGCTGCTGAGGCTGGCGAAGCCGAACGGGTGCTGGCTTACCCAATTATGAGTGAGGGGCGTTGGAGCATTGTGATAAAAGAGTTTTTTGGCGAGAGCGCCAGCTATACGCTGTCTGTTGTCGACGAATAGGGCATCGGATCGGATTCTGTTAGTGATTCTGCACGAAATTTAGCTGCAGCAGATTTTCATCGCAGTTAGGGCGGGTTTGCACACGATATACCTGGGAAACGGCCGTTCCACTCGGCGATTCAAGCTGCACGTTATAGTCGCGCATCACTGGAGAGTCGAAGACAAATTGTTCCCAACCAGAGGGGCCATAATCAGGGGCGCTGCCCACCAGAACCCGCTCATCGATCCCGCTGCCCCACACGTGCACCCGGTAACTGCCGATGGACACCGGATTCCGTTCCAGGTCCAATACTTCACCTGCCAGGCCCAGCCAGCCACAGCCCGCATTATTGGCGTGATTTTGCAGGTAAAAGGGGCTGTTGTCCGTCTTGGTAAAAGGGTATGCCGAGCGGGTAACCGTCGGCGTCGGCGTGGGGCCGGGCGGGGTGGCCGTCGGCGTATTGGTGCTGGTTGGCGTGTAGGTAGGCGTTGGCGTTTTGGTGGGGAACGTGGGCAGAGGTGATGGCGTTGCTGATGGCTTAAGCGTGCTGAGCGGCGGCGTAGTAGCAGAGGGCTGCGCCGGAGGCGGGGTCCAGGTGGGCGCCAGTGGCGGCTCTGTAGCCGTAGCCGTGATCGTGGGAAGTTCCAGAGCAGCAACCAACGTAGGCAGCTCTTCTTCCTCCATTAGCGCAGCAGGCACAGCCAGCGTGGGCAAAGCGAGGTTCTCTGACAAAAAGGCTGGCTCCGGCAGCCGCTCTGGGGCGACGAAAAATAGGACAAGCAGCACCACGATGCCCATAGCCAGCAGCAGCAGCGGAGCCGCCACTAAGCTCATCAATCTGCCTGCACATCCGCTTTGCCGTCGTCGTCTGTTTGCCATGATCAACAGCTTTTACGAGCCGCTTTCTACCTCTACCAGGCGCTCAATGATGGCCGACTGCCACAGCTCGTTTAGCCAGCTTTCGAATGTTTGCTGAAGCAAGATAGAGCGAACGCCGTCGTCTAACGGCCGTTCTGGGTCTCTTTCAACTAGCTGCACAATGTAATATACCGGATTGCCTTCGCGGTTCACGGCCGTAACTACTTCGCTTACCTGACCTGGCTCCGTAAGGGCAAAGCCGGCAGCATCTACCTCTGGCACCAGCAGCGTTCCGGCTGCAAAAAAGCCCAGGTCTCCGCCGTTCTCCCCAGTAATGCGGTCTAACGAGTGAATTTGGGCCAGCGTGGCAAAATCATCCCCGTTTTGAATCTGGGTCAGCAAGGTGTTAGCCAGATCGGCATCGTCTACCTGAATGTAGCGAGCGCGAACCTGCTCCACCGCGTGTGGCACGTTGGCCGTAACGGCCGCTACCATCTGCTCTTGAATCAGGCCATCGGCAACGGCCGTGCGAAACTCTTCTTCGCTGTACCGATTGGCCTCTAGCCAGGCGGCAAAATTGTCTGCGCCACCAGCCACCGCTTGCAAATCCGCCATCTCTTGATCAATCATCTCATCGGTGACGCTAATGCCCTGGGCCGCAGCCGCCTGGCGAATAAGCACCTGTTCAATCAGTGCGTCGAGCACGATGCTGCTGTAAGCCTGATCGGCAGCTACATTGCCCAACTCCGCCTGCGCCTGCTGATAGCGAGACAGTTCCGCTTCAAAAGTGGCCAGGAGCAGCGGTTCATTGTTTACTCGAGCCGCCAGAGGGGCATCGGGGGTAGGGGTGACGGGAACGGCCGTTTCTGTGGGCAATACAATCGGATCTTGAGTATCCTGGTCGGCTGAGGGTGGCAGCTCATTATCGGTCTGGTCAAGCTCCGGAACCACCGTTGGCAAAGGTTCTTGCTCGCGGCAGGCCAAAAGCGATAATGGCAAAATAAGCAAAATAAACAGTATTCGTCGCATAAACAGGTCCAAAAAAGCTAAATCCCAGAGATTTGCTTTACTTAATATCTAAAAGTCGAGGGCGATTATACCCAGCCGCGAAAGGTTGCCAAACCAATCAGCCGCACCACCCAACATTCTCACCGAAATTTCACCCCCCTACAATATAAAAAGGCGCTGCCCAAATGGACAGCGCCAGAAATTTTGACCGAAATGCAGTTGCTTGCGGGTGAACCTGTGTTTGTCTTAGCTGGCTACAGCTTGATTAATGAATCCTCACTGCCATACTGGTTGGCGACATAGGCATCGGCATCCCAATCATTTTCCCAACGCTCATCATCCAATAAGTAGCGGAAGCGGTAGGATTGGCCCGGCTGCAACGATACAGTAACGCTAAAACTGCCGTCCTCGAGCCTTTTCATGGGGTGTTTGGTAGGGCTCCAATCGTTAAACTCTCCACATAGATGGACCTGCTCTGCATTTACATCCGCGGGCAACTTAAAAGTGACCCGGCATGTGTTTCCATTCTTGGAATAATTCTTCTTGAGCATTATCAACTCCTTAAGATAATCAGGCTGGACCCTATCAAACGGTGTGCCTTGTTTCTACATAACCGCATTGCCCAGCCACCCTTTCCTACAACACTTGCCTGGCTAAATCATCTTTTGAATCCGCTTCACTGGCTGCGGGTTCGTTGGTACCCGAATTAGTCGCGTCTTGCAACGGGGCCAAGCTGGTGCCGCCCAGCAGGCGCCGCACCTGCCGCGTCAGCCGGGGGAGCCCCGTTTCTCGGTATTCATCTGCTAAAAACTGGGCCAAATCTGCCAAATTTTCATAACTGCCGTAACGCTCCTCAAGCCGCTCCCGGTGCTGCGAAAGCCACACAAAAAGGTCGGCTTCAGTCCGGCCAGGAAAATCTGCCAGGAGGGTAGAATCTTGAATAATTTGCACTGTAGGCAGATAGATCATTTCATACCAGGCGTCTACGGCCGTTTCCCAATCCATCTCTTCCCCGTCAATCTGCGCCAATATTTGCTGCAAATCATGAATTTGGGCCAAGAGCTCCGTATAGCGCCCTGGAGAAGTAAACAGAATATTATGATCTGGAAAACGCTCGGCCAGCCCAGTTTTGGCCATAAAACTTTGCTCACCCAGCTTAATAAAAATATGATCCAGATCATCCGCTGGATCAATCTCAAAGTCCACCGGGAAAGTCATTACATGGGCTTCAATGGCCTGAAGCCTTAGCTGGCGGGCCACCGAAACGCGATGATTGCCGTCTTTTACGAAGTAGATGTTGCCTACCTGGTACAGCTCCACAGGAGGCCAGCCAGTTTTAGCCGCCAGGGCATCCACCGCCACCCAGCGATCTTCCACACTGTCGGTAAGCGGCAAAAATTTACGGGTAAAAGTTTTATAGCGGCCTACGCTGCCAACAATAGCATCAAGCGGCACTTCCATAACGCCGCGATAAAAGGGGTTTTGCTGCTGCAAATTGGTCCGAATCGCTTCAAACGGCAGCAAATTAATATTCTCACCCGTGAGCCGGGCAGACATTTGGGCACGCGAAGCCTGGCGACGCGCCTGCTCGAAGCGCTGCCGGGCCTGCAACTTAAGGTTTGCAATATCACTCATCACTAATTCATCATAAGAACTCTGTTGCAGCCATACAACAGATAAGTTGCTAGAATAACGGCCGTTCGAGCTTGTGCAGATTGTAATTTTGTAGCAGCTCGGTGAAGTTTTTGTAATCGGCCAAAGCCCCCAGGTTTTGCTGCAAAAACCGCTTGCCGCTTACTCAACAAGTATAAGATACCATGATTTTATGAGGATGATCAATGGACAATTTTTTGCAACTTTTACCGGAAGTGGCTGAGGCATTTGCCCAAAACAAGCCAGTAGTAGCTCTGGAAAGCACCGTCATCACGCATGGGCTGCCGTATCCCGAAAATGTAGAAACGGCCGTAAAAATGCAAACGGCCGTTCGTGAAGGTGGCGCCGTGCCTGCCACCATCGCCATCATTCAGGGGATGGTGCACATTGGCTTAACGGATGATGAGCTGGAATATCTGGGGCAGCTGGCAGGAACGGCCGTGCGCAAATGCAGCCGCCGCGATATCCCCCTGGCCCTTGGCAACAAAGAAAATGGCGCCACAACCGTGGCCGGAACCATGATCCTGGCTCATCAGGCAGGCATTCGCCTTTTTGCCACAGGGGGCATTGGCGGCGTACATCGCGGCCACCCCTTCGACATCAGCGCCGACCTGCTGGAGCTGGGGCGCACGCCCGTAACGGTGGTATGCAGCGGCGCCAAATCCATTCTGGATTTGCCCGCCACGCGAGAAGTGCTAGAAACACACGGCGTGCCCGTCATTGGCTACAAAACAGATGAACTGCCCGCCTTTTTTGCCCGCAGCAGTGGCTTGCCCGTCGATATTCGGCTAGACACCCCGGAAGCCGTAGCAAATGTTGTGCAGGCGCACCAGCAAACCGGCCTGCAAAATGGCATTTTAGTCACCGTGCCCGTGCCAGAAGCAGATGCCTGTGATGCAGAGATGGTAGAAGCTGCCATTGTGCAGGCCACCGCGGAAGCTGATTCACAAGGCATCCACGGCCCGGCTTCCACCCCCTGGCTCTTGCGCCGCGTGGTAGAATTAACCGACGGCCAAAGCCTGCAGGCTAATGTTGCCCTGCTGCGCAACAACGGCACTGTAGCGGCCAATATTGCCCGTGCCCTCACTATAATGAAGACACATTAGTAAGAGAATTCGCAGGTTTTCCCTGGCATAGTACCATCAGTCCACCTGATCTGGCTGTTTATCCTATCGTTATTTTTGACCTGTCTTGTATAATAAACAGCAATGGCCTAAGAATCTTAGGCAATCAACGAATTTGATGTCTTGAAATGAGCAAAAGTTTAGCAGCAAAAATTAAAAAAGAGTTTCAGCGGCTGAATTGGGTTTTGGTTGCCATTGGCATGCTGCTGCTGATTGTGATGATAGCCACATTTTTTGTGGTTTATTCTGTGGTTCTCAATGGCAACTTCCTGGACTGGCTGCCGGGCATGGCCATTGCCAGCTTCATCCTCATTCTCTCCCTTGCACTTGTTTACTACATGGTCGAGCGGTCTTCTGACCGGATGCAGACCACCATATCGCAAATGGTTGGGGCAGAGCTGCACCAGCTGCGCGCTGCCAACAACCGGGCCAAGTCGCTCCAGTCGATGGCCTCGGTAATGCGCGCTACGTTGAGCTTTGAGCGCGTTGTGGAAGAGGCGCTGGATGTTTGCAGCCTGGCCATTGAGGAAATGGGCATTCCCCGCCAATCCCTGGTTGGGGCAGTTTTTTTGTTTAACGGTGAAGATTTGATTCCCGTGGCGACGCGCCGCTTTACGGCCGTTGATTACGAAAAGCAGCTTCAGGGCAAGCGAGGCATTGTTGGCGCAGCCCTGACCCAGGCAGAGCCTGTTACCACCGATCATCCACGGCGCGATCCTGAACTACGACAGTACGTAGCTTTCCACAACTGCCTGACGGCCGCCTGCATTCCCCTGCGGGCCGGTTTCCAAATTTTTGGGGCAATTGTCATTGGCTCGGATACGGCCGTTAAGTTCGACAAAGAGCATTTTGAACTGTTTAATGGCGTGGCCGACCAGGCCGTTATTGCCCTGCAAAACGCTCAGCTTTACCAGCGGCTGGAAGCAGAAAAAACGCGCATCATCGAAGCTGATGAGGAAGCCCGCAAAGAGCTGGCCCGCGATCTGCACGACGGCCCGACCCAAACCATCGCAGCCATCGCCATGCGCATCAACTTCATCCGCTCGCTGCTCTCTCGCGATCCGGAGCAGGCTTTGGGTGAGCTGGAAAAAGTAGAAGAGCTGGCCAAGCAAACTTCAAAAGAGATTCGCGGCATGTTGTTTACACTGCGGCCGTTGGTGCTGGAAACGCAAGGGCTTGGCCCAGCGGTAGAAACCGTCATCAATCGGATTAAAGAAACAGACGGGTTGAATATCCGACTGGTGGGCGGTGAGCATGGCGAGCTGCTCAATGAGCAGGCGCAGGGCGTCGTCTTCTCTATCGTCGAAGAGGCGCTGGGCAACGCGCGTAAATATTCCCGAGCCAGCCAGATTCAGGTGCGCTTTTGGCAAGAAGACAACCTGTTTGTGGCGCTGGTGCAGGATAATGGCGTCGGCTTCGACGTGCAGGCCGTGAATCACGACTACAGCTCACGCGGCAGCCTGGGCATGGTCAACATGCGGGAACGCGCCGACCGTATCGACGGCTCACTGCGGCTGGAATCGGCTGTGGGGCATGGCACTACGGTGACCCTGGTGGTGCCGCTGGACAAGCACGGTAGCCAGGTGATGGCCTGAGCGGTAAACAGTGTTCAGTGAGCCAGTATTCAGTGAATTGGTCTATAATCCGAAACTGATTACTGACCTACTGATTACTGACTGTGACTCGAATTCTCCTCAACTTTCGTACTAACCTGACACTCCTGGCCCTGGCCTCGCTGGTGGGCTACCTCCTGTTTGAGAGGTGGTTTCCGCTACGGCCGTATCACAACACCCTCCCCCTGCAAGACGTGCGCAGTTTGGCGCCCTCGCTGCTGGGCGGACTGGGCTATGCGGTGCTGCTGCTGGCGTTGTTTGGCCTGTACTGGCTGGCGTTTCGAGCGGTGCAGGCGGAACGGGCCGCACCTTCTCTGTGGATTTTGTTGGCTACGGCCGTACTCTTCGCCATCCCTCTGCTGCATAGCTACCCCATCAACGCCAACGACCTGTTCCGCTACGTCATTCGTGGGCGAGTGAGCAGCGTTTACGGGCAAAGCCCCTATGCCGCCGCGCCAGACGCTTTTTCCGACGATCCCTTCTTGCCTCTGGCGGGCGAATGGGCCGACGAAACCTCGCCTTATGGGCCGCTGTGGGAATTGCTGGCCGCCGCCGCTACCCGGCTGACGCAAAGCAATTTGCTGGCCGGATTGCTGGCGTTCAAGGGGGTGGGACTGCTGGCGCACCTGGCCTGCGGCTGGCTCATCTGGCATCTGCTGGCCCGGGCCAGCGCCGCCAAACAGCGCGGCTTTACCCTGCTGTGGCTGTGGAACCCGGCACTGCTTCTGATGTTTGTGGTGGACGGCCACAACGATGCGCTGATGATGGTATGGCAGGCAATGGCGATCTGGTTCTGGCAGCAGAAACGGCCGTCGCTCACCCTCTTCTTTTTGATGCTGGCGGCGCTAACAAAGCCCATTGCCCTGCTGCCGATTCCTTTTTTTGTGGTCGCTATCTGGCGCGATTTGCCGGATTTTGGGGCACGGCTGCGGCTGTTTGGCTGGGCGGTGTTGTGGGGAGTAACGGCCGTTTGGCTGGCGTTTTTACCGTTTGGCTCGCCGGTAGATCTGGCCGTACGGCTGCTGCGCGAGGCATCTGGCGGGCCTGGCTTTTCGCCCGCCACGCTGGTGCTGCTGGCTGCCGGTGAGCTGGGGCAGCCAATCACGCCGGAATTTATCGAACTGGTTGCAAATTTGTTTAGAGTATTGTTTGGGCTGTTGTTTTTGTGGCTATTGTGGCTGGGGTGGCGAAACGGCCGTTCGCCCTTGCGCACCGCGGCCGATGTGTTGTGGGCCTACAGCCTGCAGGCGCTCAGCTTTCGCCTCTGGTACAGCACGTGGCCCTTCCTCTGGCTGCTGCTGGAAGATGAAGGAGCAGAGACACAACTCACTACGCGTCTGCAAGCTGGACTCTGGTTCCTGTTCACCGTCCAGCTCTCTGTCCTCATCTACGGCCACCTGCGCGTCTACGCCCTCGGCGGTAGTCAACTAGCTGCTCACCTCATTGGCGTCCCCTTCGTCTTTTTCTTACCTTATCTGTTGGCTTCACTAGAAATCGGAGTCAATTACTCTCAGAAAAACACAGCAGGCGACACTTAAAACCGGCGAGCCAGTTCCCGGATTTGTCGTACGTTGAGTTATCTTTTGCCGTTGAGAATTTCAGAGACCACGCCCTGTGAACCAATTTCTGGCAGGTCTGATTGGCGCAGACCGTGTTCTTCCATCAGATAATGATTGTCCAATGAGGTTGAATTTCCTGAATTATGGAAAGGCTGTTCGGCCGATCGCATAACATCTTTGCCCCTTTGGTTATCCAAATTGGTGCCTGTAATTTTCCTTCCCACCGGGTCATAGAGCAGGCACAGAGCGCGCATTCCGTAAAATTATGTGAGTGGTGTGAAGGCAGCAAACAGGTCGTCTGTTTCTTTTAGCGAGGATAAAGGGACGTAGTCGCATACTTCAGCGTAGGCTTGCCACATTTCTTGCACGGCCGTATTCTCATGCGCCGTTGCCATCGCCTCCTCAGACTCCCACTCAAACACCTCCACGATCGTCCCATCGTTGGCGCGCATGATGATGGAGTCCCGCTCCGTTGCCAGGCCCTCTTTGCGTAAGATAGGCAGGTGTGTTTTCATCAACGCTTCTAGCGCGGCTTCTTTGCCCAGCTTCGGCTTGTAGCAAGCAATGACTACTCTTCCCATTAAACCTGACAAACTCACGGCGTGGCCGGGGGAACCGGGCTGCGTTCGTTTTGAATGTAGTTGACCAGCTGCTCGATAATAAAGTCCTGCTCGGAGATGATATCTTCCACCACGTCGCGCATGGAGATCATGCCCGTAAGCGTATCCCCTTCCAGCACAGGCAGGTGGCGGATTTTCAGGTTGGTCATCAGCACCATGCAGGCATCGATAGTTTGGTTAGGGCCCACGTAGGCCACGCGGCTGCTCATGATCTCTTTAACCAGCAGCTCTTTGGATGAACGGCCGTGTAAAATCACCTTTCGCGCATAATCCCGTTCAGAAAAAATACCGACAAGTTTTTCCCCTTCCATCACTGGCAGGGCCCCGACGTTTTTCTCGGCCATCACCTGAAGCGCCTGATAAACCGTTTCCTCCGGGCCAATCGTCCATACCTCATGGCCGCGTTTCCGCAGCAAATCTCTAACGGATCGTACAATTTCCATGGGATTCTCCTTCTCTTTTATCCAATTCAAAAGCAGGTGCGCTGCCTTACAAACATTGCTTCCAACGAGCTTTCCCGCTCTTATAGTAAACAGTAGCAGATGGCTGCATCTGAGGCAAGCTATTAATTTCTGGCTGGCAAGCCCCCTTGCTCCGTGTTACCATTCTGTATGATGAATCGACCCAACACATTGCGTAAAAATATATGGCAGGTTGCGCCTCAAGTGCCTACCCATATTCAAGATAAATTTGGCCATATCCACCCTGTTATGCTCCAGGTATTGTACAATCGGGGAATCATCGAGCCAGCGGCCGTTCAGGCTTTTTTGGAGGGGCGTTACCTGGAATCAACCGATCCGTTTTTGCTCCCAGATATGGATAAAGCCGTGGCCCGCATTGAGCAGGCCATTGACAATGAAGAAGTGATCGTTGTGTATGGGGACTTTGATGCCGACGGCGTAACCAGCACGGTGCTGCTGACGCAGGCGCTTCGCGGCCTGGGGGTAGACCGTAATCTCGTACGGCCGTATATCCCCGACCGCGTAGACGAGGGCTATGGGCTTAACGTCGAGGCGCTCACCGAGCTCAAAGAAAAAGGGGCCGATCTCGTCATCACGGTAGACTGCGGCATCCGCTCGGTGTTTGAGGTAAAGCATGCCAACCAGATTGGCCTGGAGATGATCATCACCGACCACCACAGTCTGGGGCCGAAAATGCCGCCGGGAACGGCCGTTATCAATCCCAAGCGCCCAGACTCTGCCTACCCAGACGACATGCTGGCTGGCGTGGGTCTGGCCTATAAGCTGGCCCAGGCCCTCAAGCAGTCCCGCCCCGACCAGGCAGCCTTTGATGAGGCTGACTTGCTCGATCTGGTGGCCATCGGCACCGTGGCGGATCTGGCCCCACTGCTCAAAGAAAACCGCAAACTCGTTACCGACGGACTGCAATCACTCAATAATTCTAAAAGGGCGGGCATTGCCGCTATCGCCCGCGCTGCCCGCCTGACGCCCGGCAGCCTCACGGCCGAATCCATTGCCTTTGGCATCGGGCCGCGCATAAATGCCGCGGGGCGCCTGGCCCATGCTTACAGCGCCGCTCGTCTGCTGGCCGCCCACAACAGCAATGATGCCAACCGTTACGCCAGCGAACTAGACAGGCTCAACCGCCAACGGCAAAAGCTCACCGCAGAGCTAAGCGATCTGGCGGAAAGCATAATCGAGCCAGATGCCCCCATCCTCATCGCGGCCGACAGCAACTTTGTTTCCGGCGTGGTGGGGCTGGTGGCCAGCCGACTGGCCGAGAAACATTATCGGCCCGCAATTGTTATGGAACAAGGCGAAGACGAGAGCCGAGGCTCCTGCCGCTCCATCGACAAGTTTCACATCACGGACGCCCTGGATGAGGTGGCCGACCTTCTGGTGCGTCACGGTGGCCACGCCCAGGCAGCCGGTTTTACCGTGCGCAACGACAATTTGCCTGAGTTTCTCAGCCGCATCACCGATATAGCAGAGCGCAGACTGCGCGACCTGGAGCTGATTCCCACGCTAACGATTGATGCCGAAATTGAGCTGGAGGACGTGGATTGGGCCCTGTTTGAACATTTGCAGCAGCTAGAGCCAACCGGCGTCGCCAACCCCCAACCGGTGTTCCTGAGCCGGGATGTGGAGGTAATTCACCACCGGGCTGTGGGGCAAGATGGCTCACATTTGCAGCTAACGCTGGCCGCTGGCAGCATTACCGGCTACCGGGAAATTGGCGCGATTGCCTTCCGGCAGGGCGAGTGGGCCAGCCATCTGCCGCAAACCGTTGACCTGGTCTACAGCATCAGCGTCAATGAGTGGCGCGGCAACCGCAATTTACAGTTGATGGTGCAAGATATACGGCCGTCGCAAATTTAAATTCTAGAGGGTGGAAACTGGAGCTGTTACCACACAGAAAAATTATGAAAGTACTGGTCACCGGCGCAGCCGGATTCATTGGTAGCCATTTAGCAGAAAAGTTGGCGGAACGTGGTGATACCGTTGTGGGGCTAGATAACTTCAACGACTATTACGATCCGGCCAAGAAGCGGGCAAATGCAGCCCGGCTGGCAGCATACCCCAACTTCCACATGGTGGAGGATGACATTCGGCAGCGACAGGCCATGTTTGACCTGCTCGCCAGCGAGAAGTTTGAGGCGATAGCCCACCTGGCAGCGATGGCGGGCGTGCGAAACGCGGTGCTGCACCCGGATTTGTATGTGGAAGTGGACCTGAACGGCACGCAAAACCTGCTAGATGCCGCCCGAGCCGCTGGCTCCGTGCAAAATTTTGTCCTGGCCTCCACTTCCTCGGTATATGGCAATACATCCCAAATTCCATTTGTAGAAACAGATCCCTGTGACAGGCCGCTGCAGCCGTACGCCGCAGCCAAGCGTGCCGCCGAGATTTTGGGCCATGCCTACCACCATTTGTACGGGCTAAATTTTACGGCCGTTCGCTTTTTCACCGTCTACGGGCCAAACGGCCGTCCCGACATGATGGCCTATCTGGTAGCCGAAAGCGTGGCGAAGGGCATTCAGATACCTCTGTACGACAACGGCAACATGTACCGCGATTGGACCTATATCGACGATATTACCGATGGTGTTGTGGCCGCGTTAGACAAACCGCTGGGCTATGAGATCATTAATCTGGGGCGCGGCGAGCCGATCCTGCTCAAGGAGTTTGTGAGCCTGATTGAAGCGCTCGGTGGCCAGGCTGCCAATGTATTTGACCGGCCGCGGCTGGCGGCAGATTTTGCACGAAACGAGGCCGACATTAGCAAAGCGCGCCGCCTGCTGGGCTACAATCCCCAAGTCCCGGTTGAAGAAGGCGTACGGCGGTTCTGGAAATGGTATCAAACGGCCGTGCTGCACCATGACCCCTAAATACCATTGCGATTCAATAATCCGTCACGTAAAAATGAGAACCCACCAGCAGCCAGACCCTCCTGCTTGACCAAAATGCTATAATGGGGGTCATGTTTTCGGAACTTTTCGACGGAGTATCTTTGTGAAATTACCGCCCCATAAACTCATTAGAACACGGACCGATTGGCAACTTTGTTTAGAAAAACTACAGGCAGAACCCCGTTTAGCTATCGATTTAGAAGCCAACAGCATGTACGCTTACCGTGAGGAGGTGTGCCTCATCCAAATCACGATCCCCGGCCAGGACTATATTCTTGATCCGCTAAGCGTGCCGGACTTAAGCAGCCTGGGCGACATCATCCAAAGCCCACAAATAGAAAAGGTTTTTCACGCTGCTGAGTACGATCTTACCCTGCTCAAACGGCAGTTTGATTGGCAACTGCACAATTTGTTCGACACCATGTGGGCCGCACGTATTCTGGGCTATCCACGCTATGGGCTGGCCAGCATGTTGGAAGAAGTGTACGACGTTAAGCTCAACAAGCGCTATCAGAAGTCGAACTGGTGCAAACGGCCGTTATCCCCAGAACAGCTGGCCTACGCTCAACTGGACACACATTACCTGCTTGGGCTGCGCGACCATCTAGAAAAAGAGCTGCTCGCTGCCGGACGCATAGAAGAAGCCAGAGAAACATTTGCCGAGCAAACCCATGTAAAGCTAAGCAACAATGAGTTTGATCCTGAAAATGATTTCTGGTCCATAAGTGGCGCTTATGATCTAACGCGTCAGCAGCAAGCCGTGTTAAAAGCATTGGCTATTTACCGCAATCAGGAGGCACGCCGCCGCAATCGTCCGCTCTTTAAGATATTCCATGACAAAACGCTTATTGAGCTGGCGCAAACCACGCCATCTAGCCTCGCAGAGCTGCGCGATGTCTATGGCATGACTGCGGGGCAATCGCGCCGCTACGGCCGTCGGGTTCTCAGCATCGTTGCCGACGGGCTGAACGCACCCCACCCTTCCTTTCCCAAGCGCAACCAGCGTCCCCCGGAATCTGTTATGAACCGATTCGATCGCCTGCACACCTGGCGCAAGCACACGGCCAGCCAGCGCGGCGTGGAGTCAGACGTCATTATTAGCAAAGACGCTCTCTGGGCCATTGCCCAGAAGAATCCCCAAGACAAAGCCCAACTGGCTCAGATTGATGAAGTAGGAGCCTGGCGGCACAAAACCTATGCCGAAGATATTTTGGCCGTCCTAAGCGAAACCTGAGAAACCACGGGAATAGCCACAGAAAAAAGTGTGTGGGTAAGCGATAATCTTAAATACCTCAGTGCACTCTATTGGCGCAGAAAAGGAGAAAATAATGGAGATTACGTTCTATGGCGCAGTGCGCACTGTCACCGGTTCTCAACATCTGGTAGAAGTCGATGGTACCAAGATTTTACTGGATTGTGGCCTGTATCAGGGCTCTCGCAAAGAGAGCTACAGCCGCAACCAAAACCTACCCTATAACGCAGCCGAAGTAGATGTTTTGGTACTCTCACTCGCTCACATTGACCACAGCGGCAACATTCCAAACCTGGTGAAAAGTGGGTTCACTGGCGATATTGTCTGCACCTACGCCACTCGCGATTTATGCTCTATTATGCTGCGCGACAGTGCCAAAATTCAAGAGTACGATATTTTTGGTCGAGTCCTAAAAGTGAACGATCCCAATGCCGGGACATTTTGGTACCAGTACGATGATCTCAATCAGATTGTTCGACGAGGAGACGCTCGTAACAAGGTGATTCAGAGCGAGTTCGATTA
>JBHIWP010000043.1:0-25129 GCA_041987425.1 Promineifilaceae bacterium (SeqCode) | reverse complement strand
GCAACCCTATCACCGTTGCCCGGCAGGTAATGGAGCAGATGCCGCACGTCCTGCTGGTGGGCGAAGGCGCGAACCGCTTTGCTACCGAAATAGGCCAGCCGCAGCAAGCTGAAATGCTGCTGCCGGAGACCCGTGAAGTGTGGGCCAGCCGTCTGCGCAGCGATATGCCAGACTTTGCGCCAGAGGTCATTGCCCGGCGCAGCGATCTGGCCCGCTGGGTGGCGCTGGCCACCGACCCGGAACGCGCCGGAGGCACCGTCAATTTCATTGCCCAGGACAAAGATGGTAATATTTGCACCGGCGTGAGCACCAGCGGCTGGGCCTGGAAATACCCGGGGCGGCTGGGCGACTCCCCCATTATTGGCGCGGGCAATTACGCTGACAACCGCTACGGGGCCGCCGCCTGCACCGGCATGGGCGAGATGGCGATCCGCGCCTGCACGGCGCACAGCCTGGTGTTTTATATGAAGATGGGCCTGAGCGTGACGGAAGCGAGCCAACGATCCATGACTGATTTGCGGGATTTAGACGGCCGTTTCATCAGCGTCATGAACCTCATCGCCATCGACAAAGACGGGAACCACGCCGGGTTTAGTTCGGTAGACGGCCGTAGCTATATCTACCAAACCCCCGACATGCCCGACTGCGAAGAACTGCCCCGCACTGTCGTCCCCGTTCCACCGCGCTGGGGCTAGCTCGTTGGTCAATTTTTAAAAATTGACCTACTAAAACAACCATGATCGACAAAGAAAATTGCCACGTTTAATTTATTGGTACGCAGATTTTGCTGACTAAAGAATAAAAAATCAGGGAGATCAGGCCAATCAGCGTCCCATGATTTATTTTGAGGAACAATAAATGGAAACCATCCGCACCCCAGATGAGCGATTTGACAACCTGCCTGGTTACCCCTTTGCACCTCACTACGTAGAGGTCAACGGCCTGCGGCTCCATTACGTGGACGAGGGCGAAGGCGAGACCATCCTTTGCCTGCATGGCGAACCATCCTGGTCTTACCTTTACCGCAAGATGATTCCGCCACTGGCGGCGCGGCATCGCGTTATTGCTCCGGATTTGGTGGGATTCGGCCGTTCCGACAAGTTCATCGATCAAGCTGACTACAGCTTCCAGATGCATCGAGACGTGCTGGTTGGCTTCATTGAGACGCTAAATTTGACAGGCATTACGGTTGTGGTTCAGGATTGGGGCGGCTTGCTCGGTCTCACCATCGCCACGCAGCTGCCAGAGCGCTTTGCCCGGCTGGTGATCATGAACACCGGCTTGCCCACGGGGATGTTCCCTATGCCGGAAGCATTTATGCAGTGGCGCACCGCCTCGGAGCGCTTCGGCACCAAGTTGCCCGTGGGGCGAATTATTCAAAACGGCACGGTGACGCAGCTCCCCAAGGAAATTGTGCAGGCATACGATGCGCCCTTCCCGGATGAGCGGTACAAGGCGGGCGCAGCCATATTCCCCCTGCTCGTCCCTCTGAAACCAGAGGACCCTGGCGCAGCGGAAATGAGCCGAGCCCAGCGTCAGCTCACCCGCTGGACCAAACCTGCACTGGTCATGTTCAGCGATGGCGACCCGATTACCCGCGGCGGCGATGCGCTGTTCCGCCGCGCCATCCCCGGCGCTAAAAATCAGCCAGAAATCACCATCGAAGGGGCCGGTCACTTTTTACAGGAAGACAAAGGCGAGGAAATTGCCGGGTACATTTTGGAATTTATGGAACGGACAGGCAAATATTAACTTGAGCAAGCAAATCAAGTCATTTACCATTATAATCTTGTTATGGAATTTGAGTGGGATGCTGCAAAGGCTGAATCGAACAAAACGAAACACGGGATTTCCTTTCTTGAAGCATCTACAGTTTTTGGAGACACATTGTCATTAACATTTCCAGATCCTGATCACTCAGAAGATGAAGATAGATTCATTACCATTGGTCTGTCTCATAGGCAACGACTTCTTATTGTCTCACATACCGATAGAGAAGAACGCATTCGTCTCATTTCTGCTCGTGAAACGACGCGAAATGAAAAAAAGTACTATGAAGAATATGGAAAATGACACCAATTATGATGAATTAAGGGAAGAATACGATCTCTCTCAATTGAAAGACGGTGTTCGTGGCAAATATGCGGAAAGATATCAAGCTGGGACTAATCTTGTATTATTAGACCCAGATGTTGCGGCCGTTTTTGCCACGAATGAATCTGTGAACGAAGCTCTGCGTTTGCTTATGAAAATTGCAAAGCAGGCCCAACCGTAAAACTACCTACCATTTCCCACTCGCCCCGCCGCCGGAAGAACTGCCACCGCCAAAGGAACTGCTTGAACTAGAGCTAGACGAACTACTCCAGGAGCTAGAACTGTTATCTGTCTATACCTTCATGGGAATAATAGATTCAGTAATTTCTTCATGGCGACAGTGGTTACAGTAGGCACGGTTGTGCCGGAGCCCACTTCGGGAATAGGTCGGAGCTTGAATTACCGTTGAACTGTGGCTAACCGTCCGATAATAACAGTTGTTGCAACGGCCGTACCGTCGCAGCCAGTTCTTGTACGGAATCACCTCATGATTTTGGCAATTTTGGCAAACCCATACATCATAGTCAACCGAACTCAGATTTTCTTCGGCAAGCTGCCCCTTATCCAAATATGCATCATCCGCACGTTCATCCAGCCGCACCATTATTGACTGGCAATTGGAGCATTGGCGCGACCGGTGACGACGGTATCGGGCAAACAACAGGCCACCCAGCGGGGTGCCCACAATGCCCAAACCCACCAATACTTCACTCAGTCTCTTGGAGAAAAGAGAGCGACGAGCTGCCGCCAATGCACCCTCACTAGAACCTGAATCAGCGGCGGACACTGACGAACCGGTCATGCCACGCGTTTCCGCCAGCGATTCATACACCTCGCCGCGCAGGTCGGCCACGATAGCGCGACTGCCTTCGTGAATGCCTAAACTGTAGTTTTCCTGACGAAAATAGGGAATGATAATCTGGTCGATGATTTGCTGCATACGGCCGTCAAACTCCACCCCATATGCCGCCCCCAGCTCAATGCGCAACTCCCGGTCCGCTACCGCCACCAAAAACAGTACGCCGTCGTTGCGGCTGGCCTGGCCAATGCCCCACTCGTTAAATAGATTGGTGGCAAACTGCTCGATGTTGGCATCCCCCGTGTCGTAGTCGCTCAGCGAGCGCACCGTCAGCACCGTCATTTGCACGCCATGGCTGGCCTCATACGCAGTCAGCAACTCGCGAATCTGGGCCTCATCGCTGCTGTTGATGACGTTGGCGTAATCATTCACAAACAGATCGTTAGCCGTTGGATAGCTGGACTGGGCCGAAACGGCCGTTGCCGACAACAGCCCCAGCCAGAGGATTATGAAAAGAAAGTTGGCCGCCCAGCCAATGTTCCACCTAACATTACTCATAGAACTCCATCCCTGAAAATCTTGTTCAAACCATATCAAATATTACGCGTCCAGCGAAGGTCACAGTATTAACTAAAACACAATTTTGGGAAAATTACCAAGATTTTAGCGGCCGTCAATTTCTTCCTGTCGTATGCTGAAGATTAAATATGGTAGGGAAAAACCGTTGCATGCAAAGCAGATTTCGTGACGGCAGAGCGATTCACGCCCTTTTAAAAACATGCTGCCGTAACACAAGCACCACTAGAACCCCTAGCCCCAGGCCAAGAATAAACGTCAAACCGGCAAACAGAAAGCCTAAGTTCAAGAATGGTAGACTCAGTTCGCCACCACGAAATCGCCAGTACTGTATAGAGTTGTCTGCCAGCAACGCAACATGTATCTCATCAAAAACATCCGCCCCTTCGACTGTTAAGCTGGCACATTGGGCCACTGGCTGAGGCAGCGATTCTATGGCAGTAAACGAGCTTTGGCACTGTGGACCGATGTAGCTACCAGACTCCTGATTAAAGCTGGTTTCTGTCGTTTTCACCCAGCAAGCCGAATCCCCAATCTGGCATGAACTTAGCAAGCCCTGATAAGTTGTGTCGCCGTCCGTTTCAACCACAACTGTCGGCCCCTCGTAGGTTATCGAGAGAATCCGGGTAGCTTGCGCGGGAGGCGCCTCAATCGGCACCCATTTTATAAAAGCGCCGTCATAATAAGCGATAACCAACTGCTTACCGCTAATGAATCCCAAATAGGCAAACAACACCGGAATTAAGATCGACACAAAAGATTGAATTGTTTTTCGTTTGAGCATGTTCATTATCTCGCTCCGTTATTCTGACTTACTTTGCCTCATAATCCTAGAACGAATTTTGTGCCCGGTGGTTCCATTGGAACTTGTTCGCAAGAAGAGCCGCACCTTTCCCCGGCCCTCTTTTCTTTCGGTTTTTAGCCTGAAATAAAATCCCGGGTATACTTGCCCAAAATCTAAACGAGGAGGTTAATTTCATGTTTGTCATTAAAAACACATCGCTTGTGGAACGAATTGCCAGATTGCGTTTGGGCAATACGGCCGTTTCCCACAATCCAACTCTTAACAACGAAAATCAACCGACTCGGAACCATCCTCAATAAAAACCAACGCCCGAGGGTATGTGCTTCCAAGTCGATAGAACCGCAGATTGTACAGAGAATCGCTATTCTCTCTGTTTTTTCTGTGGCCAAAAGCAGAAAAATGGACACAAAATCATTACATACCCTTGAATACCACAAAGTTCTCAACATTTTAGCCAGCTACACCAGCTTTAGCGCCGGTGAAGAGCTGGCCCGAAAGCTCCAACCCACCACCGACCAGATTCTGGCCGAGCAGTGGCAAACCGAAACCGCCGAAGCCCTCTTGCTGCTGGACAACCACACCAACATCACGATTGGTGGCGCGCGTGACGTACGCCGGGCGGCCGATAATGCCACGCGCGGCTTTACCCTGCCCGCTGAAGATCTGCTGGGCATCCGTGGCACGCTCATTGCTGCCCGTACGCTCAAGCGGCAGCTCATTAAAGTGGCTGAGGAGTTTCCTTACCTGGCAGCCATCGCTGAACTGGTGGAAGAAGTGCCGGGATTAGTAGACAGCATCAGCAGCACCATCGACGAGCGTGGCGAGGTGCTGGACAGCGCCAGCAGCAAGTTAGCCAAAATACGCTCTGATCTGCGCACGATACACGGCCGTATTCAGGACAAGCTGCAAAGCCTGCTCAACTCCAGCCAGAACCAGTGGCTTCAGGAACCCATCATCACCATGCGCAGCGGCCGTTACGTGGTGCCGGTAAAGGCCGATGCTAAAGGCCGCATCAAAGGCATTGTCCACGACCAGAGCGGCAGCGGCGCTACCCTGTGGATGGAGCCGATAGCCACCGTCGATCTCAACAACGAATATCGTAGCCTGCAAATCAGCGAACAGGCTGAAATTGAACGCATTCTTGCCGAGCTCTCTGCCAAAGTAGCCGATGTCGCCGACGTTATCATTCGCATTGTGGAGCGCATGGCTGAGCTGGACCTGATTTTTGCCCGGGCGAAGTATGCGGCCGTTATAAAAGGCGTGCCTCCAGAGTTTGTGGAATGGCGCGAATTTGAAGTTCCCAAGCCGCCCAAACACGCCAATGAGCGGGCTAAATGGACGCCCCCGCCGCGCAACCTGCACCCTGGCAGCACCATCTGGATTCGCAGCGCGCGCCACCCGCTGCTGCCGCCCAATGAAGTCATTCCCACCGACCTGACCCTGGATGAAGAGATTTTTACCGTACTCATCACCGGGCCAAACACCGGCGGCAAAACCGTCAGCCTCAAAACAACCGGGCTAATGGTGCTCATGGCCCAATCGGGCCTGCATCTGCCCGCCATTGAAGCCCGGCTCACCGTTTTTGAGGATGTGTTTGCCGATATTGGTGATGAGCAGTCGATTGAGCAAAGCCTCTCCACCTTCTCGGCCCACATGACCAACATCATACGTATCCTAAAGCAGGTGGACGAACGCTCGCTTGTCTTGCTAGATGAGCTTGGCTCCGGCACCGACCCGACAGAAGGTGCGGCGCTGGCCCAGGCCATCACCAGCTTCTTGCGCGACAAAGGCGCTACCACGCTGATTGCCACCCATTACCCGGAACTAAAGCTGTACGCCGACCAACAGCCCGGGGCAACCAACGCCTCCATGCTGTTCGACGTGGAAACGCTTTCCCCAACCTACGAAATGGCAATCGGCATTCCGGGCAAGTCTAACGCTTTTGCCATTGCCCGGCGGCTGGGGCTAGACGAGACCATTCTGGACGACGCCATGAAGCTAACCGGCGCGGGCAGCAACGAAGCGGAAAATCTGCTGGATGCCATCTACGATCTACGCGAAAGAATCTCTTCTGAAGAAGCCGCTGCCCGGCTGATTCGCCGCCAGCTGGAAGATGAAAAGGACGCCCTGGCGCGCCAGTTGGAGCAGCTGGAAGAAGAACGTGAAGCGGTATTGGCTGAGGCACAGGAAGAGGCCCGGCAAAAAATCGCGGCCATCGAAGAAGAGCTGCGCCAGGCGCGCAAGCAAATCCGCGATGCGCAATCTTTAAATAAACTGAAGCAGGTGAGCAAAGATGTGGCCGCCCTGGAAGCGGAAGACATTGAGCAAATTGCCCCCAAAACTGCCAAGACGCGTAAGCCAACCAGCAACCGTTTGGAGCTAGAAGTGGGTGACAAGGTTGTGGTAAAGGCGCTGAACACCGAAGGCGAAATCGTCTCGCTGAGCAAATACGAGGCCATGATTGCCGTCGGCCGTTTGCAAATGCGGGCTAAATTGAGCGATCTGGAGTTCAAAAGCCGCCCCAAAGACGAACAGCCAGAAGTGTTGTCTACACCAGTGACCAAGACAAGCTCGCCGGGCGTGGAGCTGGACATTCGCGGCCGTCGCGTCGATGAGGGCCTGAGCGAGCTTACCACGTTCATCGATCAGGCGTATCTGTCGCAAATGCCCTGGGTGCGCATTATTCACGGCAAGGGTACGGGGAAGTTGCGAACGGCCGTCCGTAAATCGCTCAAAAGCAACAAGCACGTCGCCTCCTTTGAAGAAGGTAAAGACGGCGAAGGCGGAGCAGGCGTCACGGTCGTAAAGTTCAGTGAAGATTAGCCTGGAAAACAAAAAGCCTTGCTATTGCAAGGCCTTTTGCGGGAAGAGGAGAAAAAGGAGGAAATTGATAATTAATTTAGATCCAATATAGTTAGTTTAAGGGAGGGTACTAGGGGCAGGCAATAGGACGTGCGTACTGTTTTGCTGGCAAATCTACCCCAGTTCTTGTAGGAGATAAAATGGCTCAGCGCTGTGAACATTGTGGGCAAACGGTTATGGCATCAGACAAGCAGTGCTGGCACTGCGGTAAAGCATTGCCGGTTGCCCAAGCCAAGAAAAAAACAAAGCCTGCCCAGCCCGCAACAGCCGTTTCCAATGACGTCACCCCACCCATGCCTCCTTTCACAACGATTTTGCTCTATGCAGGCTTAACGCTCCTTGTGCTTCTCATTCTTATTGCCACTACCCGCGCCATAGGGCAGGCCCCGCTTTTTCTGGGAAACGCCAACAGCAGCGCCCCGGCTGGCTGGCAGCCCATTACAGACAGCGCACTGCGCTTCACGCTTAATTTGCCAGAGTCCTGGCACACCTTTGAGCTGGAACAGGCCCCCGAGGCGCCCATGTTTCGCAGCAGCCCGGCGCTACAGGCGCTGGTGCCTACCCTGGAAACGCTAACCGACGACGTGCAGCTTGTATTTCTGGGAGCGGAGGATACGGCCGTATTTGCCGAGGGCGTGCCGGTTTTTATGCTGGTTGCTCAAAGCCAGCGGCTGCAACAGCTCTCCAATGAGCAAATTATTGACTATGCGCAACAAAGGCTGCCAGAAAATGTGAGCCTTTCCGCCGTAAATCTACTGGAAGACTCAACGAAAGCACAGGCTGAATCAAGCAGTTTACTTTTCAATATTGAACATGAAGACGCGCTCTGGCGCTGTCTGGAAAAGCTCGTTTCAGATGGGCAAAGCGTTTACGTAGTCGTCACCTGCACCAGCTTTGCCCAGTTTCCCCAATATCAAACAGACTTCGAGACCATTTTGCGCAGCTTCCAACCTCTTAGTTCATGACGACAGTCCCATCTGCTTGACGCTCGTTGAGCCAGTTTGTACAATGCAGCCATATGTAAATGACGCAGAGTTAGCGACCTCATAATGAGCAAACAAAAACGAGCGGTAGAGCACAATCAATCGGGTCTGGCATTTTATGATTCGTGGCAGATCGAAAAGGCAGTAGATGAGTTCTCTGCGGCCGTTTCTGCCGATCCGCAAAATCCCGAATACCATCTAAACCTTACCCGCGCCTACACGCGTGGCGGCGATTATGACCAGGCAATGGCGGCCCTGGGCGGCTACCTGCAGGCCGAAACGGAAGGTGATGTTGCCGCTCGTTATGAACAGCTTTTCTCAACCGGGCTGGATGAAGTTGAGTCCAACCTGATCGAGGGAATGAAGCAGCTTGATCTGGAGCTGCCCCAGATTGGCAAAGCAATTCAAATGTGGCTGGAATACCGCATTGCCATTGGCAGACGGCCGTTGCGAACCCCCAAGCCATCTTTATGGGCAGGTGCGCTTGTTTATGCCATTGTGAAAGTCAACTTTCTGGAAATTAAACGCTCTCAAATTGCGGCCGTTTTTGGCATTAGTGAACGCTCACTCAAAGAAAAATACCAGGAAATTGTGGAAACGCTGGACCTCATGCCCGCTGACTACCGCTACTTTACCGGCGAAGACAATCCGCTGGACAAGCTGGTAGAGGCCGCCCAGCTTCTAGAGCAGTTAGACCGCCACTTCCAGGAAGATTAACAGCCCCACTTCCCCACCAGATCTTACAGATTGCGTCTTAGCCACGAACAGGGAGGTTCTATGGCTCGCCTTACTGATTTTATTCAATTCAAAACGGTGCAGGGAACGGCCGTACACACGCCCCATCACACGCTCATCCCCGAATCCCAGGCGCTTATCATAAGCTTTCCCTTTGGTGGCTTTGTCTGGCAGCGGCCAACGGCCGTTCTCGTCCAGCAAGGCGAACAGTCCGAACGGCACCCAATTGTTGACGTCACTCGCCTGGCTACCTGGAGCATCCTGGCCATCAGCCTGCTGCTTTCCCTGTTCCTGCGAATGCTCATAAGTCGTTCAAAGCAATCCTCCTAAGCATGCCGCCCATAAAGCAAGGTTTGGAATTCTCAGCTACTCAATAGATAAAAGGAAATTCTCATGAGCGAAAGCTTTAACAAAGTAATGGTTGAATCGGTTGCCGACCAGGAATCTGCCAACCAACTCATCAGCAAGCTGTTCGACGTCACCCGCCCTGACGCGGTCTTTAGCCAGCCCGTTACCGTGGGCGACCACACGGTCATTACCGCCTCGGAATACACGGCTGGCATGGGCGTTGGCTATGGCGGCGGTGGTGGAACCGGCCCTGCCACAGCCGAGGCAACCCACGAACCGCTTGGTTATGGCGGCGGGGGAGGCGGCGGTGGCGCCACAACTGCCCGCCCGGTAGCGACGATTATCATCAGCCCCGACGGCGTGCGCGTGGAACCCATTGTGGATGTGACCAAAATTGCCATTACGATGTTTACCGCCCTGGGGGCAATGGCTATGGCCCTGCGCAAAATGAAAGCGTAAGGGCAAATGACCTCGGGTCCGGCTGCAATCACCTATCGTCCTGCCCAGGCCAGCGATGAAGCGGCTATCAAGGCGCTTATTCGCGCCGTCAACATAAACCCTATTGGGTTAAAGTGGCGGCGATTTGTTGTGGCTATCGATGAAAACGGCCGTCTCATCGGCTGTGGTCAGATCAAGCCGCACCGCGATGGCGCGCGCGAATTAGCCTCAATTGCCGTGCAAAAGAAGTGGCGGCGGCAAGGGGTGGCGGCCACAATTATCAACCAGCTGCTGACTGGACAACAGCCACCCGTGTGGCTCACCTGCATGAACCGGCTGGTTCCATTTTATGAGCAGTTTGGCTTTGTGGAGGCGAGAGCGGGCGACGGCCGTTCCATTCCCCTCTACTTTAAGTTGGCCCGCGCCTTCTTCAAGCCTTTCCAATGGCTCAGCCGCATCCCTGGCTATTTAGCTATTATGGCCTGGCCTGCCAACTAAAATAAACTCACCGACCTTTGCGTCTCTGCCGTAAAACAAAATCCGAGGAACCTGAATGAAGCAAAAAACGCTCGGCCAAACCAATCTGACCGTCACCCCCATGGGACTGGGGCTGGCCGCACTGGGGCGCCCTGGCTACATCAACCTGGGGCACGGCAAAGATTTAGACCATCAATATGATGTGGCTACGATGGAAGCCAATGCCCACGCCGTGCTGGATGCCGCCTGGGAAGCTGGCATTCGCTACTTTGACGCCGCCCGCTCCTACGGCCGTGCCGAAGCCTTCCTCGCTAGCTGGCTAAACGTCCGTAACATAGATCCTGATAGCGTCGCCATTGGCTCCAAATGGGGCTATACCTACACGGCCAACTGGCAGGTGACGCTGCCCGAAGGCCAAAAGCATGAGGTCAAAGAGCACACCCTGCCGGTGCTCCAGCGGCAGTGGCAAGAATCCCAGGCGCTGCTCGGCGATCAGCTCAATCTTTACCAGATTCATTCCGCCACGCTGGACAGTGGCGTTCTGGAAAACAAGGCGGTGCTGGCGGAACTGGCCCGCCTGCGCAATGCAGGCATCCTCATTGGCCTGTCGCTCAGCGGCACTGACCAGGCTGAAACATTATGGCGCGCGTTGGAAATCACATTTGATGGTGAGCGGCTCTTCGCTGCCGTGCAGGCTACCTGGAACATTTTGGAACAGTCGGCCACGGCCGTTCTCACCGCAGCGCACGAGGCAGGGATGGGCGTCATTATTAAGGAAGCATTGGCGAACGGCCGTCTCACCGCCCGCAACAACGCCTCCAGCTTTCAGCCCCAAATGCAAACGCTCACTCAGCTGGCCGCGCAGCACCACACCACCGTCGATGCCCTGGCCCTGGCGGCCGTGCTCAACCAGCCTTTTGTCGATGTGGTCCTGAGCGGGGCGGCCCAAACCACGCATCTCCTTTCCAACCTGGCTGCTCTCGACGTAAAGTGGACGCAAGAACTGGCCACTGTTCTGCCGCAAATGAAGGAAGAAACGGCCGTCTACTGGCAAATCCGCAGCAATCTCCCCTGGAATTGAATTTCTAACACGATTCTGACGTAGGACCATTGTTTTACCCCCATCGCTGCCTAAAATACTAGAGACCTATTGTGAAGCAAGCACAGTAGGTTGATACTGTAAAAAATATGTTGCATAAGCTATGCATAGCGACAGAATCAGGCCCTTAACACTTCCTGAAAGTCATCATGTAAGCGAAAAGGTTAGAGTAACCAGGTAATCTGAGTAGTGTAACTAAAAAACTTAGTAAGTTAGGAAGCGTAGAGTTCAGGCACATTAAGATTCGAGTCGATAAAGGACAAGATCATGGAACAACTATCCCATGTAACCGTACCCATCGTTCCGCTTCGAGGCGGCGTTGTGTTTCCCGGTGTGACGACCACTATTTCCATCGGGCGACGTCGTTCCCTGGCGGCTGCACAAGCGGCCGTTGAGCGAGGTGGCGAACTCCTCATCCTCGTACAATTCAATGCCGAAGTAGAGCTACCCAAAAAAGAAGATTTAGTGCCGGTTGGCGTTCTGGCCACCGTGCGTGACGTGCTGCGCACCCCACACATGGGGGTGCAGATGCTTGTTGAGCTGCATCGCCGCGTAAAGTTTGAAGGTCTGGAAACGGCCGAACCTTTCCTTACCGGTCAATACAGCGAACTTGCCGACGCCCAGGATAGTGACGATACGCAGCTCATCACCGAAGCCATTGCCTACCTGGAACAATATGCCGACGCGCTGGGTGAAGCCAACCAGCAGGTTATGGCGACCACCCGCAGCAAAACGACAGCGGGGGACCTGGCAGACTACATCGCCGGGCTGCTTAACCTGCCGCTTGAGACCGAAATAGAGCTGCTGACGACCACCGACGGCGAAAAGCGCTTGCAGATCACCACGCAGTTCTTGCGGCAAGAGCTGCGCATTACCGAAGTGCGAAACAAAATCCAGCAAGATGCCCGTGAAGGGGCAGATAAAGCCCAGCGCGAATATCTGCTGCGTGAACAAATGCGGGCCATTCGCAAAGAGCTTGGCGAAGATGGCGAAAGCGTGCCGGATGAGCTACGCCAGAAAATTGAAGATGCCCACATGCCCAAGGACGTTCACGAGCGGGCTATAAAAGAGCTGAAGCGGCTAGAATACCAGGGACAGCAGTCTGCTGAGGCCAGCGTAATTCGCACTTATTTGGAATGGCTGGTGGAGCTACCCTGGAACAACGCCACCGAAGATAATCTGGATATTCACCACGTGCGTGAGGTGCTGGACGAGGATCATTACGGCCTGGAAGATGTAAAAGACCGTATCGTAGAATATGTGGCCGTGCGCAAGCTGGCAGGCACAAAGATGCGTGGTGCCATTATCAACCTCAACGGCCCGCCAGGAGTCGGCAAGACTTCTATTGCTACTTCCGTGGCCCGGGCTATTGGGCGAGAGATGGTGCGTATTAGCCTTGGTGGGGTGCGCGATGAAGCCGAAATTCGCGGTCATCGCCGGACCTACATTGGGGCCATTCCCGGGCGCATCATCCGTGCGCTGCGAGACGCCGAAACGCGTAACCCGGTCATTGTGCTGGACGAAATCGATAAAGTTGGTACTGACTGGCGCGGAGATCCATCTTCTGCACTGCTGGAAGTATTGGACCCGGAACAAAATAGCACCTTTACCGATCATTATCTGGAGGTGCCTTTTGATTTGAGCCAGGTGATATTTATCACTACGTCTAACCAGCTTAGCACCATTCCGGCGCCACTGTTAGACCGCATGGAAACAATTACCATGCCTGGCTACATTGAAGAAGAAAAAGTAGCCATTGCCGAAGGATATCTGCTGCCCAAGCAGCTAGAAGGACACGGCATTGGTGATGTTGAAGTAACGCTTGAAAAAGATTCCTTACAGCATCTCATTCGCTACTACACGCGTGAAGCTGGCGTGCGTAACCTGGAGCGCAGCATTGGCTCCGTCGTGCGCAAAATCGCTGTAAAGGTGGCAGGTGGTGAAGCCGGGCCTTTTGTGGTAACGCCGGATGAAGTAACAGATTATCTTGGTCCGACCAAGTTCCGCTATGGCATTGCTGAAGAGAAGGACGAAATTGGCGTGGTGACGGGCCTGGCTGTAAACAGCTTTGGTGGCGATACGCTACCTATCGAGGTCAGCCTGAGCGAAGGCAGCGGCAGAATTACGCTCACCGGCTCATTAGGCGACGTGATGCAGGAATCTGCCCAGGCCGCCCTGACTTACGCCCGCGCTAATGCTCGGACCCTGGGCCTGGAACCTACCATCTTTGACCAGGTGAATATTCATGTTCACGTGCCCGATGGCGCTACGCCGAAAGATGGCCCTAGTGCGGGCATTGGCATGGCTACAGCCATCATCTCTGCCTTTACGCGCCGCCCGGTTCGCCGCGATGTGGCCATGACGGGTGAGGTGACGCTGCGCGGTAAGGTGCTGGCCATCGGCGGGCTTAAATCCAAGACAATTGCCGCTCATCGCGCCGGCATTAAAACGGTCATCATGCCCAAGGACAACGCCAAGGATATTCCTGAGCTACCGGATAGCATTCGGCAAGAGGTGGAACTAATCCCGGCCCGGCATCTGCATGAGGTCCTGGCTATTGCCCTGCTCCCCGCGTCAGAGCCTCCGTTTACGGTGGCTTCAGGGAACGAAGGCATGAACGTACCTTTGCCCAAAACGCAGAGCGGGTCTAACGTACCGCCGCTGCGGGCCAAGGCCGAAAACGGCTAAGAGTTAGCTAATCAATAGAATTGACGCCGCTGCCTGAACAGGCAGCGGCGTTTTTTGTTGTCAGGCGTTCGCTCAAATGAAAGTGGCCTGTGGTAAAACGGCCGTTTTCCATTGCTTCCTAATCCATAATATTGTCTTGCTCTGCGCCTGCCGTTCCTGTATACTATCCACAGGCGCATATGCGGGATAATACAACAATACTTCAGGGAGAGGTGGCAATGAAGGTTTCCTGTCTGCAAGAGAACTTGGCAAAAGGGTTAAATATCGTTAGCAGAGCCGTTAGCACCCGATCTATGCTGCCGGTGCTGGCCAACGTGCTGCTGGAAACCGACAACGGCCGTCTTAAGCTGTCGGCCACCAACTTAGAGATTGTGGTGACGGCCTGGATTGGGGCCAAGGTTGAAGAGGAAGGGGCCATTACCGTACCGGCCCGTACGTTTAGCGATCTGGTGGGTGCGCTGCCGCAAGACCGGGTTGATCTGGTGCTGAACGAGCAGACCCAGACGCTGCACATCACCTGCGGCCGTACTGAAGCCAACATTAAAGGGATAGACGCCCAGGAGTTCCCCCTGGTGCCGCAGCCGGATCAGGACAACAGAATTCGTGTGGAAACGGCCGTGCTCAAGCAAATGATCAACCAGGTAGCCATGGCTGCTGCCACAGACGATACCCGCCCCACCCTCACTGGCGTCTCCACCCACTTTGAAGAAAGTAAAATGCTCATGGCAGCCACAGACGGTTTTCGCCTCTCGCTGCGCTCAGCCCATATCCCCGGCTACGTAGAAAAGCCGGTTGATATCATTATTCCGGCACGGGCATTAATTGAGCTGGCACGCATCGCCAGCGATGACAATGATGCCGTGTACATCTCCATGCCGGAAGGCCGCAACCAGGTGGTCTTCGACATGGACAATGTGGTGCTGGTTTCTCAGCTCATCAATGAAACATTTCCCGACTACACGCCTATCATTCCTAAGAAGAACCTGACGCGCACCGTGCTGAGCACGGCCGAATTTCGCAGCGCCTGCAAACGGGCCGAAATCTTTGCCCGTGAATCCAGCCATACGGCCCGTGTGCGCATCGAGCCAGGTGACGAACTAAGCCCGGGTTCGGCCGTTATTGCCGCCACCAGCACCGAAACCGGTGATTCTCTGGCCCCCATTGATGCTGATGTAGATGGCGAATCTATTGAGATCGCTTTCAATGTGAAGTACATGACCGATGTCTTGAGCGTCATCGACACGCCTCAGGTAGCGCTGGAAACCACAAATCCTATGGAACCGGGCGTCATTAAACCGGTCGGCGATAATGATTTTGTTCACATTATCATGCCCATGCACTTTGGCCGCTAATCGCTGAAATTATTTTTATGCATAAAAAAAGAGCTCATCAGGCGATGAGCTCTTTTTGGTAGCAAGTTAGAGATGCTAATCAGCGATTCGGTTCACCTCTTGAGCTTGAAGCCCACGAGGACCTTCTGCCACCGCAAATTCTACCCGCTGGCCATCTTCCAAAGAACGATAGCCACTGCCCTGGATGGCACTGTAATGGACGAAAATATCACCACCTGCGTCACGTTCAATAAAGCCGTAACCTTTGTCATTATTGAACCATTTCACAGTACCCACTTCGCGTTCTGCCACGGTTTCCAACCTCCTAAGATTAAACAGGGCAATTTTCCGATTACTACAGGGGAAAACTGCCAGACAAAAACTGGCTAAAAACTATCATAATTTTAAATGCTTGTCAAAGCAGACGCCCAAAAACAGCGTGTCGCTCAGCCTGCTGCGCCCCAAAATTGTAATATCAGATGACAGAGGCTATCTGCATGATACAATTGCGGTTTGTGCTTTGGCACAGTGTATATTTGTAAAAGCCAATAAGCTATTTGAAATAGATCAGGCTCAGTTCTGGCTTTTACTTGAGCAAATCACGTGAAACCTTACTTTCTATTTCAAAATTTTTTTTGTGATTTGCTTCGATATTGAGGTTATTTTCTTTGAAACGAATTTATTTTTGGATCGGCGTTGCGGTCAGCGCCGTTTTTCTTTGGTGGGCGCTGCAAGGGCTGGAACTGGGTGACGTTTGGCAAGATTTACAAAGCGCAAACTACTGGTGGCTGCTGCCCGGTGTCGCCGTCTATTTTGTAGCGGTATGGGCTCGCACGTGGCGCTGGGACTATATGCTACGGCCGTTAAAACAGGTCCCTCTGCGCCAATTGTTCCCCGTTGTGGTGATTGGCTACATGGGCAACAATATCTACCCGTTTCGGGCCGGGGAAGTGCTGCGCTCCTACGTACTGCGCCGTCGCGAGGCAGTGCCCATGAGCGCCAGCCTGGCCACGGTCATTGTGGAGCGCGTATTTGACGGGCTGGTGATGCTGGTCTTTGTTTTTGTGGCCCTGCCCTTTACGCCTATTCCCGGCGACGATGGCTCCATTCGCACCATTGTGGTGACAGCCAGCGTGCTCTTTTTCGTGGCGATGGTCGTCTTTTTTGCCCTGGCCGCCATGCCAGATCGCTTCTATGCGCTGGCCGAGTGGTTCAGTGAAAAGTTATTGCCCACACGTTTGCAACGGCCGTTGCTCGACTTCTTACAACGCTTCCTCACTGGCTTAGAATCCCTGCGCAGCTTCCAAAACGTGCTCATGATTTTCTTGACCTCTGTGGTCATTTGGCTGCTAGAAACGGTCAAGTACTGGTTTGTGATGCACGCCTTTAGCTTTGAAGTGAGCTTTTTTGCCCTGATGCTGATGAACGGCATTGTCAATCTGGCCACAACATTGCCTTCTGCACCGGGCTACATCGGCACTTTTGACGGTCCTGGCATTGCGGTGCTGATTTTATATGGCATTGAAAGAGGATTGGCCACGGCCTACACGCTGGTGCTGCACGCCGCTCTTTGGCTGCCAATTACCCTGCTGGGCGCTTACTACATGCTCCAGGAAGGGCTGGGCTGGGCTGATTTTGGCCGGGCGGTTCAGGTGACTGAACAGGAGGCCAGCGCATGAAAATAGCGATTGTGGGGGCAGGGCTAACTGGCCTGGCTGCGGCATATGACTTGCTGGAAGCGGGCCATCAGGTAACCCTGTTTGAGGCCAGCGAGCAGGTTGGCGGGCTAGCTACAGGATTTAAGGATGAGAAGTGGGCGTGGCCCTTAGAAAAATTTTATCATCATCTATTTGAATCGGACGAAGCGATTATTGGCCTGGTGAAAGAGCTGGGCTTCAAGGATAATTTATTTTTCCCGACGCCACGCACTTCTATTCTCCATAATGGGAAAATATATCCTTTTAGCAATCCCATTGATTGGTTTAAGTTTCCTGGTTATAACATTGTTGATTTTTTCCGCTTTGGCCTGGTGGGGGCGTTCATTCGCTATACCAAATTTTGGCGATATTTGGAGAAGCACACGGCCGTTTCCTGGACGCGCCGCTTTTACGGCCAGAAAATCTACGAAGTTTCCTGGAAGCCGCTGCTCATTGGCAAATTTGGCGACTATTACGATCAGGTCAACATGGCCTGGCTATGGGCCAGACTGCACGTGCGCAGCTTTAAGCTCGGCTACTTTAAAGGGGGCTTTCAGGCGTTTATTGATGCGTTGGAAACGGCCGTTACCCAACGTGGCGGGCAGATAAAACGTAATTGTCCCGTGCAGCAAATCAGCCCCACCGCCCATAGCAAACTCGACATTACAACGCAAGCTGGCACAGAGCAGTTTGATGCCTGCCTGGTTACCACGTCACCCAAGCTGTTTAGCAAAATGGCTCCCACCCTGCCGCCACAATATCTGGAAAACCTGCTGCGGCTAAAAAGCATGGGAGCTGTGGTGCTGACTCTGGCCTTGAAACGGCCGCTCATGGCCGAGAGCAACACATACTGGCTCAATATTCCGGCCGACTCACCAAACAAAACAAAGAACGAACTGCCCTTTCTGGCGCTGGTCGAGCACACAAACTACATTGACCGGCAGCACTACGGCAGTGAACACATTATCTACTGCGGTGATTATGTCAATCCAGATCATCCTTATATGACGATGCCTGAAGCTGAGTTGGAGAAGCTGTTTACCCAGGCGTTGAGCAAAATAAATCCAGATTTTCAAGCAGATTGGGTGCGCAAAAGCTGGCTGTTTCGCGCTGGCTATGCCCAACCTGTGCCTTTCTTGAATCATTCAGAAAATATACCGGCCCTGCAAACGCCGATTGCGGGCCTATACTTTGCCAGCATGAGCCAGGTATACCCCTGGGATCGTGGCACAAATTTTGCTGTAGAAATCGGCCGTCGGGTTGCCAAACTAATGTGTAAAAGCGATGGATAACCGGCTGCTGAAAGTACAAATGTAAGAGTGTTGCACTACTGTCAACTGTGCTATTTTTGTAGTTGATTTGTGCCCATTTACGAAAGAATAGATAGATCCTCGAAGTTTTACTTGATCGCTGAAATCTGCAAACTACCACTACTGTAAAACTGTGTAACTTTTCAAGTCCGACTAATATTTGCAAGTTGTAAGGAGTAAGTAAAATGAAGATTATTGTTGTTGGGACCGGTTTTGTGGGATTGCCCCATGCGGCCGTTTTATCAGAAGCGGGTCATGAAGTGTATGCTTATGACATCGACCCCAACAAAATTGCCGCCTATAAGAGTGGGGACGCCGCTAAAATTGAACGTTATGTTAATGAACCCGGCCTGCCTGCCGCTATTACCGATACCATCGATCGCTACCTCTTTTTCACCTCAGACATCAGTGACTTATATGAAGATACAGACGTATTCTTCATGTGCATCAACACCCCGCCCAATCGAGATGGTTCAACCGATCTGACTTACTATTTGAAAGCCGCCCACGACATTGCTGCCCTTTTGGCCAAACGCCAGAACAAAAACCGCGTGGTGCTGGTAAACAAAAGCACCGTGCCCGTGGGCACTGCTCGTTTATTGGAGCAGATCATGGAAGAACACGGGGTAGAAAATTTTGGCGTTGCCTCCAACCCGGAATTTTTGGCCCAGGGGAATGCTGTAGAAGGCTCCCGTCGTCCCGACCGCGTGGTGGTTGGCGCCGATACGGATGAAGATTTCAAAATTTTGCGCCGGGTTTACTCTCAATTTGTCAATCACGTGCGCATTAAATATGTGGAAACGACGCCAGAAACGGCCGAAGCCATCAAATACATGGGCAATACGCTGCTGCTCACCTATATCTCCTTCTGGAATGGCGTGGGCGCCCGCGTAGCAGAATCTTTGCCCAACGTTCGCATGGAAGATTTGAAGATTGGCGTCACAGCTGATACGCGTATTAGCACCTGGGGATCTTACGTGAGCAACGGCGCAGGCGGCAGCTGCTTCGGTAAAGACATTCAGTCGCTGATCTATCAGCTCAACCAGGCTGGCTGCTCCACCGATCTGCTGCAAGCCGTTTACAACATCAATGAGTACCAAAAGACCTATCTCATTGATCGGGCCATTCACGAAGCCCACTTCAACTTTAACCAAAAGACGGTGGCTATTTTGGGGCTGGCCTTCAAAAAGCGCACCAACGACATGCGCGATTCGGCCGCGCTCAAAGCCGTAGAGGCTCTGCTGAGCAAGGGCGTTAAGTCGATTCGGGCTTATGATCCCCTGGCAATGGACGCCGCCAAGCAATATTGGTTCAATCCAGAGAAAAATCACCTGTTCGAACGCATCAGCTACCACAACACGGTGCAAGAAGCGCTGGCAGGTACCGATGCCGTTTACATCTCCACCGACTGGGAAGAGTTCCGCGGACTGTCACGCACCATCGAAAAAGCGGTTGAGCCGCCCTACCTGGTCATCGACGGCCGTCGCATGATTCCAGACTATACCAGCCTAGTAGAAAGAGGTTATCAATATCTCTCGGTTGGCGGCGCTTTGCTAGAACCGATGGTGCAAGCGGCTGCTCTTTCTCCAAATGGCACCGTTTCCGAAAAAGAGCTCGAAAAACAAGCGTAAACCCCAACTTTTATTAAAGATTTCTAACCTGCCTGGCAAACCACTATTGCCAGGCAGGTTTTTTGTTTTCGATAGTAACGGCCGTTTCCCCATTCCCCCATCCATTGCTATAATCCAAACCCTTGCACTTCTCATGGTGACGACGCAGAGGCAAAGGATAATTCATGACGACTCCGATTCACAAGACAACCCTCAACAACGGCCTGACTATCGTTTTAAAAGAGATGCATCACGCGCCAGTTGCCAGCTTTATGGTCTGGTACCGGGTAGGCAGCCGCCACGAAAGGCCGGGCAACACTGGCGCTTCCCACTGGGTGGAGCACATGATGTTTAAAGGCACGCCTACCTTCCCCAACGGCTCGCTGGATGGGCTTGTCTCGCGGGAAGGCGGCTACTGGAACGCTTTCACCTGGGTTGATTTTACGGCTTACTTTGAAACCATGCCTGCCAGAAAAATCGATCTGGCACTGCAGTTAGAAGCTGACCGCATGGCAAATACCATCATGGCGCCAGAAGAGGTGGAATCAGAACGAACCGTCATCATTTCTGAACGGCAAATGTACGAAAACGATCCCACCTTTCAGCTTAACGAAGAGATAACTTCCGCTGCCTTCCGCGTGCATCCCTATCACCATGAAATCATTGGCGATCTGGCAGACCTGACCACGATGTCCCGCGATGATTTATATGATCATTATCGGCGATATTATGTACCCAACAACGCTATCATCGTGGCCGTAGGTGATTTTGCCGCCAGCGAGATGCAGGAGCGTATCGAGACGCACTTCGGCGACCTGTCGGCGGGCCAGCCAGCCAACCCCGTGACCCGCCAGGAACCACCGCAAAGAGGTGAACGGCGCGTAATCGTGCAGGGACCTGGCGATACCGCCTATCTCACCGCCGCCTACCGCGCTCCAGCCGCCGCCGATCCGGACTATTTGCCGCTGGTGCTGCTGAACGCAGCCTTTGCCGGGGGCAGCAGCCTGGGCATGTTTGGTGGAGGCGGCAGCAACAAAAGTTCTCGTCTCTATAAAGCATTGGTCAATACGGAATTGGCCGCCAGCGCCTACGGCAGCCTTACCCCCACCATTGATCCCTATTTGTACACGGTCAATGCGGTGGTGCAGGCCGGCCGCACGTTGGCCGAGGTAGAAGCTGCGCTAGATGAAGAGCTAACTCGCCTGGAATCCGCGCCTATCACCAAGCAAGAGCTGGCTAAGGCGCTCAAGCGAGCTAAGGCAGAGTTTGTGTTGGCCGGTGAGAGCATCACCGGGCAGGCGCAGCTTCTGGGCATGACGGAGGCGGTCATTGGGGATTATGAGTGGTACGAAACGGTGCTGGAGCGCTTGAACCAGATTACGTTAGACGATATTGAGCGCGTTCGGGCCACCTATTTACGGCCGTCTCAGCGCACAGTAGGTTGGTTTGAACCAGAAACGGTGACAGGGTGAGAAGTTTTTTGAGGCTGGGTTTGCTTGCGTTTATTTTTACCATCATGAGCAGTGGGTGCGATTTTGGTAACCAACCGGAGCCAGGTGGCACGGGCCCAGTCGAATTGGTAGAAGCAACGGCCGTTCCTCAAAATCCAACCGCCACAGCAGAATCCAGTGAATTAACCAACGACTCCCCCAATGCCAGCTCCGAGGCCGATGCCGACGTACTGTTCGTTACTGCCACAGAAACGGCCGTAGGCCTGTGGACCTTTTCTGTTACCGTAGCCCACCCAGACACAGGCTGGGAAGATTACGCTGACGGCTGGGACGTGGTGCTGCCAGACGGCACAGTGGCCAAAGCCAACCCAGACGATCCCTTTACGCGCCTGCTGCTTCACCCTCACCAAAACGAACAGCCCTTCACGCGCAGCCAAAGCAATATTCCCATCCCCGCCGAAATCACCACCGTGACGGTGCGGGCGCACGATCTAGTGCATGGTTTTGGCGGGCAAGCGGTGGTGGTGGACTTAACGGCCGTTTCCGGCCCAAACTTTGAAGTCAGCAGATGAGTGCTACACAACCCTTTCACGCATCAGTCAAATCTCACGATCAGCTCGTTCATCTGGCCGACTGCCATACCCAAACGGTGCAGGCCTGGCTCTCCTCACGCAGCCCCAACGCTGTGCAGTTAGAAAGAAAGGGTGTCAAATTATCCTCTACGGGGCTCCGGGTACCCTTGCTAAACTTAGCCTTGGGCTGTAACTTCCCCGCCGATGCGACGGACGAAGAAATAAACAGTGAGATTGCAGCTATCAAAGCTTTCTTTACCAGGCGCGGGGTTCCCTGGCTGTGGTGGATTGGCCCCAACGCCACGCCAGCCAATATGGCCCACCATCTTCACGAGCATGGCCTTGCCGCCAGACCGCGCAAGCTGCCTGCCATGATCGCACCGCTCGATACTACAGTAAGACCCAAAATGAGCAGCGCCCATGAGATAAAGGTGTGGCGTGCTCAATCAAACGCAGATTTGCGGGCTGCAAGCCACATTCGCCACCAGGCATTTCGCTTTCCGCCAGGCCAGGCGCTGCACTATTTTGAAAATATGGCAGCAGACTGGCTATCAGATACAAGTCCGGCGCGGCTATTTTTGGCAGGCAGGCAGACTAACGCACCTGTAGCCATCGGCGCCGTCATTGAAGGGGCTGGTTTGCCCGGCATTTACATTATGGCCACGCTGCCTGAATGCACGCGCCAAGGCTACGGCAAAGCAATTTTAGCCCATCTGTTGCAATACATAAAAGAACAAAACAAAGGCGATACGATGGTTGTATTGACCGCCAGCGCCTACGGCTTTCCCCTGTACGCACAATTCGGCTTTAAACATCTATTTGATTACTCTATTTACACCGAAACAGCCTGAACATTTTCCTATGAAATCAATTGGCAATGCCCTCCTGGACGCGTTAAAGCATCTCAAGATTGTCAGTAATCTGCCCAAATACATAGACGAAGAAGAACAACGTCTCGCTTTACAGTCAATCATTATTGGCGTGGCGGTATGGGCTGCGGTGTTTAGCCTGAAAACGGCCGTTCACTGGCTGTTTGAAACGGTGCTCCACTTTTTAGAAGAAGGACCATCTCCGTGGCTACTGTTCTTTCCCCTCCTAATTGGCGCGCTGATTGTGGCCTGGCTGGCCCAACTACGGCCGTCCACACTCTACTACCGCGACAAAAAAGGTCACATTCACGAACTCAATGACATAGAAGGTGACGGTTTAGAACGGGCCATTTCGCTATACTACACGTCTGAACCGTCTTTCGAGCAGGCGCTTACCGGACAAGAAGGCGTGGAAGTGCGCTGGGAACTGCCCACCTTCACCCTGGCCGCGCGTAAATTTCTGGCCACCCTCGTAACCCTGGGCAGCGGCGGCAGCGGTGGGCTAGAAGCCAGCGTGACGCTCATTGGCGAAAGCGTCTCCGCCGGTCTCTTCAAGCCCCGTCACCTGACACAAAGCAGCGGCGAGCACCTCACCTTCATGGCCCGCTTCTGGCGCTGGTGGCAACCAGACAAAACCGATCACCTGCAAACCGCCCAGCTCAGCGGCATTGCTGCGGCCGTTGCTGTGCTGCTGGGCACTCCTTTTGCTGCCGCCTTCTTTGCCTCAGAAGTCATGTATCGCCACCGGCCTGTCATTGAAAAGCTGGTCTACTCGCTTATTGCAGCCCTGGTGGCTTTCTTTCTTACGGACCTGGTGACGGAGGGCCATCCGGTGCCGTTTGAGGTTGAACTGCTCTACATTCCGCCGACCAGCTGGCGCTACTTTGGCGTGCTGCTACTGCTTGGCATCTGTGTCTCGCTGATAAGCCAATATTTTCGGCAGCTGCGCGTCAGCTTTGATCATAGCTTTTACGAGCGGCAGCCAGAAATCTGGCGGCGGCATCTGCTGGGCGCGTCGGTTACCGGGATCGTCGCGCTCATCGTTCATTACGTTACCCAATACTTTGAGCTAACTGACCACGGGCTGGAGCTGGTGCTTGGCCCCGGTGAATCTGTGGTAGACATGGCATTTGCCGGAGAGCTGACCATTGCCGTCGCCCTCATTGCCCTGGTGGCCAAAATGATCGCTACGCTGGCAACCATCACCTCGGGTGGTTCGGCCGGGCTGCTGGTGCCCACGCTTTTTTTTGGCACGATGGTTGCCTCTGTTCTGGCCAACATTTTCAACTACGAGCCCATGGTGCTCATTGTGCCCGCTATGGTGGCCAGCCTGGTATCCATTGCCAACGTGCCGCTGGCTGCCATTTTATTTGCTGTGGAGGCGTTTGGCTCTGTCTACATGGTGCCTGCCCTTTTTATGATGGTGATAGCCACTATTTTGGCCCATGAGCAAACCATTTACCGTACGCAGCGGGAAACGTACGAGAGCCGCCAAATCCTGCCCGGCGTTAGCGTGCGACGCTTATCAATTCCCGCCAGCTGGGCCAGGCAAACGCTCATCGACATTGATTTTCGCCGCCGCTTTGATTTAAACGTGATTGGCCTGGTAGAGTACCACAGTGAAAACGGCCGTCCCCGCGTGAGGCTCGGCACGGCTTCCTCCACAGTGCTGGAAGAGGGCGATACGCTGGTAGTTCTGGGCCGGGATGAAAAGCTGGCAGAGCTGGAATCATTTTTAGAAGCTGAATATGCGAAGAGGAACGCAGGGTAAGTAATTGGGTAATTTAGTAATTGCGCTGCTTTACGATAGACCATGAACTTTAGGGAAATTTACGCGACGAAAGCAGAAGCCTACGAGGCAATGGTTGCCGCGGAGGACTATGAGGGAAACTTGCTGCCAGCGCTGGTGGGGATACGGCCGTTTACCAATCAAAAAATCGTCGAGTTCGGCGCGGGCACGGGGCGGATCACCTGCCTGCTTGCGCCGCTAGCGGCCCACATCGACGCCTGCGACAGCTCAGCCCACATGCTCAACGTGGCAGAAGACAAGCTAAAGGCGGGAGGCTGGCAAAACTGGCGGCTGCACGTAGCCAACAACGCCCAGATCCCCCTGCCCGACCGCTGCGCCGATATTGCCATCGAAGGCTGGAGCTTTGCCCATGCCTGTGGCTGGTATCCAGACAGCTGGCGGTCCGAAGTAAGCCGCATGATTAGCGAGATGAAACGCCTGCTCAAACCGGGCGGCACGCTGATTTTGCTAGAGACGCTGGGCACCGGCTACACAGCGCCCACGCCCCCCAGCCCTCAAAAAGCCAAATGATTTGCAGTTTATGTAAGCAGCGCGCGGACCTTTTCCCACCCTTCCCCGCGCTGCTTTTTTGTTTA
>JBHIWP010000042.1:0-25175 GCA_041987425.1 Promineifilaceae bacterium (SeqCode) | reverse complement strand
GCCTAATGTCGCTGCCGTGATCGACCCGGCCTATGGCACGCTGACTTACGCAGAGCTAGATGAACAGTCCAGCCAGCTGGCAGCCCATCTGCAACAGTTGGGCATTAGCAACGGCCGTATTGGCCTTCATTTAGACCGCACCTATCACTTTCCCATTGGCTTCTGGGCGATTCTTAAAAGTGGCAACAGTTACGTGCCGCTGGATGCCAAACATCCGCAGCAGCGACTGGCATTCATGATCGAAAACGCAGAGTTAGAGGCCATCATCAGCCATTCAACCCTGCAAGCGGCGCTGCCCCAGGTCAGCCAGCCAGTGCTGCTGATCGATAGCCTCGACCCCCTGCCCGCAGATACACCTGCTTTTCAGCCGATAGCCATGGCCGAAACGGCCGTCGTCCTCTATACATCTGGCTCATCCGGGCAGCCCAAAGGCGTACGCCTGCCCCAGCAAGCGCTGCACACCTACATTCATACGGCCATTGATCAGTTCCAGCTTACCGCCAGCGACAATATTTTGCAGTTCGCCTCCATTGGCTTCGACACCTCGCTGGAAGAAATCTGCGTCACGCACATCAGCGGCGGCACGCTCATTCTGCGCAGCGAAGAAAGCCTGAACTCGGTTCAAGCCTTCTTTAGCTTCTGCCACACTTACCAGATTACCGTGCTGGATTTGCCTACGGCATTCTGGCACACGCTGACCATCGAAATGCAGCGTGACGCTTCGCTACAGCTGCCCGCTAGCGTTCGCCTGATTATCATCGGCGGCGAAAAGGCATCGGCAGAACACCTGGCAATCTGGCGGACCGTTGATTCCAATAAGGTGACACTCTTAAATACCTACGGACCAACGGAGGCAACCATTGTAGCCACGGGCTGCGCCATCGCCGGGCCAAACGCTGTCTCCAGGGTTGAGCTGGCGCCCATTGGCAGGCCCGTTCCCACGGCACGGGTTTACGTGGTGGATCAATATGATCAGCTGGCGCCGGTTGGCGTGCCGGGTGAACTGCTCATTGCCGGGCCGCAGCTGGCATCTGGCTATGTGAACCTGCCGGAGGAAACGGCCGCAAGATTCATCCCAGATCCCTTTGCCGATTCGGGCAAGGTGTACCGCACCGGGGACCGGGTGCGCTTTCTGGATGACGGCATTTTGCAATTTGTGGGCCGGACCGATCGTCAAATCAAGATTCGCGGCCATCGCATTGAGCCAGAAACGCTGGAGCATTTGCTCAACCAACATGACAGCGTGGCCGATACGGCCGTTACCGCCCATCCAGACAGCCAGAACAACCTGCAGCTTGTCGCCTATCTTATTCCCAAAAATGGCGCTGCGCCTGAGCAGCAAGCCCTGGTCACCTATCTGCGGCAGCAGCTGCCTGCCTATATGATTCCGGCAGCGTTTGTCACGCTCGAAAGCTTCCCCACAACCAGCAACGGCAAAATTAACTACCGCGCCCTGCCTGCCCCTGCATTTCAATCGCAGGAGGGCACGCAATTCGTAGCGCCGCGCACGCCTATTGAACAAACCGTTGCCGAGCTGTTCAGCCAGCTCACCAACGTGGAAAAAGTCGGGCTGTACGACAACTTCTTCCAGCTTGGCGGGCACTCTTTGCTCATCACCCAGTTGGCTTCACGCATCCAAAGCACCTTCGAAGTAGAGCTTTCGCTGCGCGTTCTGTTTGAACATCCAACCGTCGTGGACATGGCAATGCTCATTGAAGAAAAAATGCTGGAAATGATAGAAGCAATGGACGATGACGAAATCGATCTGCTGCTTTAAGAATTAGAAAACAAGGTATTGACGCATGCAAAATAACCTAAACCCGCTAAGCTTTTGGCAGGAATATTTAAAAAACGCCCCGGCGATGCTAAGACTCCCTACAGACAGGCAGCGGTCGGCCGAAAGTGCCCCGCAAACGGCCGTCTATCAGTCCATGTTGCCGCTTGAAATGGTGCCAGCCGAGGGATCGCCAGCGGCCTATTTGCTCGCGATCTACGCCCTGTTGCTGCTGCGCCACAGCCAGCAAAATGATATTGTGGTGGGCACGGCCGTTTCTGACCATCTACTTCCCCTGCACGCCCAAATTAGCCCAGGCACGACCTTTACGGAGTTAGTAGCGCAGTTGAACCAGGCCGAGCAGCAGGCCCAGCAAAATCTGGTGCATTTACCTGCGCTGGTGGATAGCCTTTTGCCCGGCCACGACGGCAGCTATGCGCCGCTTTTTCAGGTGGCCTTTGCCGTCGGTAAACTGCCGGAAACCCCATACGCTTCTTTGTATGATTTAGCTCTGCGGGTGGACCGGGCGGCAGACGGTTGGCATTGCAGCTGGCAGTATCGCGCCGATCTTTTTACAGACCAGCACATACAGCAGTTCGCTGAGCACTTTGCCACGCTGCTGCACGCCGCTGCGGCTGAGCCAAACAGGTCGGTGCTGGACCTGGAAATGATGCCCCTGGCCGAGCGGCAATTGCTGCTGCACGCCTGGAACCAGACAAGCCTGCCCGTGCCCGAGGATTTGTGCCTGCATGAATGGATTGCTGAACAAGCCGCCAAAACGCCACAGCGAACGGCCGTGTCCGACGACGCTACCCATCTGACCTATGCCGAACTGGACCGACAGTCTGGTCAACTGGCAGCTTACCTGCGCCAGCAGGGCGTCGAGCCCGGCGTGGTCGTGGCTTTTGCCCTGGAGCGAACCGTGAACGTGCTGGTAACGCTGCTGGGCATTCTGAAGGCGGGCGGCGCCTACCTGCCGCTCACAAGCAGATTCCCCGCTGAACGCATTAACTTTATGCTGCAAGATGCCCTTGTCCAGCTGCTGCTCACGGAGTCTCATCTGGCACCACAGTTCCCCACGCAGCTTCCCCAGATTGAAATAGACGGCCGTTTATCAGAAATTGCAGCCCTAGAACCGCTCGCTGAGTGTCATTACCCGCCAGACACCACTGCCTACATCATTTACACCTCCGGCTCTACGGGCGTCCCGAAGGGCGTGCCCATCAGCCACCGCAATATTGTTAATCTGACGGCCTCTATGCTGCAAGAGCCGGGCATGACTGCCGAAGACAAATTCCTGGCTATCACTTCTCTTTCGTTCGACATTTTAGGCTATGAGCTGTATTCCCCACTGGTGGTCGGCGGTGAGGTAGTTATTGGCAGCGCAAAAATGATCCAAGACGGGCACTTGCTCTGTGACCGGCTGGCTGATGGCGACATCACCTTTATGCAGGGCACGCCGGTTACCTGGCAAATGCTGCTGGCTGCTGGTTGGTCCGGCACGCCGGGCCTAAAAATGATTAGCTGCGGCGAGGCGCTGACACGCCATCTGGCCACGCAGCTTCTGGCCCGGGGCGAGGCGCTGTGGAATCTGTATGGCCCTACCGAGGCCACCATTTTTGCCACCGGGCACCGGGTGCTGCCAGAAGAGCTTGAACAGCTCAACCGTGACGATTTGCCCATCGGCCGCCCGGTGCACAACATGCAGGCCTACATTTTGGACGACGCTCAGTGCCTGCTGCCCATTGGCGCCGTGGGGGAGCTCTACCTGGCTGGCGCTGGCCTGAGTCAGGGCTATCTGAATCGCCCGGAGCTGACGGCGGAGAAGTTTGTACAGTTGTCAGTTATCGGTAATCAGTTGTCGGTAATCAGTGAAAAGCCACTGAATACTGCCTCACTGACCACTGACCTACCGATCACCGCTTACCGTACAGGCGATCTGGCTCGCTACCGGCACGATGGCGTCATTGAGTATTTCGGGCGCACCGATTACCAGGTGAAGCTACACGGCTTTCGCATTGAGCTGGGTGAGATTGAGAGCCGGTTGGAGGAGCTGGCCGAGGTGCAAACGGCCGTAGCCGTATTGTGGACCAATCCGGCCAACGAGGACAAGCAGCTGGTGGCCTACTTTGTCTCTTCCTCTGGCGAAGCGGCAGACACAGAGCAGGTTCGCGCGGCCCTGAAAAGTACGTTACCCAGCTATATGGTTCCAGGCATTCTGATGCAGCTGCCGCAGCTGCCCACCACGCCCAATGGCAAGGTCGACCGCAAAGCGCTGCCCTCGCCGCAAGAAGCCAGAGAACGAGAACGGCCGTATGTCGCCCCGCGCAACACAGTTGAAGAAAAGTTGGCACAGCTCTGGGCCGATCTATTCTCCGTGGAGCGTGTGGGCATTCACGATTCATTTCTAGACATGGGAGGGCACTCCCTGCTGGCCACGCATCTGGTCTCTAATATTCAAGCCGCCTTGGGCGTGCGGCTCGCCGTTGGCGATCTGTTCCGCCACGAAACCATTGCCGAACTGGCGCCCCTGGTGGCGCAGAGCGGCCAGGCCGCAGAATCCGCTCCCATTATTGCCACTGATGTCAGTCACCGGCACACAGTTTCGTCTGCCCAGCGGCGGCTCTGGTTCTTTTTCAAGCTGGATCCGAAAAGCCCGGCCTATTCAGAACCTATTGCCATGCGTCTGCGCGGTCCAGTGAACATTAAACGGCTGCAGCAAAGCCTCACCGACATGGTGATACGGCATGAGGTACTGCGCACAACCTACTTCGAAGAAGATGACGTGTACGGCCGTGTGCAGCCCATTGAGCAGCTTCCCCTGCCCGTATTGGATCTGCGCCACCTGCCAGAAGACGAGCAAGAAACGGCCGTTACCAAGCAGATTGCCCAGGACGACCAACGGCCGTTTGACCTCACCAGCCAGATACCCATCCGCACCCGGCTGCTGTACCTGGGCCAGGACCATTGGGTGCTGCTGCTCACCCTGCACCACATCGCCATGGATTTATGGTCAATTGAGCTAATCATCGAAGAGATCACCACGCTTTACCGGGCCTACCAGGCAGGCGAAACTCCACAGCTGCCTGAGTTACCGATTCAGTACAGAGACTACGCTGCCTGGCAAGAAAAATGGCTGGACGAGCACGAAGCAGAACAGCTGGCCTACTGGAAAAATACGCTGTCTCCTGATCCTGAACCGCTGCGGCTGCTGACAGACAAGCCGCGCGGCGAAACCCCCAGCGACGAAGGCGCCAACTTTAGCTTCCAGCTGCCTGATGAGGTAATGCAGCAAGCCAACCAGTTCATGCAAAAAGAGCGTGTGACCCTTTTTATGTTGCTGCTCGCAACCTACCATGCCTTAATGCACCGCTATACGCAGCAGGCTGAGATCAACGTGGGCGTGCCGTTCGCCAACCGCCACCAAACCCACACGGAAAAATTGATTGGCTTCTTTACCAATACCATTGTCATGAACGCCAGCTTTACGCCAGCGCTAACTTTCCGCCAGCTGCTGGGCCAGGTTTGGGAGCGCGTATTGGGTGGGCAGGATCATCAGGATTTGCCCTTCAACAAGGTGGTTGAAGCCGTGCAAACCACCCGACGCGAAAATGTGCCGCCGCTGTTTCAGACGTTCTTTACCGTACAGGCAATTGAAGGCCGCCCCCAAATTCCGGGTATCGAAATAGAGCCTGTCTTCTTTGAGACGAACACGGCCAAATTCGATCTTATGCTGTCGATGGCTAAACAGCAAAAGCAAATCAGCGGCTTTGTGGAGTATCGTACCGCCTTGTTTACCCCGGAACGAATTGAACGATTCAGCCAACATTATGTAAATTTACTTACCGAACTCATGCGACAGCCAGATATGCCCATTGCCGAAATTGACTTCCGCACGGCCGAAGAACGGGCGCAGCAAGCCAAATCTGCCCAAACGGCCGTCTTCCCTCAAACCCTGAGCGAAAAATTCTCAGACATCGCAGCCCGCTTTAGCGCAAAAACGGCCGTCTCCAGCCCCAGCGCCAAACTCACCTACGCGCAGCTTCATCAGCAAAGCAACCAGATTGCCCATCTGCTGCAAGAAAACGGCATCCAGCCAGGCGATGTGGTAGCCATCTACGCCGCTACGCACCCACAAACGATAGCAGCCGTGCTGGGCGCACTAAAATCCGGCGCGGTGTACCTGCCGCTCAACGAGGAAGATCCGGTAGCCTGGCAGGAGTCTTCTTTGCAACAGGCACAGGCCAAGATGCTGCTCTACAGCAAGCAAAGTCCAGTCGAACTGCCTAATGGCTATACGAATCTAGCAATTGAAGCAGCGCAGAATACCTCCCCTGATGATTTACCCGCCTCCCTGGCCGAGGCCGGGGGCATTTATTTGCCCGCGCTGGGCCGCTACCCGGTTGCGGATCTGCTGCGCCTGCCAGAAATTTATCCCGTTGGGCAAAACGGCCAGGTAATACAGTTTGCCACGTTTGCCAGCCATCAGGCGGTCCATGAGATTTTTGCCACGCTGCTCAACGGCGGCACGCTGCACCTGGCGCCGCGCGACCAGCTCACGAAGCTGTCTTCAATTTACGATTTGCTGAAAAATCAGCAGATTAATTTTGCCATCTTGCCTGCTGTGCTCATTGCCGCTCTGGACCCCAAACGCCTGCCCCAGCTAGAGACAGTCGTTTCCTTGGAAGCGGATATGAGTCAAAGCAACTGGCAATCTTGGGCAGGCCGCCAAAGGCTGCACGGGCACCTCAGCAGCACCTCCATTTTGCCCACCATTTTGAGCGCCGTTACAGCGCCGGAGCCGTGGCCGAGCGGTACGGCCGTTCCCCCCGTAACAATTTTGGACGACCAGAACAACCCTGTTCCCACTGGCGTGCTGGGTACGCTACATCTTGGCAAAGATCAGCAATCCACGGGCGACAGCTGGTGCTGGCTGCCAGACGGCCGTATCCAATTCCGCCATTACCACCCAACCCACACCAGCACGCGCGGCCGCTATGTACAAACGGAAGCCATCGCCGATACCTTGCAGCAGCACCCTTCTGTGGAAAAATGCATCGTGCTGCCAGACCAAAATTCCTGTGAAAAGCGTCTGCTCACCGCTTATGTCGTTCCTTCCGGCCCAGTCGATGCCGAGAAGTTAAACCAGTTTGCCCAGGCGCAGCTCCCCGCTCAGTTCGTCCCCGCTCAGTACCAGGCAGTCACCCGAATTCCGCTCACGCCAGCGGGGCAGGTCGATTTTGCGGCGCTGCAAACCATGCAGCAACAGGAAACGCAGCAGGATAAGCAAGCTGACACGCGCGCTGCCAAACAGACGGAGCTGGCGGAACGGCGCAAAAATTTATCTGCCAAGCAGCAGGCGCTGCTGAACAAAATGCTGAAAAAGAAGGCCGCAGACGGCGAAAATGACCAGCAGGCAATTCCCAAACGAGAGGCGGGGAAGACGGTGCCGCTATCTTTTGCCCAACAAAGGCTGCTGGTGCTAGACCAGCTCGATCCAAACCAGGCCACATACAACGTCTTAACTGCCTTCCGTATTGACGGCCGTTTAGATGAGTCGGCTTTGCAAACGGCCGTAGACACACTCTATGCCCGCCACAGCTCCCTGCGCACCGTCTTCTTCTACGACGACAATGAGCAGCCTTATCAACTTGTTAAAGAAAGCCGCCACCTGCCCATCAACAAAAACGATTTTTCCCATTTAGCAGCAGAAAATCGTGAAAAGGAAGCGCGCGCCTGGGTACAGGCAGAAGTGCAGCGGCCGTTTTCGCTGAGCGAAGGCCCGCTCATTCGCATCTCGCTCCTCCATCTTGCAGACGACCAGCACATAATGGTCATCGTCATGCACCACATCATTACCGATGGCTGGTCGATGAACATATTCGTTCGCGAATTTTTGCAGCTTTACACCGCTCAATCACAAAATTTGCCCGCCACCTTGCCAGAAATGCTCATTGAGTACAGCGATTTTGCCGCCTGGCAGAAAAAATGGCTTGAAGGCGAGGCGTTAGAACAGCAGCTTGCCTACTGGAACGACCACCTGGCCGATGCCCCAATGGTGCTCAATCTGCCCACCGACATGCCTAGGCCAAAGATGCAAAGCACGCGCGGCCGTACCCTGAACCAGCTGCTGCCCGCTGAACTTTTGCCTGCGCTAACGCAGCTTAGCAAGGCCCACAGCAGCACGCTTTTCATGACGCTGTTTGCCGCCTACAGTTTATTGCTGGCCCGCTATAGCCAGCAAGACGACCTTGTTGTCGGCACACCCATCGCTAACCGCAACCAGCCAGGCGTGGAGAACCTGATCGGGTTCTTTGTAAACATGCTGCCATTGCGCACCGAAATTTCCGAAAACGAAATCTTTATCTCCCTGTTGACAAAAGTTCGCCAGGTGGCGTTAGATGGATACAGTCATCAAAACGTTCCCTTTGAAAAGATAGTCAACAGCCTGCATCCCACGCGCGACACCAGCTATTCGCCCATTTTCCAGGTGGCCTTTGTGCTGGACAATAATGAAAATGTGACGCTGCCCACGCTGGATGGCCTTAAACTAACGCCGCTCTCTGCCAACAGCAACACGGCCAAATACGACCTTACGCTGGTCGTTATTGAAACGAGCAATGGCCTGCTTTGCAGTTGGGAATATTGCACTGACCTATTTTTTGACGACACCATTAAGCGGATGCATGGTCACTTTGAAACGCTGCTGCAAAACATTGTAAGCGATCCGGCCCGGCACGTGAAGCAGCTTGGCCTCTTGCCAGCGGCGGAAAAACAGCTGCTGCTGAGCCAGTGGCAGGGACCAGCCGCCAACGACGTTCCCCGAATTTGCCTGCACCAGCAATTTGAGAGGTGGGTGACACAGCAGCCAGGGGCAACGGCCGTTTCCGACCAGCATCTCACCCTCACCTACCAGCAGCTAAACCAGCGTTCTAATCAGCTGGCCCGCCTGCTGATTGAGCAAGGCGTACGGCCGGGTGACGTGGTGGGCATTCACATGACCTCCAGTACTCCGGCCATCATGACCATCATGGCCTGCCACAAAGCGCGCGCCATCTACATGCCCTTCGACCCAGACTATCCCACCCAGCGCCTCCAGTTCATGCTCGATGATACGGCCGCGCCCGTCATCATTACCAACTCATCGCTGGATCACCTGAACACCGGCAGCTGCACCATCTGGCACTGGAACGATTTGCAGGCCCCGCTGGCCACACAGGTGGCAGAGAATCTGGACCTGCCCTGCAGCCCCGCGGATGCTGCCTACATTATCTACACTTCCGGTTCCACCGGGCAGCCCAAAGGCGTGGTGTGTGATCACTTCGGCGTCATCAATCTGCAACGCTCGTTCGACCAGTGGGGCCACCTACAGCCAGAAACGGCAACCTCCCTTTGGACAAGCCTCAACTTTGACGCCTCCATTTACGAAATTTACGCTTGCTATAACTATGGAGGCACGCTCCACATTGTGCCGCCAGAAGTTCGGCCCGATCCGCAGCAGCTGTTTAGCTGGCTGGCCGAACACAAAATCCAGAATGCCTTTTTGCCGCCGTTCATGGTGGAGCCGTTCCGCCAATGGCTGCAAGCGGGCAACAAAGTCCACCTACAGCGGATGCTGACCGGCGTAGAGTCATTGGCAGAGCCCATGCTGGTAGAAATTCAGCGGTACATTCCAGGCATTACGCTCCTCAATGGCTATGGCCCCACCGAAGCCACCATTTGCCCCATCATCTACCGGGTGCCACCAGACAGCACGCGCCAGGGCAATGCGCCAATCGGCCGCCCCCTGCACAACTATCAGGTCTATTTGCTGGACGAAATGCGCCAGCCAGTGCCCATAGGCGTGGCGGGCGAAATTTACATTGGCGGCATTGGGCTGGCCCACGGCTATTTGCACCGCCCGGCACTCTCGGCCGAAAAGTTCGTGCCGGATCCCTTCAGCAATGAGCCGGGCGCGCGGTTGTACCGCACGGGCGACCTGGCCCGGTATCTACCAGACGGCAACATCATGTTCCTGGGCCGTACGGACTTCCAGCTGAAGGTGCGCGGCTTCCGGGTGGAGCTGGGCGAAATTGAAGCCAATTTGCTGGCGCAGCCTGGGGTGGAGACGGCCGTTGTCATGCCCCACACTGCCCCCGACGGTCAGACCATCCTGGCTGCCTACTTCACCGTTGATGCCGCTATTCAGCCCACGCCCACCCAACTGACGCTGCAAGACGCGCTGAACAGCACGTTGCCAAATTACATGGTGCCAGCGGTGTGGATGCCGCTGGAAGAAATGCCCCGCACCCCCAACAACAAAATCGACCGCAAAGCCTTGCCCCTGCCTAACCTGGATGCCCTGGCGCGCGCGCTTCCCTTTACCCCGCCCGGCACACCCACAGAAAAGAAGCTGCACGCCATCTGGCAGTCTCTGCTAGACGTGTCGGAAATAAGCATCCACGACAACTTTTTCCAGCTAGGCGGGCACTCGCTGCTCGCCACGCAGCTTGCTTCTCGTCTGCAAAAACAGTTCAATGTTCGGTTCCAGCTGCGCGACCTTTTTGAGCAGAGCAGCATTGCCCAAATTGCGCGCCTGATCGATAAGGCACGAGCATCCGAACGGCAAGACGGCAACAAGCGAGATGAAAAGATCTCTAAACTCGCCAAAGACAAACCGCTGCCGCTTTCTTTTGCCCAGCAGCGACTGCTGCTGCTCGACCAACTCGAGCCTAACCAGGCAACGTATAACATTCCCCTGGCCTTCCGGCTAGACGGCCGTTTAGATGAAGCTGCCTTACAGAAAACTGTTGATACGCTTTACGCCCGTCACGACTCGCTGCGCACCAGCTTCTTCTACGGCGATGACGAACAGCCCTACCAACGCATTGCCGAGGCTTCCGCGCTGCCCATTAATAAGGTTGACTTCAGTGAGCTGCCGCCAGATGAGCAGGAAGAAGCAGCTCGCGCCTGGATTTATGCCGAAGTGCAACGGCCGTTTTCTCTGGATACCGGTCCGGTTATTCGCGTCTCGCAGGTGCGCCTGGCGGAAACCAGGCACATCATGGTCATTGTCATGCACCACATCGTCTCCGACGGCTGGTCCGTGAGCATCCTGTTTCGGGAAATGGCTGCGCTCTACACGGCGTTTGTAGAGCAACGGCCGTCTCCTCTGCCACCACTCCCCATCCAATACGCCGACTTTGCCGCCTGGCAGCGGAACTGGCTGAAGGGCGATCTGTTACAGGAGCAGCTAGACTACTGGCTGGACAATTTACAAGGCGCCCCGGCCGTATTAAACCTGCCCGCTGACAGACCCCGACCGGCCGTACAGTCACACCAGGGCGCAACCTATAGCGCAGAGTTCCCCACAGAAATCTTGCCTGCCCTACAGGAGCTAACCCAGGCAGAAAACGTAACCCTTTTCATGGTGCTGCTAACTGCGTTCCAGGCACTCCTGGCTCGCTATACGCATCAAGACGACATTGTTGTGGGTTCCCCCATTGCCAACCGCAACCGTGCAGAAATTGAAGGGCTCATTGGCTTCTTTGTCAACATGTTGGTATTGCGAACCGATACGTCTGGCAATCCGACGTTCCGTGACCTGCTAAACCGGGTGCGCGACACGACCCTCAACGCCTACGCCCGCCAGGATGTGCCCTTCGAGAAGCTGGTGGAAGAGAAACAGTTAGCGCGAGACATGAGCTATTCACCGCTGTTTCAGGTTGCCTTCATTCTGCAAAACACGCCCAACCAGCGAGTCTCATTACCGGAACTCACTCTAACCCTTCTGAATGCGCCCCAAACGACGGCCAAATACGATCTTACGCTGTCTATAACCCAGGCCGTATCCGGTATCCGCGTTGCCTGGGAATATAGCACGGCCCTTTTTGACGAAAGCACCATAGTCCGATTTTCGGCGCATTTTAACCGGCTGCTGGAACAGATTGCCGCCAATCCAGATCTGCCCCTCGCTCAACTGGACCTATTGACCTCTAAAGAAAAGGCCTTGATGGAGCAGTGGAACGAAACGCAACGGCCGTTTCCCCACCATCTCTGCCTGCACCAGCTCGTTTCCCAACAGGCCAGCCAAACGCCAGAACGCATCGCGGTCTCCGATGCCAATACGACACTGACCTACCAGGAGCTGGAAACCCAATCCAACCAGTTAGCCCATCATCTGATATCGCTGGGTGTGAAGCCAGACACGCTGATGGCCGTGGCGCTGGAGCGCACAGCCCACTTGCTTGTGGGCCTTCTGGGCATCCTCAAGGCTGGCGGCGCGTACCTGCCCATCGATCCGGCCTTCCCGGCACAGCGCATTCAGTTCATGCTGGCCGACGCCCAGGCTCCACTGCTGCTCACCCAAACGAATCTGGCTGGCAGCCTCCCGGAACACCAGGCGCAGTGCCTCTGCCTGGATGAGCTGCTGCCAAACCTTAGTGAGTTGCCAACCAGCCTGCCAGAAACGGCCGTTACCCCCCAAAACCTCGCCTACGTCATCTACACCTCTGGCTCCACCGGCCGCCCCAAAGGAGCCATGATCAGCCATCACGCCATTTGCAACCACATGCACTGGATGCAGTCGGAGTTTGGCTACGATGAGACCGATCGCGTTCTGCAAAAAACGCCATTTAGCTTCGACGCTTCCGTGTGGGAATTCTACGCACCCCTCCTGAGCGGCGGGCAGCTTGTCATGGCTCAGCCAGACGGGCATCGGGATGCAGCTTATCTCATTCAGGCAATTCAGCAGCACCAGATTACCACCTTGCAGCTCGTTCCTTCACAGCTGCAAATGATGCTGGAAAGCGGCGGTTTGGAGCAGTGCAGCACGCTGCTTCGTCTCTTTTGCGGCGGCGAACCGCTGCTGCCAACGCAGGTCCAGCGGTTCCATGCCCTGCTGCCCGATGTGCCGCTGTACAATCTTTACGGCCCTTCCGAAGCCGCCATCGATTCCACCTTCTGGCGCACGGATCCCCAGGCCACCACGGTTCCCATCGGTCGGCCAATAGCCAACGCCCAGGCGTATGTGCTTGACGGCCGTCTGCAACCGGTGCCTATTGGCGTCCCCGGTGAGCTGGTGATTGCCGGTGCCGGTGTGGGGCGTGGCTATCTACACCGCCCTGCGCTAACGGCTGAGCGATTTATACCGTTATCGGTAATCGGTAATCCGTTATCGCTGGAAGATAAAGCGGATACCGACCACCGATTACCAACCACCGCTTACCGCCCACCGACCACTGCCTACCGCACAGGCGATCTGGTACGCTGGCGTCCCGATGGCAGCCTGGAATTTTTAGAGCGTGTAGATAACCAGGTCAAGCTGCGCGGTTATCGCATTGAGTTGGGTGAAATTGAAAGTCGCTTGCGCCAGCACCCTGATGTGGTCCAGGCAGTGGTCCATCCCTTTGAGCAACAGCTCGTTGCTTATCTCATTTTTGCAGCAGAGGCAGTGCCTACGGCCGAATTACGCACATTCCTTCAGGAAACATTGCCTGCCTACATGATCCCCAACATTTTTGTGCCAATGGAAGCGTTCCCGCTGAGCCCCAGCGGCAAGATAGACCGCAAAGCGCTGCCCGCACCAACAGGCGAGCGCGATACGGCCGCTGCTTACATCCCGCCGCGCAACCAGATCGAAGCACACCTGGCAGACATCTGGCAAACGCTGCTCCAGGTGGATCGGGTGAGCATTTACGACAACTTCTTCGAGCTCGGCGGCCATTCGCTGCTGGCAACCCGGCTTATCTCGCGCATCCAGAAGCAGTTCAACCTGAAGCTGCCGCTGCGCGAGGTGTTTGAGCAAAGCACCATCGCCCAGATCGCCAGCCTCATCGAGCAGTCGTCAAAGTGGAAACCGGCCAAATCAGTCAGCAAGCAGTTCATTCCTCAGCTCCCCCCGGGCCAGCCGCTGCCGCTTTCGTTTGCCCAGCGCCGCCTCCTGGTAATGGACGAGCTGGCGCCCAATAAAGCCACCTTTAATATCCCTCTGGCCTTTAAAATCGACGGCCGTTTAGACGCCACCGCCTTACAAACGGCCATAGACACCCTCTACACCCGCCACGACTCGCTGCGCACGACTTTTTACTATGGCGAAGACGGCCAGCCCTACCAGCGCATTGCCGAAGACACGTACTTACCCATCGAGCAGGTAGATTTCTCAACCCTGCCCGGTCCAACGCAAGAACAAGTCGTTGAGGAATGGATATTGCAGGAAGCGGCACGGCCGTTTTCCCTGAACACTGGCCCCCTCGTTCGCCTTTCTCATCTGCGCCTCTCAGAAACGGAGCACGTCCTTGTGGTTGTGATGCATCACATCATCACCGATGGCTGGTCAATGGGCATCTTCGTTCGTGAATTCGTTAACCTCTACGTGTCGCAAGCAAGTGGCTTCCCGCTAGACCTGCCGGAGCTGCGCGTGCAGTATGCGGACTTTGCCGCCTGGCAGAAAGGGTGGCTGCAGGGTGACGTACTGGAGCAGCAGCTTGCCTTCTGGCAAAACCACCTGGCGGGCGCCCCAACCGTGCTCAGCCTGCCCACCGACATGCCCCGCCCCAAAATGCAAAGCACGCGCGGAGACCTCTACAGCCAGCACCTGGCTCCAGAACTGACTCCGGCCCTGACCCAGTTCAGCCAGACGCATAAAAGCACGCTGTTCATGACGCTCATGGCCGCCTACAATGTTTTGCTGCTGCGCTACACGCAGCAAAACGACATTGTGGTGGGCACGCCTATCGCCAACCGCAATCATCCTGACATTGAAAATATCATTGGCTTCTTTGTGAACATGCTGCCCCTGCGCACCCAAATCAGCCAGGACGATACTTTTTCTACCCTGCTGGAAAAAGTAAGGCAAACGGCTCTGGACGCCTACAACCATCAGGATATTCCTTTTGAACAGGTCGTCAATCTGCTGCAGCCGGAGCGAGACACTAGCCATTCGCCCATCTTCCAGGTCTCTTTTTCCCTGCAAAATAATAACGCTCTGCTGCCTCAGGTGAACCTGACCGACCTGTCGCTCACGCCGCTGTTGGCAGACAGCAAAACGGCCAAGTACGATCTCACACTCATGGTCATGGAAACGGCCGATGGGCTGCTTTGCAGCTGGGAATACAGCACCGACCTCTTCTGGCCCGAAACCATTGCCCGCATGCACCAGCACTTTGAAATGCTGCTCTATTCAATCGTGCAGCAGCCGGACATGCCGGTCACCAGGCTCCCCCTCCTGCCAGCTGCCGAAAAGCAGCAGCTACTGCACAAATGGCAGGGACAGATTGACAGCTCGATTCCACAAATGAGCCTGTCGCAGCGATTTGAGGAATGGGCAGAGAAGCAGCCGGAGGAAACGGCCGTTTCTGACGAACAGTCCACCCTTACCTATGCCCAACTCAACCAACGCGCCAACCAGCTGGCCCGCTTGCTCGCTGCCCGGGGCGTGCAGCCAGGCGACGCCGTGGGCATCCACATGGCGGCCAGCGTTCCTGCCATTGTAAGCATAGTGGCCTGCCACAAAGCGCGCGCCGCCTACGTACCCTTTGATCCAACTTACCCTGCCCAACGCCTGCAGCACATGCTCGACGATACGGCCGCACCCGTTATCCTCACCGATGCCAGCCTGGAACACCTGAACACCAGCGGTTGCTCCATCTGGCACTGGCAGGCCCTACAAGCAGAACTTAACGAACAGGACGCCTCTAACCTCAATCTGGCCTATGCCCCTTCAGATCCGGCCTACATTATCTACACCTCTGGCTCCACGGGGCTGCCGAAAGGCGTGGTCTGTGGGCATACCGGCGTTTTTAACCTGCTGCGCTCCTTCGACCGCTGGGGTGAACTTGCGCCCAAGGCAAATAGCGCTTTATGGACCAGCCTCAACTTTGACGTTTCCGTGTATGAAATCTTTGCCCCCCTGGTCAGCGGCGGCGCGCTGCACATTGTGCCAGCCCAAATCCGCCCTGAGGCGCCCGCCCTTTTTGCCTGGCTGTCGGCGCAGCAAATCGCCTCTGCTTATCTGCCGCCGTTCATGGTAGAACCATTTGCCGCCTGGCTCAAAGCGGGCAATGCTTCGCAGCTACGGCGTCTGCTGGTGGGAGTGGAGCCGCTGGCAGAACAAACGCTGGTTCAAATCAAACAGCATCTGCCTCAGGTCACTATTATCAATGGCTACGGCCCAACCGAGGCCACCGTCTGCGCCACCGCCTACCCCATCAGCGCTAGCAGCCGCCGCACGGGCAACGCTCCAATTGGCCGCGCCCTGCTGAACACGCAGCTCTTCATTCTGGACGAAGAGAGGATGCCCGTGCCGATTGGGGTAGCGGGCGAGCTGTACATCGGCGGCATGGGATTGGCCCATGGCTACCTCAACCAGCCAGAGCTAACGGCGGAGAGGTTTGTGCAGTTATCGGTAAGCAGTAAGCAGTTGTCAGTAAACAGTGACGCACAACCACTGAATACTGACCTACTGAATACTAACCCACCGATCACCGCTTACCGCACCGGGGATCTGGTTCGCTATTTGCCGGATGGCAATATCATGTTCATTGGCCGCACAGACTTCCAGCTAAAGGTGCGCGGTTTCCGCGTGGAGTTAAGTGAAATTGAATCGACTCTGGCGGCGCAAGCGGGTGTAGAAACGGCCGTTGTCATGCCCCATACAGCCACCGACGGGCAAACCACCCTGGTGGCGTACTACACGGTGAAAGCAGATGCGCCCTTGCCGCCCAGCCAGGAAACGCTGCGCGATGCCCTCAGCCAGGCGCTGCCCAACTACATGGTTCCCTCAGTCTGGATGCAGCTAGAGCAGATGCCCCGCACCCCCAACGACAAGATCGACCGGCAGGCCCTGCCCGCGCCCAGCCAGGAGCAAATTAGCCGCGTGGCCGATTACACGCCGCCCCGCACGCCTTTAGAGAAACGGCTGGTGGACCTCTGGGAAAATTTGCTACAGGTAGAAGAGATCGGCATTCACGAGAACTTCTTCTCCCTGGGTGGGCATTCATTGCTCGCCGTACAGCTTATTACAGCCCTGCGCCAGCAGCTAGACAAGGACGTTCCGCTGCGCCTGCTGTTTGATGCCCCAACGATTGCCGAGCTGGCGTACAAGCTACAAAAAATTAGTGATCTGGCCGATCTGGAACGCATCCCTACACGAACAGATGAGGCCCCGCTGCCGCTCTCCTTTGCCCAGCAGCGGCTCTGGTTCATTAGCGAGATGAACCCGCAGGCCAGCGCCAGCTACAACGTTCCCATCCACCTGGAAATTAAGGGAGAGCTGGACCTCGAAGCGCTGGAATACAGCTTTAACCAGCTGCTGCAGCGGCACGAAATCTTCCGCACGCGCTACCCGCTGAGTGACGAGGAGGCACCCTTTCAGGAAATTCTGCCGTATACGGCCGTTCCCTTGCCCCTCACCAACCTGGCCGCCTTGCCCGCTAAGGAAAAAGAAGCCCAGGCCCGAAAAATGCGGCAGCAAAACGCCCAAACACCCTTCAACCTGCAACAGGGTCCACTCTACCGCATTCACGTGCTCCGCCTTGAAAACGCGCGGCATCAGCTTCTGTTTACCATTCACCACATCGCCTTCGACGCCTGGTCCACAAGCCTGTTTCTGCGCGAAGTCGTGGCGCACTACCTGCACAAAACCACTGGCCTGCTGCCTCCGCTGCCAGACAGCAAGGTGCAATACGCTGATTTCACCCTCTGGCAGCAGGCTCAGCTCACCCCAGAAGTGCTGGACGAGCAGCTTGCGTTTTGGCGCGAACATCTGGCCCATGCTCCGGCTTCCCTGGCCCTGCCCACCGACAAACCTCGCCCGCAGGTACAAACGTCTAATGGCGATATCTATTCGTTCAGCCTTCCTTCTGAGCAGGCCCGGCAGGTAAAGAAATGGACCCAAACAAATGGAACCACCCTCTTTGTTAGCCTGCTGACGGCTTTTTACGGCCTTCTCTATCGCTACGCCAACCAGGAAGACATCGTCGTGGGCACGCCCATTGCTAACCGCAACCACCCGGATCTCAAAAACATCATCGGCTTCTTCCTGAATACGGTGGCCCTGCGCGCCCACATCGAAGAAGCGATGACCTGGCAAACGTTGCTGCAACAGGTGCGCGACACAATGGTTGCTGCGCAACATCATCAGGAGTTCCCCTTCAAAAATCTGGTGCAGGCGCTGCTGCCAGACCGCGACCCCAGCCGCCATCCGCTCTTCCAGGTGATGTTTGTCTTGCACAACCAGGGAGATGCAGGGCAGCTACCCGGCAATCTGCCCATTCAGCTGAGCCAGCTTGGCGAAGGCACCAAAACGGCTAAGTTCGACTTGCTGCTGGAGCTACAGGAAACGGCCGAAGGTTTCAGCGCCTCACTTGAGTACAACACCGATCTCTTCGAGGCCGAGACCGTCCAACGCCTGGCAGCGCACTTCCAGCAGATGGTCGCGGCAATGGTTTCTGAGCCAGACCAGCCAATTGCCCAGGCGCGCCTGCTCACGCCGCAAGAGCAGCAGCAGATCGCGTCGTGGAACGACACGGCCGTTTCCATCGATCCCAATCAGCTTGTCCACCACCGCTTTGAGGCCCAGGCAGCAGAAACGCCGGAAGCCACGGCCGTGCAGTTTGGCAGCGAACGGCTCACCTACGCGGAGCTCGAGGCGCGGGCCAATCAGCTGGCCCATTTCCTGCAGGCGCAGGGCGTCCAGCCCGGTGACAGAGTAGGCATTTTGCTGCCGCGCTCCCTGGCAATGATCACGGCCGTTTTGGCCACGCTCAAAGCAGGGGCAGGCTACGTCCCGCTCGATCCCAACTACCCCACTGACCGCCTGCAACTAATGATGCAGCAGGCACAAACAAAGTTACTGCTGACCCATTCCAGCCTGCCGCAGGCGGACCTTCGCTGCCCCGCCCACAGCGTCGACAAGCTGGATCTGGCCGCCTATTGTGCTGATCGGGTAACGGCCGTTATTCACCCTGAACTGCCCGTCTATATCATCTTTACCTCTGGTTCCACCGGCCAGCCCAAAGGCGTGACCCTGCCGCACCGGGCCCTAAACAACGTGCTTGCCTGGCAGCAGCGGGCCACCACCCTGCAGCGCCCGGCCCGCACCCTGCAATTTACCTCCCTCAGCTTCGACGTTCACTTTCAGGAGATGTTTGTCACCTGGCAAGACGGCGGCACGCTGGTGCTGGTTGCCGACGAGGTCCGACGCGACGGCGAACAGCTGCTGGCCTATATACAAAAACACAAAATTGAGCGCCTGTTCCTGCCCTTTGTGGCCCTGCACAATCTGGCAGAAGCCGCCCAGTGGCAGCAGTCATATCCAGATTCGCTGCAGGAAGTAATAACGGCCGGAGAAGCCCTGCATGCCACCCCAGCGATTCGCGAGCTGTTTACCCGGCTGCCCGACTGCGTGCTGCACAATCATTACGGCCCCAGCGAGAGCCACGTAGTGACCCAGTACACGCTGGGCCCGGACCCGCAGCAGTGGCCAGACCTGCCGCCCATCGGCACGCCAATAGACAACACCCAAATTTATCTACTAGACAGCTCCATGAAGCCCGTGCCGATTGGCGTACCGGGTGAGCTGTACATTGGCGGCCAGAACTTGGCCCTCGGCTATTACAACCAGCCAGAACTCACCGCCGAGCGGTTTGTTCCGTTACCGGTAATCAGTAATCGGTTATCAGTTAACGGTTTACCGATTACCGATTACCGATTACCGCTCACCGTCTACCGCACTGGCGACCTGGCCCGCTATTTGCCCGATGGCAATATCCAGTACCTGGGACGCAATGACTTCCAAGTAAAGATTCGCGGCCATCGCATTGAGCTGGGCGAAATTGAAGCGGTGCTGAATGAGCAGCCTATGGTGCACCAGGCCGTGGTGCAGGCACACAAGCCAGCGCACGGCGCCCACCAGCTCATCGCCTACGTTAAAACCAGCGAGCAAGATGGGCTCAACGACCTGCATCTGGCGCTGCGCCAGCGGCTGCCTGCCTACATGGTTCCGGCTCACTTCGTACAGCTAGAGCAGTTCCCGCTGACCCCCAGCGGCAAGATCAACCGGCGCGCCCTACCCGTTCCAGAAAAGCTGGACGTGGTGCGCGCCGCGCCCTATGTCGCCGCTAACTCAGAGCTGCAAAAGCGGCTAGTACGCGTTTGGGAAGAGGTGCTGGGCGTTTCACCGATAGGCATACATGACAACTTCTTTGAATTGGGCGGCCATTCTCTGCTGGCCCTGCGCCTGGTGGCGGCAATGCACAAGGAAACGGCCGTAAAAATTCCGCTCCCCCGCCTCTTCCAGGAAGGCACCATTGCTGCCCTGGCAGCCTACATCAGCGACCCCACGGCCGAATCCTCGCTGAGTCCGCTTGTGAAGCTGCGCGCTGGCGATGCTGAGCGAGAACCGCTCGTGCTCGTTCACCCCGGCAGCGGCCAGGTTCTGCCCTACCTGAAGCTGGTCAATGCCCTGTCAGCCGACCAACCTGTTTACGGATTGCAATCGGTGGGCCTGCTGCCAGACACCGCCGCCCAAACGGGGGTAACGGCAATGGCTGCTACCTATTTGCAGGCGCTAGACGAGGCTCAGGTGAAACGGCCGTATCACCTGGTTGGCTGGTCGATGGGCGGCATGGTGGCCCTGGAGATGGCCCGGCAGCTAGACGCCGCAGGCAGCCCGGCCGGTTCGCTCACGCTCATCGATACGTTTGCCCCCAGCAGCAGCGCCGCCGAAACCAATGAAACCACGCTGCTCCAGTGGTTTGCTCAGGATACTGGCTACCTCACCCCTTCCGTGCAGCCTACGCTGCTGCCAGACGAGGCCAGCCTGGAGGCTCAGCTGCGCCATTTATGGCCGCAGCTCCAGGCGACGGGCAATATGCCCGCTGGCCTCACGCTGCGAGATTTGCAGCACCAGTTTGCTGTTTTCCAGGCAAATTACGCGGCAATGCAGGCTTATGAACCGGAAAAATATGCGCTTCCGGTCAACTTGATCACCGCTAAGACCAGCGCCAAATCGGTGCGCAATAAGTGGCTGGGCTGGAAGAAATATCTGCGCAAAAGGTCGGTGGAGGTTTTGCCCGGCACCCATTTTTCGCTGCTGCAAGAGCCAGCCACCGTGAAGCGCATTGCGGCACAGCTCACGCAGCTGCTGCCCACCCAGGCAGACGTAAGAGGATAAGTGAGCACGATGATTCAGCAAAAGACAACGACACCATGGTTGATGCCGTTTAGCCACGAGGGTAACGGCCGTCTCAACCTCTTCTTCTTTCCCCATGCCGGAGGCGGCGCGTCTGCGTTCTACCAGTGGAGCCGCGTTTTGCCCAAAGAGATCGCCAGCTACGCTGTTCAGCTTCCCGGCCGCGAAACGCGCCTGCGAGAATCGCTGCATCGTGAGGTTAACGCCCTAGTAGCAGTGCTGGCCGGAGAGTTACGGCCGTTTCTAGAGTCAGCCCCATACATTTTTTGGGGGCACAGCATGGGGGCACTTCTGGCCTTTGAGGTGACGCGCCTGCTGCAAGAGCGCGGCCAGAAGCTGCCGCTGCGGCTGCTCGTCTCTGGCTATAACGCCCCGCACATTCCTTACGCCGATCCGCAAATTCATCATTTGCCAGAGGCCGATTTTATAGCCGCTTTACAGGAGTTGAACGGCACGCCTGAAGCCGTGCTAAAAGATGACGAACTGCGCAATCTGGTGCTGCCCATCGTGCGGGCAGACTTTCAGCTGGTAGAAACCTACACGTACGAGGAAGCACAGCCATTGCCCTGCCCTATCACGGTTTTAGATGGGGCAGCAGATGAAAAAACCAACGACGATGATTTGCGGGAGTGGCAGGCGCAAACAACACACGAGCTAGAAATGTTTACCTTTCCCGGTGATCATTTTTTTCTCTACGATCTACAGCCCAAATTAATTAGCACGGTAGTTTATCTGATTAATCGCCAGCTTCAAGAAAAGCAAAGGTAATTGAACCCTATGCACTTTGAATACACAGCCGAGCAGCAGGAGAAGCACAAGCTGTTTCGTCACTTTGCCCAAGACGTCGTTGCCCCCCTCGCCCGGGAGATTGATGAAACGGAAATCTTCCCCTGTGAGCTGGTGCAAAAAATGGCCGGAATGGGCTTCTTGAGCGCGCTGGTTCCTGAAGAACACGGTGGCCAGCCCCTGGATTTAATTTCGTTTGGCCTGCTAAATGAGGAACTGGGTAACGCCTGCTCGTCGACGCGCAGCCTGGTGACGGTGCACAGCATGGTGACGTTTGCCCTAAAAAGGTGGGGGCGCCAACAGCAGCAGGAAAAGTGGCTGCCGCAGCTGGCCAGCGGGGCGAAGCTTGGCGCCTTTGCCCTCAGCGAACCAAACATTGGCAGCAATGCGGCCCAAATTGAGACTACGGCCGTTCCCCAGGGTAATGAGTTTGTTTTGAACGGCCGTAAAAAATGGATCACCTTCGGCCAGATTGCCGACCTCTTCTTACTCTTTGCCCAACACGAGGGCAAAGCCATTGCCCTGCTGGTAGAAAAAGAGACGCCCGGCCTCCTTATTCATCCCATTCGCGGCATGATGGGCACCAAAGGCTCTATGCTGGCCGAACTAGAGCTGAAAGATTGCCGTGTTCCGGCTAGCCACATATTGGCGGGTATGGGTTTTGGCATCATGGCCGTAGCCATGTCTGCCCTGGACATTGGACGCTATTCGGTAGCCTGGGGCAGCGTGGGCATTGGCCAGGCCTGCCTGGAAGCCTGCCTGAATTACACCCAGGATCGCGAGCAGTTCGGCGAGCCCTTGCGTAACTTCCAGCTCATACAGCAAATGATCACCAACATGATCACCCACGTGAAGGCCGCCCGCCTGCTCTGCCTCCAAGCAGGGTATGCGCTGGACAATCAACAGGCCAACGCCACCAACGACATTCTTGTTGCCAAATACTTTGCCTCCAAAACGGCTATGGAAGTAGCCACGGATGCCGTGCAGATTCACGGGGCCAACGGCTGCAGCAGCGACTACCCCGTGCAGCGCTTTCTGCGCGACGCCAAGGTGATGGAAATTATCGAGGGCAGCCACCAGATGCAGCAAATCATGATCGCTAAGAATGCGTATGTAGCCTAGTACCGTTTTTTTCTTGTCGTTCCCGAGAAGGCGGGAACCCATGCGTCCCGTCTCTCAGCGCCATCGGAGTGACGCACACATTTAACATTTTTTGAGAAGGAGAAAAGAAGGTTATGAACAAATTTCTAAAATGGCTGGGGGTACTTCTAGGGGGCATTTTGGGCATTGCGCTCATCGGTCTGCTGGGTTACTACATTTATTGGCAGACCCAGGCCAGACAAACAATAGAGGTGCAGGTAGACATGCTGGAGATTCCTACCGACCAGGCAAGCATTGAGCGGGGAGAAATTTTGGTTGAAATTGTGCGCTGCACCGAATGCCACGGCAAAGATCTTACTGGCACCATCTGGGCGGGCAGGCAGCGCCCCATTCTGACAGGGCTTTTTGGTCCATCTAACCTGACACCCGGCGAAAACGGCCTGCAAAACTACACGGATGAGGATTACGTTCGGGCTATTCGGCACGGCGTGGGGCAAGATGGCAAAGCCCTCATTTACATGCCCTCCAATTTCTATGTGGATTTAAATGAAACCGATCTGGGCGACATTATTGCTTACTTGAAGACGCTTCCGCCGTCAGAAGAGCCAGGTCCGCCCAATGGCTGGTCTGGGCCTCTGCTTTGGAACTTCGTGCTGGAGAATCCCCAGGGGCTGCCTGCCGTTAAAATGATTGACCACGAAGCAGAAAGGGAGATCCCCGTTGGCCCTGACCCCAGTGATACGCTGGCTTATGGCGAATATCTGGCTCTACCCTGTAAAAGCTGCCACGGCGATGATTTTGCTGGCGTGCCGCTGCTGGAGCGGCTTCAGGTTCCTTCGCCAAACATTACGCCCCACAACTTGGGCGACTGGACCGAAGAAGAGTTCCTTACCGCCATGCGTGAAGGCACATTGCCAGATGGCACTTTCATTCCTCAGTCGCTTATGCCCTGGCCAGCCATTGGCCAGCTTACGGATGTAGAGCTGCACGCCATCTGGGTCTACCTGCAAAGCCTTCCGGCCGTTGCCGATGGGCAAGGCGTTGAGTTTCAGACTGCCCAGGAGTAGTGCGAATAAACACGCATTCCCCGGAAGCCTCTTCCTAAGCGAAACGCCGCGTTGCAAACGGAAAGCTTCCGGGGAAATACGTTGAACTGTTTATGGAGCAACCCAGACCACAAAAGCAAGCGTAGTCTTTCGATATTCCGCGGTAATTTCCCAGCAGCCCGACGCGGGTAGTTCAATGCCGGTCATCATAAATTGACCGTAGTCTGGGTGATAGGCATTAGTTCCATGTAGATGAGGCTCGACCACAGCATTGCCATCTAGCTGGCGGGCCGAAAGGGTAATTTCTGGCTCAGGTTCTGCAGCCTGACTGTAGCCTTCATGCCACAGGGCAATTTTGTTGCCATAACCAACATCAGATTTGGGTAGACTGTGCCAGATGCCATTATTCTGCACGTCGGTCCAAAGATTGTTGGTGCCGTACCAAAAGCTCCCTCCGGGGGGCGTTTCAGGATAAGGCTTTGGTGGCACAAATGCAGGCGTGGGTGGTTCGGTGATTGGGCAGCTTTCTGCGCCAGTCAACTGAGGCTTCTCGGTAGCATCCTCAGTTGGCGCTGGCGAAGGGGTAGCGCTCTCTTGTATAACGGCCGGTTCAGATCCCGTCCCACTACAGGCAGAAAGCGCCAGGGTCAAAAAGATTAGTAAGTAAATAATCAAACGTTTCATCCTTGTCTCCTTTTACGCCTCAAAAACTCTATCCACGTTACCCCGACCAGTTTGCCTTGGTTCCATTTTTAGGATTTGGGCAAATGGTATAATTTTTCTGGTCAAATCTGGGCAAAATCCACTAATTTTGAAATTTTGGTTGACAGTCACAATATATCTGCTAAATTTCTGCCAAGATGAAAACATTTATTGACTCACAAGCACCTCTTTTTATTCGCCGTCGCCGCCAGACACATCGTCTGGAATTTGAGCTTGCCTGAGTCAACTTGAGACACGCGCAACCTGAACCGCCAGACTTTCGCCTAAAGTCTGGCGGTTTTTTTTTGCCAATTTGCCAGACAAGGCGTTGCGGTCCTACATAAAAAGTTTAGTCAGAAAATAGGTTTAAGGACAGCCAGACTGTCCCAACATCAATTACTATGGAGTTTGATAATGATTAGAGCAGGGATTTTTGGGGCAACGGGTTATACCGGCTACGAATTGGTGAAAATTTTGCAGCGGCATCCGCAGGTGGACACGGTCTTTGCCACGTCACAAACGATTGCCGGGCAGATGCTGTCGGATGTGTATCCGCAGGCACCATATCTACCGCTGGTTTCAGGAGAAGAAGCTC
>JBHIWP010000041.1:0-25360 GCA_041987425.1 Promineifilaceae bacterium (SeqCode) | reverse complement strand
TATCGAGGCAGCGGCAACGATGGTCCTGCATGAACACGGACCCTTCGACGTTGTCGTCCGCGAACATTACACGAAAGGGCGTAATAAGCGATCGACACAAACGGTGTTTGGTGCGTGTACCCGGACCGCTGCGGATATTTACATCAGTTTGGGCCTGTATGTACTGCACGGTGGTCGTAGACACCTCGATAGCCGTGGGTGTGGCCACGGCCGTACTCTCACCTGTCGCCGTGGCTGTAACAGTAGCGGTAGCCGTCAGGGCAGTGGTGGGCGTGGGGGTAATCACCTCAACGAACGGGGTGGGCACAGTGCCTGTAACCCGATCACTGATCTGAAAGTAGCTAAACCCAATCACAATAACAGCCAGGGCACTGAGGATTAGGGCAGTGACCGCGCCAAGAATGATAAGAAGTGTTGTTTTAGACATCTTTTTTCTCCGTTTTTGCCAGGTGCATAGCACCTCGAATATTGCCTAAATTGAAATGAATAAATGAACGATAGCGAAACGGCCGTTTGTCAGGCGTTTGCTGCGGCGTTTGCGTTTGCGTCAGACAATAATGTCGCGGGGAATAGTCTTTCTGTAACACGGTGCAGACCTACGGCTTGCCTACGCTTGCCGGGCGCTGCCCAAAGTCACTGTTCAATGCTAAAAAATAGGGTGATGCAGCATGTATTGCTCTTGAAAACAGTCAACGAAAAATGGGTCGTTGGGGAGGCCAACGACCCATCTAAAAAAGGGAAGAGGAGAAGGAGATAGGAAAGAAAAAGGAGAAGAGGCGCAAGAATGCTGCTTTATGTTTCAGACCCCTCTGGTGGGGGTGGACTACCATTTTGACCGTGGCTTAATTCATAACGATGCAAAATGTCTAACATGAGGGGAATGAGGGCAGGCCAGCTCCGAAAATAGCGAACTTCACCGCTAGGAATATGGTGCAATCTTCCTCGCCATTGGCGCTGATTGTCTGCGTCCACTTCTGGCCACACCCTGAGTGTAAAAAGTTGAGATTCCAAACGCTCGTTATTCATTAAAGCTAAGTTACCTGTTTATTTTTGATTTATGCCCCGTGTTTGTGACAATAATCATATGTTAGAAGAACGGCCGTTTGGTAAGCGTTTGTTAACCCGTTTCATGAACTGTAGAATAAGTAACGTGGTGCGGGAGAAGAATCGCATGGAGCACGCAGCAAGTGAGGGTTGGGATCGACTATGTCTCTCATTTTGTTAACAACAGAACAAAAGACGCTGTTGCGCACGCTGGTGGATTTTATTAAGAGCGGCAAGTTAAAAGAACCCATTGTGCCTTTTCCGGTTGGCAACCCAACAACCCAGTATGCCATTTACCTGAAAGGCGAAGACAGCTTCAAGTTCAAACGTATCAGTGATTTGGACAGTTTATGCGATGCGGGCTTGCTGAACTATCGCTGGAACCGATATGGCAGCGGCAAGCTGTATTACGTTTCTGAAGCGGGCACAACGGCCGTTGACAACAACTTCCAGGCGCCAGTCGATGCCTTTGCTGAAGAACTGTCGCTGGCGCTGCTGGTCGCCACTCTCAGCGGCGGGCGTATCGTGCTGGACAATGACGATATTGAAGAAAGCAAGACGGTTGGGGAAATTGCAGATGATCCCGTATTGCGGCATACGGCCGTTACCCTGCTAATCACCAGCCTGCAAAAAACGGCCGAAGACCTGCTCCCCTGGCCCGAGTTCCGCAGCTACTACAACCTTGCCCAGCAGCTTCAGGCGGCACTGCTCACCCCAAACCCCAAAACCACGGCCCTGCAAACTTTATTCAGTCAGCTTGCCACGCCGCAGGCCAACCTCACCGTGTGGCCTCAATTCTGGGCGCACCTCTACCCCCTCCTGCTCATCGCTCAACTACGAGCGCTCTAGGCTCTATTGGCCAAAGACATAATTGACGCAAAGGCGCAAAGAGGCAAAGACCGGAAAGAGACATCTCCAAAAGATTGCGCGGCAATGCTTATCCCTTAAGCGCCCCCGCCATCAGGCCACGCAAAAAGTAGCGGCCCAGGAAGATGTACACCAGCAGCGTGGGCACAGCGGCCAAAAACGCCCCGGCCATCTGCACATTCCACTCAATGATCTGGCTGCCCGCCATGTTGTTCAGCGCCACCGTAATTGGCCAATTACTGGGGTTGGTGAGCACCACGGCAAAGAGAAAGTCGTTCCATGCGGCCGTAAATTGCCAGATTAGCACAACCACAAAGCTGGGAATAGACAGCGGCAGCAATATATAAAAATATGTCTCAAACAAGCCTGCTCCGTCAATTCGGGCCGACTCGATTAGCTCCTTGGGAATGGTGGCATAATAGTTGCGGAAGGTGAGTGTGGTGATAGGAATTCCGTAAATGACATGGGTCAACACCAGGCCGGGCACGCCACCGTATAAATTGATATCGTTCATGAACTCCACCAGCGGAATCAAGATGCTTTGATACGGAATGAACATGCCAAAGAGCAAAAAGGGAAAGATGAAATCGGCCCCCCGAAACTTCCAGCGGGCCAGCACAAAGCCGTTCAGCGATCCCAACATGGATGAGATGAAGGCGGCCGGTATGACTAACCGGATGCTGTTCCACAGGGCGGGGGCAAGCTGATCGAATGCGGCCGTAAAATTTTCAATGTGTAGCCCCGAGGGCAGCTGCCACATTCTTTGCAGATCCACTTCAGCAAAGCTTTTGAAGCCCGTACTTAACATCAAATAGAGAGGTAGGCAATAAAAAACGGCCGCAAGCAGCAGAGGGATGTACAGCAGCCACCGGGTAGACGGCCTTGTTTCGCGACGAGGAGGGGTAACAGATGTCATACCTCAGCCTCCGTGCGCAGCGTATACCACAAATAAGGAATCACCAGCACTGCTACGCTAAACAGCAGCATCATGCCAATGGCCGCACCCCGATTGTAAAAATAGCCGTCAAACGTTGTGGTCCACATGTAAATAGCGGGCACATCCAGCGCCACCTGTTTGCCCGCCACGGCCACAATCAAATCGAACACTTTCAAAGAAATATGCCCCAAGATAATCATGGCGCTAAGCGTAATCGGACGCAGCAGCGGCAAAATATGGTAGCGATAAATTTGCAGCTCATTGGCACCATCTACCCGCGCTGCTTCTCGCAGCGAATCGGGAATAGCCCGCAAGCCGCCCAAATACAGCGCCATTGTGTATCCAGACATTTGCCAGATAGCCGGAATGGCAATGGCCGCAATGCCCCATTGCGGCGTAGTGTGCCATTGATTAATCAGGAAGTCGAGGCCCAGATTGTCAAACAGCAAATTCAGCCCACTGATGCGGCTGCCCTGGGCCGGATTCATCAGCCAACGCCAAACCACCCCCGTTACAATGAAAGAGATCGCCATTGGGAACAAAAACAGGCTGCGGAAAAAGGATTCGCCGCGCAGCCCCTGATCCAGCAAGACAGCCAGCCCTAACCCTAACAGCAGCGAGCCGCCAACGAACAAAGCCGTGAAAATAACTGTGTTGCGAATATCTATCTGAAAGCGAGCATCTTGCAAAAGGTTTGCGTAGTTGATTAAACCCGCCCAGTCATAGTTTGGCCGCAAGCCTACCCACTGACTCAGCGAAACCCGCCCCGACCAGGCAATAAAGCCATAAACAAAGATGAAGACGGCCAAAATTGAGGGGGAAACCAGGGCCAGGGCTATCAGTCTGTCTCTGTTGTAGCGCATTGCGCCTCCTTGCTCTCGTTGTCAACAAAAAGGGGCAGGCACGGCCGTGCCTACCCCACCATCTTAAATCAGTTTAGCTTATTGGCAAGGTCCAGAGCTGCCACAGGCAGTCACCAGGGCAGATTGCAGATTTTCGATGTTGCCGTCGGCCAGGAAGAGACCCAAAGCGGTATCAATTTCTGACTTGAAGGCATCACTGGCTACTACGCCGTGGGTGAGGCTGCCAACCACGCGGTCGCTAGCCCAGTCATCCATTGCGGAGAGCAGATACTCGCCGTACAGGCTGCGGTCAGCGTCGCTGCGGGCAGGGATAGAGCCTTTCACGGGGTTGAAGGCGTCTTGTCCTTCGATGGAGCCAGCTACGGTCAGCCAGGCAATGGCCGCGTCGCGGTGCGGAGCGCCCTTGGGCAGCACAAAGCTGTCCGACAGGAACTGGAAGTTACCACCGGTACCGGGCACGGCAGCCCAGCCATAGCCATCGTTCGGCTCGAAGCCAATCTCACGGAAGTACCCTTCAGCCCAGTCACCCATGACGTTGAAGGCAGCATCACCATTAACGACCAGCTGCGAAGCGTCTTGCCAGGTCAGGGCAGAGGCGTCGCTATTGGTGTAGGTCAACACCTTGGCAAAATCTTCGAGAGCGGCCGTTACCTCAGCACTGCCCCAATCTCCAGAACCATCCCACAGCGCTTCGTACGCATCTGGGCCTAGAGAAGCCAGCAGAACGGTTTCGAAAAGGTGCATAGCGGTCCACTGCTCACCCATTGCCAGCGGCGCATCCATACCGGCCGCCTGCAGCGCGTCCATTGCGGCAAACCATTCATCCAGGGACGTGGGAACCTCTACGCCGTTATCGGCCAAAACGGCAGGATTGTACCAAAGCACGTTTGCGCGATGGATGTTCACCGGCACGGAGTAGATGTTGCCATCCTGGGAAATCAGGGGAATGAGCGTTTCGGGCATTACTTCGAGCCAGCCATTCTCTTCAAAGAGGAAGTTCACCGGTTCAAGTTGGTCGGCGGCCACATAGGTGCCGATGAGCTCCTGACCAGCATGACCCTGCCAGCTATCTGGGGCATCGCCAGCCTGAAGGCGGGTGGCCAGCACGGCACGGGCGTTGGTACCGGCACCGCCAGCAACGGCCGCATTCACAAACTCAATGTCGGGGTACTTTTCGGCAAACACGGCGATCATCGCCTCTAAACCAGCGGCTTCCCCACCACCGGTCCACCAGGAAAATACTTCCACCTGATCAGCCATAGCTTCATCGGCCGTTTCGTCGTCCATGGCCTCATCTTCCATTGGCTCTTCGGCGTCATCAGTCGTATCGGCGGCCGTATCGGTGGTGTCTGTATCGACAGCCTCCGGCTCGTCAGCGGAGCCGCCACAGGCGGCTAACAGCATAGCAAACAGGAGTAAAAAAAGAAAAGGGGTAAGTTTACGTGACATATTCTCTCCTCGATTTGTGTAATTTACAGAAGGCATTTGAGGGGATAGATAAATTCCGCAAACGTTTCTCTAAATTACGTCACATGGGTAAATGAGTAATCGCTGCGGCGTTGGGCATGGGAAATAATGCGCCCAAGTGCATGATGTCACACGACTATATCAGAACCAGGTCCGCGAATTCAAGCGTTTTGAGCCAAAGATATGACATGAATGTGCCATTTTTTGGATAAACTGCCCAAAAACAGCCTCTTCTGCTAAAATTTTTGTGTGCATAAGTCTGCACCATATTTCATTACGAAGGTTAGACCGCCTTCAACTCGCAGGACAGAAAGAATTTGAGCGCGCCTGACGGGCTTAGAAATAGAGTGCGAAGCCCCCAGCGCGCACGCCCGTTTGGGCTCATTAAAAACGGAGCAGAGGATAACGGCCGTTTCTCCTTATTCCTGCACGGTTATTGGCAAGGCACATCACATATCTGGTATGCTGCGATAATAACTACTGGCGCAGCATACCAGCAAGAGAAGTCAGGAATAATATTATTTAGCAAATCTTGAGTATTATTTAACGATTATTCTAGGTCTAATGAGACCAAGCAGGAACCCTATCACTTAATAGGTTCTGAGTTACATTTTGCTGCAAGCTCCCGTCAGCATTCATTACATATATTTCATAGTTTCCATCGTCCCGTCTTGTCATAAAAGCGATTTGGGTTCCATCTGGAGACCAGGTGGGAACTGAACTAGGGGGCATCGTTGTAAGTTGGGTCATATTTGTGCCATCTATATTAATGATATAGATGTTATCTCCGAAAGCATCTCCAGGATCGCGGGAATCAAAAGCAATTTGTGTGCCATCAGGTGACCAGGTTGGATTGCCATAAAATGTCCCTACTTCAGCAAGAAATTCTGTTTGATTTGAGCCATCTACGTTCATTATATAGATAGCATCACCTCGCATAAAAGCTATCTGTGTCCCATTAGGGGACCAAGCAGGCCGTTGGTCTAAGGTTATCGAATTCGTCAAATTTTGTGGGTTTGAACCATCCGCATTCATGACATAAATGTCATATTCACTATCGCGAAAAGATGTGAAAGCGATTTTTGTCCCATCTGGTGACCAAGTAGGATGAAAGTCTTTTCCTGGGTAATTTGTTAAATTTATTAGCTCTGTGCCGTCAGCACGCATGCGATAAATGTCGCTATTTTCATGGTCATATTGTTTGGTAAAGACAATATAAGCATTATCAGGTGACCAATCTGGATCAGAATCTAGCTGAGGGTCATTTGTTAACTGAATTAGATCGGTTCCATCTGCGTTTATGCTAAAGATCTCTTCATTTCCTGTTCGAGTTGACGAAAAAGCTATTTTACCTAAGAATGAACCTGGAACAGCTGGTTTTTGCACAATAGGAAGGTAAACTGTCTCTGTCAGACTAGGTGTGGTACTTAGAACCGTTAAGTCAGTTATATGTTGGCCTGTCAATGTCGAACTATTTCGAGAATGCTCCCCTGGAGCACCATTACTCTGCTCGTACCCAATTGCTGAAAAACCAGATAATAGAAAAAGAACAAGACTCGTAGTAATTCCCAAACTGTATAAAGTGCGCATATTTTCCCTTTTTATGATAAATGAATTTGTGCCTTCAAATACGAACTCTGTCATAGGCAATTCGGTATATGCCCCAAATTTTCGCGATGCTTGAAAACCCAAGCATCATGAATGAAACCAAATCAAACTCTGACGCAGGCTGATTCTACTATTCTCCACCTAGACTTTGAATGGCAGGATGAATGATGTCAACAGCAAAATTTACTTCTTGTCTTGCCAAACCCCACTGCTGAGCGCCAATTGTAGTTCCGGAATTTTCCACTATTGCTGTTCGACAATTCTCCGCCATATCTCTGGCACCGTTGCCAAACACGCCAATCGCTGCACGATAAGCCGCGTAGGCGTTTTGGACCGTTGGGTTTTCATTTGTCACATCAAAGGTTGGGGCTAATACAACGCTGTCGTATGTGTCGACGATCGCCTGGCAGCTAATGCCGCCAGAGCGCAAAGCCGCGTCGATCATACCACCAAGATCCTGCATGCTTGTCCGAGCTTGAATCATGGTCGCCAGCAAAGTTGCTTCAATACTTGCTGCTTCTGTGGGTGGGGGCGAATTATCCTGAGTGGTTGAAGGCGGCAGAGGCGTGTTGGTTGGCGTAGGTAGAGGCGTCTCTGTCGGAACAGCGGTTACTTCTACTTCAACCTCAACAATTCTGGTCACTTCAACTTCGAGCGTAATTTCTACCGGAACTTCAACCTGGCGGGTAACCTCAATTTCTTGTTCCACTTCGCGCGTCACCTCAACGAGTCGGGTCACTTCAACTTCGTTTTCAATAACGCGCGTTACCTCCACAGATTCTGCTGCACAGGCGGCCGAAAACAGCACCCCCAAAAGCAAAAATATAAACTTTAATTTCAAAATGTCCTCCTTACGGACTGGTACGTTGACTGCAAATAGCGCGCAAACCATACTCCGGCATATCACCAGATATGCAGCCAAAAATGTATAAAATTCGGCATATCATCAGAATGGGTATGACAGGCTTTACAACTGGCAGCATCTCCCCCACATGACATGCAATGCCTCATGCACGTGAGGATAGTATAGTTAAATTGGCTCTGTTTCTCAAGCTTCGTTTGTGGGTAAAAAGTTACATCAGGAACAACCGTTTGCCCATTTTCAGCCAAACCACGTTTTCACACTCAAACCACGTTCAGTTCGCGCAGGGCAGTAAGAATTTGATCGCGGCTGACGGGCTTGGAAATAAAATGTGAGGCCCCCAGTGCGTACGCCAGTTCGGGATCATTAAAAACGGAGCAAAGAATGACGGGCGTTTCGGCCGTTTCTGGCCGAGTGCGTATCGCTTGCAGCACGTCCCAACCGCTCACGTCGGGCATCATGGCATCCAGAATGATGGCGTCGGGCGTGGTGCGGTTCAGCACCGCCAGCCCCTCTTCGCCGCTATTGGCGGCAATTACGCGGCAGTTGTGCCCAGATAGGTAGCGCTCCAGCAGCTCAACCAGCCCCTGATTATCATCTACCACCAGCACCACCGGGCCGTGCAGCGGAATTTTGACCTGAAGCTGGTAACGGCCGTTTCCCGCGTCACTAACCACCATTTGCCAACCCAGCCGCTCGGCCAGCGGCGCAATCACCGCATCTGAGGCAAAATTGTGCGGCAGCGTTTGCGCTGCAGGATAGCCAAGCACAAGCAGGGCCATTTCCTCACCCAGCGAGCCGCGAATTGTAATGGTTTGCTGCTGCGTGGCCTGAACGAGGCGGCTGAGAATGCTAACCAAAAGCTGGCGGGAAACGGCCGTATCCACCGAAACCACCATGCGCGGCAAATGCTCATCCAGCTCAAGCGTAACATCGCGCGACTGGGCCAGTGGAGCCACCGCCTTTTGCGCCTCCCGCAAAAGCTGCCCCAAATCTGTGGGCAGAAGCGTGGTTTCTAATTGGGCAAACTCCGCCTGCACCGACGAAAGCTCTGCCGCCGACACGTCAGCCTCAGCTTCGGCCACCGCCCCCTGTATACGCGTCCATAAAATGGTGGCCACGCTTTCTTCTGCTTTGCGCAACGAGCGGTGCGTTTGGCGCGTAGAAAGCCCCAAACGCTGCCCTACCTCCTGCACCGTTAGACCCTCCACGTAATGAAGCTGTAGCAGATTGTACTGCCGCATGTCTGGCGTGTGCGCCGCTGCCCCAGGCGCTGGGCTAAGGGCTTCAATCGCTTCAATCAGCTCCCGCCGCAAATGATGGCCCAACGTTTGACGCGGCCGCTTTTTGCTGTCGGCCAGCTGCTGCGCCAGCGGCAGCCTTTGCAGAAATGCAAAATCATAGAGATGCTCCAACGCCAGCTTAACGCCGTCTACAAAGTCGGCCGCCGGTTCTGGGATGATGCCGTCGCTCATTGTGCGTCCTCAATGGGTGGCCGCGCTTTGCCCAACGTTTCGTCCGCCAGGAAGTTGCCGTAGGGTGGCTGAAGCACCTTCAAAACGGGTTGGATGCAGTGCAGCAGCTCCAACGGCTGGAGCATTTGCGAGCGATGCACCGTAAGCTGGCTGCTTTGCTGGGTAAACTGCTCACTAATGAAATCGGTGGCGGTCAACAAAACAACGGGGATTTGGGCCAGCGCCTCTTCCTGCTGCATCATGTCGAACACCTGACGGCCGCTTAATCCCGGCATGATCAAATCAAGCAACAGCAAATCAGGCGGCTGCTGTCGCATCGCGTTGAGGCCGCTTTCTCCATCGTAGGCCACGCGCACCGTCAGGCCGTCAGTTCGGGTTGCCAGGCCGCGCTCCACCAGCTGGCAAATGCCGCTGTTATCATCCACCACCAGCAGATTTTCCACGCCACCCACGCTGTCGATGGTCTTATTGAGCAGGTCAAAATTGATTGGCTTGTTCAGACAGGCCAGCGCGCCAAAGGCATCGGCCATCCAGGTGCGGCTGGGCAAAGAGCAGGTAATAATGGGCACGGGCAAGGACAGGGCCGGTACAGGGGGCTTTTGGCCCGGCGTCACGTTCCACACCACGGCCACCGGATGGTGGGCCGCTACCTGGGCTTCCAGGTCAAGGCCATCCGACAGGGGAACCACTTCGTAATCTGCCAGGTGGCGCTGCACCATGCTAATCACCGAAGGATCTGGATCGATTACCAGAACGGGGGCCAGCTTGCCCGACGGCCGTACCTCCAAATCACGCGTGCGGTACAGCCTGCCTCCGGGCGGCGGCTCGTCGACCGCCAGCGCAATCGTAAAGGTCGAACCTTCTCCCAAAACGCTGTCTACCCAAATACGGCCGTCGTGGGCCTGCACAAAGCGGTGACAAATAGCCAGCCCCAGCCCAGCCCCGCCGTGCTTGCGGCTGAGTGAATAATCTACCTGGTAAAACTCCGTAAAAATTCGGGCGCGCTGCTCTTCGGGAATGCCGGGACCCGTGTCTATTACCTGAATACGCACCTCGTCCTCCTGCCGAAACGCGCGCAGGCAAACGGTTCCTTTTTCGGTGAAACGGCAGGCATTGTTAAGTAGATTCAAAAAAACCTGCCGTATCCGGGTGCGATCTAGCTCCAGCAGGGGCAGCTCTGGCTCAATTTCCGCCCTCAGCGTAACGGCCTCATTGCGGAACAGATCACCTACCATGCCCAGCGCTTCTTGCAGCAGCGGCTCCAGTTCGGTTGGCTGCTTATTCAGCGTAAAGCCCGTCATTTCAAAGTGAGACAAATCCAGAATGTCGTCGATCATGCTCATCAGATGGCGGCTGTTGCGGTAAATCTGGCTCACGTCCCGGTACAGCTTAGGTGGCCAGGCGAGGCCCCCATACACCTCTGGTGAAAGATACATCACCTCGCTAAACCCCAAAATAATGCTGAGCGGCGTGCGGAATTCGTGACTAATGTTAGCAGCAAACTGCTCTTTCATTCGCTGAGACTCGCGCGCCTGCTTGTTGGCAATCAGCAGTTCGCGCTCCGCCTGCAAGCGCAGCTCATTGGTGATTTGCAATGATTTGACGGTGCTGCGCAGCTCCGCCTGCTGGCTGCGGGTCACGTCCAGCAGCTGCTCGGCGCGCCGCTGGGTTTTGCTCAGCCAATCCAGCGCCGTATACAGGGCGCGAATGGTCAACCAGGCAATGATGACGGCCAGGGCCAGATTAGTGAGGATGCCCGCCAGCGGATAAGGATAGCCGTGCACAGTCGCCAGGTAAACGGCCGTTCCCGCCATCACTGCACCGGTAATAAACTCACTGCCCTGCACCAGCATTGCCTGGCAAAAAATGAGCAGCACGCCAATAAAGGGCAGCCAGGGAGCCGGTAAAAAGAGCATGGCATAAAGGAGAACGGCCGTTAAGCCCCATACCAATAAATGCCGCGCTGCGCGAGGCGCTCGACCAGAAAGCGACAATACAGAAATCCCCAGCCCCGTTAGCAGCAGCCAAAGACCAATTGCCGGTATGGGGAACGGCGTCGGCGATTCGTAAAAAAGGATGAACAGTTGAGCCACGCTAATAGCCAGCAGCGACAGCCGCTGCACCAGCCGCCCGCGCAAATCGTCTATATTTAGCCGAACCGTCTCATCCTGAGCCAGGGAAAATCGGTGAAGGAGATTTAATTTTGCCATCATGATATGGGTATTGTAATGCGGAATTGTGTGGGGGTAAAAAACGGCCGTCTAAGAACGCTGCCAGCGTCGGTGCAGTCCGTATAAAAACAGCGCCAGCAGCAGCCAGCCAAAGGCCAAAAAACCAAGTTCGGCAATACCGCTGCCGTAAAAAACCACGGCAGAATCACCCGGCGCGGGCATGGTATCGGCCAATGCCCACTTCAGGCTAAATTCGTACCAAAACCAGACCCAAAACAGGCCAATGACAAGACAAAGAACGGCCGTTACCGGTAAAATTACCTGTCGCATAGCACGTAACATAGGGGTGATTATGAACAGATTTTGCTTTTTTAGTCAATGGCCTATCTGTCAGTGGGCTGTTATGATTGATCTATGAACCGACAAAATCTTGCGCCATTTTTGCAGGCTTTGGCTGCCGCCGCCCTTTTTGGCGTTAGCGCGCCAGTGGCCAAGCTGCTGCTGGGCGAATTTGAGCCGGTGGTTTTGGCCGCGTTTCTGTATCTGGGCAGCGGGCTGGGACTGCTGCTGTTCAAAGCAGGGCAGCGGTTGGGCAATACGGCCGTTCCATCCGAAACGCCGCTGGGCAAGGAGGATATTCCCTGGCTGGCCGGTGCCATTCTGGCGGGCGGCATTGCCGCACCCATCGTTTTGCTGTTTAGCCTGAGAGAGACGGCCGGGGCCACCGCCTCGCTCCTGCTCAACTTCGAAGGCGTAGCCACCACCCTCATCGCCGCCATTGCCTTTAAAGAAGCCGTTACCCGACGGGCCTGGCTTGCCATTTTAGCCATCACCGCCGCCGCCTTCTTGCTGTCATATTCACCGGGCAGCAGATGGGGCTTTTCGCTGGGCGCGCTGGGCATTTTGCTGGCCTGCGTGCTGTGGGGCCTCGACAATAACTTCACCCGCAACATCTCCGCCAAAGACCCGCTCACCATTGTTATTGTGAAAGGATTCGTAGCCGGGCTGTTCTCGCTGCTTCTGGCTGTACTTTTGGGCAATGCCTTGCCGGGCTGGACCGTCATTTTAGGCGCGCTGCTGCTGGGCAGCCTGAGTTACGGCCTGAGCATCACCCTGTTTATTCGCGCCATGCGCCATTTAGGCGCGGCGCGCACCAGCGCCTTGTTTGGCACGGCGCCGCTGGCGGGCGTTTTGGTTTCCATTCTGCTGCTAAATGAAACGCCGGGCGCTCTCTTTTTGCTGGCCCTGCCCCTGGCAATAATTGGGGCCATTTTCCTGGTCAACGAAGAACACTCCCATTATCATGCTCATGCCGCCAATTTCCACGACCACTGGCACCAGCACGACGACGATCATCATTTCCACCAGCATGCCGATGAAGCTGATGCGCAGACAGCCCATGCCCATCCGCACCAACATAAGCCGCTGGAACATGAGCACCACCACCTGCCAGACATCAGCCATCGCCACACTCACGATGAAGCAGATTAGCGCTTGATGCTACGAAGTGGCTGCCTTTTTAAAAGCGTCGCAGATTAATCGGCATACGGCTGTATCCCCACATAGCGCGCCCGGGGGCGAATAAGCTGTGCTTCCTGGTATTGTTCGATGGCCTGCCCCAGCCAGCCTGCTGTCCGGCCCAGGGCAAACAGAGTGAGAGGCGCGCCAGACGGCAGGTTCGCTGCATGGGCCAGGGCAACCAGACCCAAATCGACAGTCGGGCGCTGGCCTGTCGCCTCAGCCATAACGTTTATCAACTCTTGCACGACGGCCACGGCCGTTTCCCCAGCAAAGGCGTCTGCCACCAAATCTAACAGCAACCGCCCCCGCGGATCGCCCGCAGGGTAGAGCGGATGGCCAAAACCGGGAATAGCTTCTCCACGCCGCAGCCGGGCTGCTACTGCCGGACGGACGCCATCGGCTGATTCCGCTTCGCGAAGCAGCGCGGCAACGCGCTCCGTGTGGCCGCCGTGCAGCGCGCCCTGCAGCGCGGCCAGCCCGGTCTGCACCACCGCATACGGATTCGCCTGCGCCGAAGCCACCACCCGCGCGGCAAATGCCGACACGTTCAGTTCGTGATCTGCACAAAGAATCAGTGCCGTGTTGAGTAAAGCCTCTAGCGCCGGGTGCTCTGGCGCCCAGGCCTGCTGCAAAGCTGCTGCTAAATTCAGCTGTGGTTGCGTTTCTGTGGCGGCCCAGGCGAGGAGGTGAAGCAAGCGAGCGCCGGTCTGGCAAACGGCCGTTTCCGCCAGATCGTACGCCGCCAGATCATGTTCAGCCAAAAGGGGCAGCAGCAGTTGAAACCGCGTGAACAAGGGCAGCGGCTGCAAGATTGGCTGAATTTCGTCCATGCGCTGACGCAGGCCGGGCGGCAGTTCAGGCGGGAACAGTTCTGTACCATCCAGCGTGCCTTGCCACAGCAGAGAGGCTACAGATTCGAAAGCAGCGGTTTGGGACAGGGCCATGACATCGTGACCGCGGTAGTAGAAACGGCTGTCTTCGATCAACGTCAGTGCCGAAGCCAACACCGGCGTGCCCCAGTGCAGTGCCGATTCGGTTGCTTTGGCCGGATTTTTTCGCAGTTCCTTGCGCGCCAACAGCGTCTCCACGTCGGCCCGCGCGTATCGTTTTGCCCGGCTCTTGCCCACGCCCGGCTCTGAACGAATCAGCCCCCGGCTAACGTAAGCGTACAGCGTGGGTAGGGTAATCTCCAACGCAGCAGCGGCTTCCCTGGCGGTTAAATAACTGGATTCTGTCATTTGAAAACCTTATAGAGAAATGGCGTATCATTTCCTTATATATTGATTATATAATCAACATTGACACACAAAAATCAACTATTAAAATGGAAGCATACTGGATTTACAAAATTGAGTCAATTGGGGAGTGAAGTAGAAAGTGAGAAGTAAAAAGTGAAAAGTAAAAAGCAAGAAGTTTTGCACTGCTGATTGCCGACCACTTACCCACTCCACCACATATTTTTAGGAGCGAAGATGTCAACAAACAATGGCTTTGATCCTGGCCTGGCCGGGGTCTTAGCGGCAGAAACGTATTTAAGCCATGTCGATGGCCAAAAAGGGGAGCTGATCATTGCCGGTTTTCCGCTGGCGGAGCTGGCGGCAAAGGCTACATTTGAAGAAACAGTTTTCTTGCTGTGGAACGGCCGTTTACCCACCCAAACTGAACTCACCGCATTGAAAAATGAACTGGCGGCGTTACGGCCGTTGCCTCCGGCCACCCTAAGTTTGCTACGCGAAGCGGCCCGCGAACAAACCACTCCCATGGACGCCCTGCGCATGGCAGCCGCCACATTGGACCTGGGCAGCGGTGAAAATCATCACCTGGAAACGGCAAAAATCGATGTAGCCCGCGTTGCTACGATTGTGGCGAGCTATCACAGGCTGCGGCAAGGTGAAGAACCCGTTGCCCCAGACCCACAGTTGAGCCATGCGGCCAACTTTTTGTACATGCTCACCGGCACGCCCCCCAGCGAAGCCCGCGTGCGCGGCCTGGAGACGTATCTCAACACCGTTGTGGACCATGGGCTGAACGCCTCAACTTTTGCTGCCCGCGTGATAATTGCCACGCAGTCAGACCTTGTCTCGGCCATCACCGGGGCAATTGGCGCCCTCAAAGGGCCGCTGCACGGTGGCGCGCCCGGCCCGGCGCTGGACACGGTCTTCGAGATTGGCACGGCCGAGCGCGCTGAGGCGGTGCTGCAAGCTAAGCTAGACGCTGGTGAACGGCTGATGGGCTTTGGCCACCGCGTCTACAAGGTCCGCGATCCGCGCGCTCAAGTGCTGTCTGCGGCCGCGGAAAAGATGTTTCGCGCCGATGGAGACATGGCACTATACGAGCTGGCTAAATCGGTGGAGGAAACGGCCGTTCGCCTTTTAGCCATCCACAAACCCGGCCGCAATCTGCAAACCAACGTGGAGTTTTACACTGCGCTGTTACTGCACGGCCTGGGCCTGAAAACCGATATTTTCACCCCTACCTTTGCCGTCGGGCGCACGGCCGGCTGGCTGGCGCACTGCTTTGAGCAAGTGAAATACGGCCGTCTCATCCGCCCCCAATCGCGCTACATCGGCGAAATGAATCGGGAGTGGATTCCCGTTGGGGAACGGTAATTAAGTAATTGGGCAATTGAGTAATTAGACGGTCAATTACGCAATCGTTCAATTTCGCAGTCTCCTTCCCAGCCACCACCTCAACCGCTGCCTCAACCCGACCTGCCTTCGGGCAAAGTAGACGTGGCGACGGCTTTCGCTGCGCAGGCGGGCGCGCCAGCTTTGGTCCAAATCGGCCGTGCGGCCAAAGCTGATGCCGCTCCCGGGCCGCTGGTGAATGACATTGGCAATTAACGGCCGCATTTCCAGCCCATAGCTCATTAACGGCTTGTGCATCTCCTGCGTGGTCAGCACAAACTCGGTCGGGATATTGGCTGTGGAGCGCGTGCCGTGCAGGTCCACGGTAAAGTCGTAGGCGGCAAATTGGTCCGTTAGCCGATTGACCTGCTCCGGCAGCATCTCCTGAAACGAATCATACACCGCCACTGAGTCCGCCAGTGCTTGAAAGCGAAAGTTGACCCGGCGCGTTTGCAGCGGCACCTGAAAAAACGACGTGCCGCGCACGTGCGTGCCGCTGTCGCCAAAGTTGGTGCTGAGCGATTCGCGTGGAAACACATAATAGCGGTCCGTTTGCACCAGGTACTTTGTTTTTAGGGGAAACCAGTCGGTGGGCGGGAAGGATTGGAATAGTTCGTGCATCTGATCCTCTGGTTGAATCGCGAGATTTGCCAAATGATGCCACTGGCGAAACTGTGTCCACTGCGTCCGCGTATACGCCTGCCCCTGAAACCAGGCAATCTGCATAAAAAAAACGTCACCATCATCCAGATACGGCGTAAACGGCTCGTGGGTAATGCCATGAAACCAGAGCGCATTCAGAGAAATTCCGGCAATCTGCGGATCGTCCGCGTAAAAATCGAGCGCATCGGCCGCATAGCGGTACGCCATCGGCGAGACAACCAGATCGTCCTCCAGCAAAATAATCGAGCCAAACGCATCCACCAGATCGCCACAGGCAAAAACGTGGTCAATAAGGCCGTACGGCCGTTCCCTTACCAGAACCTGCTTCTCGCCCAACAACCACTCGAACTGCTCTGCCACGCTCACAACCTGCGCGAACCGCTCCCCGCCCCCATCAATCGAAATCACCAGCGGCACGTCTGCCGCCCCATGCAGCGCCGCCAGCGAATCCAGCAGCCGCAGCAGCGCGTCTGGCCGGTTGTAGGCCACCACTACAATCGCCGGTTTCATCAGGGTATCCCTATTTTTACAAAACGTAGATTTGCCTGATTTTTTTGATCAGCCTGATGTCGCACATCGACCGCTTCCCGTACAGGTAAATCTGCGTTCCATTCTTCTAATTTCATCTAAATTTCTCCACAACTGCATCAAGCACCTGGGTGAGATGGCGTTCCGGTCGTCTGGGGTCGGCAGCAGGCTGCCAGATGCCGCCTGCCAACGAATCGCTAACGGCGAGAACAGCCGCGGCCTTAACCTGGCAATATTGGGCCACGGCAAACAATGCAGCCACCTCCATTTCTACAGTTTGTACACCTTGCTGCTGGTAACGGGCCACGGCGGCGGCCGTTTCGCGGTATGGCGCATCGGTGGTCCAGGTGGGGCCTTTGCGCAACGGCAGGTTGGTTGTAAGAACGGCCGTTTCCAGCAGTGCGGTTAGTTCCTTCGAGGCCGTGACGGTGGCGGCGGCTGGCAGGTAATGGTGCGAGGTTCCCTCATGACGCACGGCCGTTTCTACCAGAACCAAATCGCCACAGCTAAGCAAGGGCTGCAGGCTGCCAGCAATGCCCAGCCAAACGAATTCAGCCACGCCCCAGGCGACAAACTCCTCCACGAGCACGCCAACCACCGGCGCACCTACGCCAAATTGCCCGGCCACCGCCACCTGATGATTCACTTTCCCCAACAAATATACCTCACCAAAAAAACCCTCGATCCGTCTGCCCCGCCACCGCTTTACCGCATGGCGCAGCACAGCGGCCTGCGGGCAAAAGATCATGAGCCTGGGCGACTTTGGCAGCTTGCGGTGTTGCAGACGCGAAACGGCCGTTAAAACCGGATCTGTTCTATCTTTCCCCAAAAAATCAACGCTTTCCATTTGTACATGGTCCATTTAAATCTGTACTCACCAAGTTTACTGATTGACAGGTCTCTCAATAAGTTTATACTTCATAGTATAAACTATCGAGGAGATTAGAATGAAGGCAACAGCAAAAGATTTACGCTTCAACGTCAAGGCATTGCTCGATACCGTTGCTAGAGGGGAAGAAGTTATAATCACTTATCGCGGTAAGCCGCAAGCTAAACTAATTCCCTTTGAGGAAGAAATTGACGACGAAGAAACTTTATTTGGTATTTGGAGCGATTATTCACCTGCCGAAGATGTGAATACTTATATTCGAAGCATTAGAAAAGGCCGCTTTGATGCTGATTGATACAGATATCATCATTTGGTACATGCGCGGCAATGAAAGGGCTCGTGATCTTCTCGACAATACTCCTCGTTTTCAACTTTCAGTCATCTCCTACATGGAATTGGTACAGGGCATGCGCAACAAACATGAGCTGCGTGCCTTGCGCCGCGCGTTGAGAAATTGGAAAGCCGAAATCATCTACGTGAACGAGGAGATCTCCAGTAAAGCCATGGTTTACGTAGAGCAGCATTATCTCAGCCATTCGGTTCAGCTCGCCGATGCACTGATTGCGGCGACGGCCGTTTCCTACGGCCTCTCGCTGCAAACGGGAAACGATAAACATTACAGAATTATCAAAGAAGTTGAGTTGGAGAAATTTATAGCTCATTAAGCCTGCCTGGCAACTCGCCTGACGAAAAAAAGGGCAGCAGCCAGCAGCAGTTCCCCGGTGACCAGGCCGAGGGCAACACCGAGCACCCCTTGCTGAAAAAAAGCCACTGTAGTGACCACGGCCGTTGCCACCAACACCACTAACGTCGCCAACAACGCCCACTTTTCTGCCCCCGCCACCACCAACTCCACGGATAACGGCAGCGAAATGGTGAACGGCACCAGGCCCCAGGCCAAAATTTGCAGCAAGGCTACGGCCGTTTCATACCCTTCACCAAACAGCAAAAAAACCAGCGGCCGGGCCAGCATCATTAACCCAACCGCCGCCAAAAATCCATACACCGCCAATCCCCACCAATATGTGACCAATCGACGACCTGCCGCCTGCCACCTGCCACCTGCCACTCCCTCCCGCGCCAACACCGGAAACACCGCCCCCATCACTGCCCCGGGCAGCAGGCGCGCAGCCTCCACCAGCCGCAGGGCAGCGGCCAGCTGGCCCGTTTGCGCCTCGGTGCCCAGCCAGCCCAGCAGCAAGATGCCCAGCCGCTGCAGCAGTACGGCCGTTACCATGAGCAGCGCCAGCCAAAAGCCAACGCCTGCCAGTTGGCGCACCGTTTGCCACTTAAGCAGACGCCAGTTCAGGCCAAAGTTGGGCAGCACCCGGCGGCACAGCCACCAGCCAGCCACGGCTGCGATGACCTGCACAGCCAGCAGCCAGCCCATCAGACCCACAAATTCACCGCCCGCAGCAAATAAAACGGCCGTGCCCCCCACCTGCAAAACGGCCGTTCCCAACGTCAGGCCCGCCAGCCAGCCCATCTGCTCATAGCCGCGCAGGGCAGCGCCGATGAGCGTCAACAGCGCCAATGGCAATAGCGTCCAGCCGTAAAGGCGCAGCCCCCAAACAGTCTCAGCCGATTGCCCCGAAAAAGGCAGCAGCCACAGAGCGAGGATAAAGGCAAACACAAGAATCAGCTCCAACAGCAGCGCCGAGGCTAAAGGAACGGTATCGGTGCGGCGCTCGGCCCCGATCTGGCGCAGCAGCACGGTGTCCAACCCCCAGGTGCTAAAAATATTGCCAACGTAAAGAAAGGCCGTAACCCAGGCCACCTGCCCCAAACCCGTATCCCCCAACTGCCGCGCCACCAACGCCGTAAACAGCAGCAGAATTGCCTGCTGCCCCACCCGCGCCGCAAACAGCCACCCCGCATTCCGCCCAATCCTTAAAATTTGAACCGCAGAGGACGCGGAGGGCGCAGAGAATTGAGCTTTATCAATAGAATCTGGGAAATCTTTGGCGTCTTTTGCCCGGTTTGCTTTATCCACGCTAAAAACGATAAGCGGAAACTGTGCCGGTTCCCGCTGGCGACGCAATTTTACCTTGAACCATCTTGCCAGCCGCTTCCAGCCAGGAACGGGCCAGATGAGCTGCCAATTCAGCTTTAAGTTAGCAGCGAATTCGTGGATACGGCCGTACGTCAAGAAATTCTCGTGGGGCAAGGCATTCGAAGCAAACCCGTGCTGCCGCAAAAAACCCGCCTGCCGCTCGGCTACCATTTGCAGGCCGCTGGATGGGTGTTGGTAAACGGCCGTGTCTATCACCACCACCTGCCCTCCGGGATGCAAAACTCGCAGCGCCTCCCGCAGCGTGGCCTTATAGTTCACCGCATAGTGGATTGAGGCATTAAAAATGATCAGATCTGCCTGGTCATCATCTAAGGGCAAGTGGTCAAATTCGGCCTGCAAACAAAGAAAGGCCGTCTCGTAATGGCGACGCGCCCCCAGCCCATCCCAATCATTCACGCCCAAATCCACCGCCGCCAGCGCGTGTCCCCGCGCCGCCAGCCGGTTAGAGAGCCAGCCGTTCCCCGCGCCCAAATCTAGGATTTTTAACGGCCGTTGCCACCTGGCTTCTAACGGCCGTAGCACTTGTTCAACCAATACCTTAAAGCTCTGGGCTCGTTCCAGCCAGCCATTTTTTATCAAAGATTGCGCAGATTTAGCAGATTCTTGTTTTTCTATCTGGGCAATCTGCGAAATCTGCTGATTCTTTGCTTCTACAAATGGCAGCGCCCGGTAAAATGCGGCGTCGTCACTGCCGCGCCCTTCGCTGCGGCGCACCGCTTCGTACTCCTGCCGGAACTGGGCCAGCGCCGCCGTCCGCTCCGGCGGCAAAAAGCGCCAGATGCCCGCCTCGCAGCCGAAAGATAGGCTATCGGCCGGGCAAAAGGCACCATCTGCCGAGAACGCCAGTTCACCCTCGCATAGCGGGCAGGCAAGCGTAAATGCACTATCTTTCATCTGGTTCAAATCGAGCCGATAAGATAAAAAAATCCCCCATGCGGTTGAACAACGGCCGTTGGCACAACCAATCATCCAGCCGCACCAGCCAGCCAAACAGCCGGGGATAGCGGCGGGCAAAGCGATCGTTGTCGGCCGTAGGCGTGACGACCGATAGCCCATGCAGTTCAAGCGTACGAAAAGCTGGACCCAGCGCCTTTTGCACCTGCCCCGGCGTAAAATAAAAGGTGCGGAACTGCACGCCCTCCACGCTGGCCACCACGCCACCCCGCCGCAGCCGCCGCATAGCCACGCGCCAATCCTTGAGCATCAGCGCCAGCTCCCAGGGGCAAACTGGTGGCATGATCACCCAGGTGAGAATGCCACCGGGCCTGAGCACCTGGGGTAAATGATGGGCAACGGCCGTTAAATCCGCCACGCAGTTCAGCCCGCCAAAGTTGGAAAAGATAGCGTCGAACGACCCGTCCTGAACTTGATCCAGTTCCGTAAAGGAGCAAAGTTGGGTGGTGAAACGGCCGTGCAGTGCCAACGCCTTCCGCTTCTTTTCCATTTCCGCCACCATCCCCGGCGCAATATCCGTTGCGTGAACCCGATAGCCGCGCTCTACCAAGGCCACGGCATCCAGCCCCGTGCCTGCGTTGAGCTCCAAAATGTGGCTGCCTAAGGGCGTCCAGCGCATTACCTGCCCATACACCTTTTCCCGCATACGCTGCAAATTGACGTGATCCCGGCCAAACGAATCATACACCCCCGCCTTGCGTGAAAAAGCCGCCGCCACCTGGTTTTGTTGGGATAACTCGAAACTGGTAACTGGAGACTGGTTTAGCTCCAATCTCTGGTCTCCCGTCTCATCTTCATTTGCCACCTGCCACCTCTCACTTTTCACTTCTCACTCCCTCCCGGCTGCGGCGTGGGCCGGGCCGATTGGGCAAATGGCATATGCGGCAGCAGCGTTTGCTGTGCCTGGGCACGCGGCAGTCGGTTGAGCCGCCAGCGGGCCAGCGGCAGGGTGCCCCAACGGAAGCCAATCGCTGCCAATTCGCGGAGATGGGCCAGCCGCCAGCGCCAAGGCGTTGTTGCCACCTGCCTCAGCGTGCGCCAGCCGCGCCGGGCACGGAACTCCTTATGCACCACCGTATGCAGCTGGCGATAAAATTCCGTAGAGAATGGACCCTGGTACATCATCGCCAGATCAGCCGAATCTACCCAATTTTGCTGCGGCCCCAGCTGCGCCGCCACCCGCTGGTGAAAGCGCGTGCCCGGCAGCGGATAAGAAACCGAAATACCAATATCATCGGGCAGGCAGTCGCGCACAAGCTGAAGCGTCTTTTCAATATCTGCCCGCGTTTCACCCGGATAACCAAACTGAAGGAAGAAGCCCACTTTAATGCCTGCTGCCCGTAGCTGGGCGGCTGCCTGCCGTATCTGGTCGACCGTGGTCCCTTTTTCCATGGCGTCCAAAATCTTCTGCGAGCCGGACTCCGCACCTAACCAGATAATGTCGCAGCCAGCTTGTCTGAGCGCCGCAACGTTATCCGCCTGGCGCACGATTAAATCGGCCCGGCTCAGGCATTTGAAAGGAAGGTCCACCCCTTGTTTCCTCACTTCTTTGGCAAATTGAGGCCACCAGCCTGGCTTCAGCCCCATAATGTCGTCGGCGAACCAGATGTGCTCGGGCCGGTATGTGTCTTGCAGCCAGCGCATTTCGGCAGCGACGCTTTGCGGGCTGCGAGCATTGTAGCGCTGCCCCCAAATTGGCTTGGCGCACCAGTTGCAGTGGTACGGGCAACCCCGTGTGGTAACCATGTTCATGGAGTAATAACCATGATGCTCTAGCCAGATGCGACGGTACTTTTCTACGTCTACCAGGTCCCATGCTGGCAGCGGCAGCTCATCGATGCCGGTAATGACGGGACGGCGCTGATTTTGGCAAATATCATTGCCGCTTTTAAAGGCCAATCCGGGAATTTGGGAGAAAGGCGTGGGGGAACGGCCGTCCAGCACCCCTAGCAGCTCCACCATCGTCTCTTCACCCTCACCCAGCAGCACAAAGTCAGCGCCCGCCTGCAGATAGCTGGCCGCCTGGTCCGTGGCGTCAGAGCCGCACAAAATGACGGTGCAGCCCTGCGTCTTTGCCATTGCGATCATCTTGTAGGCCGCCTGGCGCATTGCCAGCAGGCACATTTTCGTTAGATAGTTGAAGCTGTCCTCGTAAATGATGGCGTAACGGGGTTGATGCTGCGCAAGCGCCGCCTGCCACGCGGCTTCAGATTCGGCCAGCATGGCATCGAACAAGGCTACGCTGTAACCCTGCTGCCGGGCCACGCTGGCGGCATAGAGCGTCCCCAGCGGCGGATACGGCTGCATGGCCTGCCACAGCTTAGGATCAAACTTCAGGTAATAAGATTGACCAAAAAGAATCTCAGACATAATTTCTTACATTATCCGTAAATTACACAGATTTTCGCCAATGCTTGCTTGTTAATCTGTGTAATCTGCGAAATCTGTGGATGTTGTCAGGCGGTGCTGGTAGGCAGTGAGGGTGCGCTGCTGGTGGGCCTGGAAGTGACCCTTGCAAATAACGGCCGTAAACAAACTCTCGCCCGATCCATCCTGCTGCGCCTGCAGCCTTTCTATTTTACGCCGCTGCTCCCACTGCTCCAGCCGGGTACCCAGCGGCGAGCGCAGCGGCAGTTCTGCCAGGCGCTGCATCCAAAGGGCTGGTTCTGGCTCAACAATTTGTATCAGCGGCGGGCCATCGGCATTGGGCATAAAGTCGCTGGCCCAACAGTTTTGCTGGCGCAGTTGCTCATAAACAGGCCAGCCAAACAGCGGCACCATCTGCACGATTTCCCGCGCCGTGTAAATGTTCTGCTCCGGCAGCGTCAGGGCAGATTCGGCTACAAAGTAGTTGGGGCACAGCTCAACGCCGCGCCGCGCCGCCAGCCGCACGATGCCAATTACAAGCGCGCGGGCCAGCCAGAGACGGCCGTTTTCCGTCACAATAAAGTAATCAATGTCGGCATCTTCGCCCACGTTGTTCATGGCCAGAGAGCCGGTAACGGCCACCATGCGCACAAAGGGCAGCCGGGCAATGATACGGCCGTAGCGCGCCGCCTCTGGCCACAGCCGCTGGGCACGCCGCCTGCGCGTTTGCCGAATTTCTACAATCGCTTCCCGCTCTGGCAGGCAAAAGTAGCCCGAATTATGGCTTAGGCAGTCTGCCAGCGCGGGGCTTCCCGCCAGCGCTCGAGCCACTTCAACGGCCGTTGCCCGCACGCCGTCAAGATAGCGATGAATTTCAACGGCCGTTAGCGGATAGTCGAACAGGTCGACATAGGCCACGGTGCGCCAGATTGCCTGCTCCAGGCGAGTCAGGGTGGCAGGTGGCGCTACTTTCATGATTTGCTCCACTCGTGACGGGGTGAAGAGGTTGCCATGTATGAAGGTGACATTTTTTGCCCGCTGTGCCATTGGGCCGCAGCCAGCCCCCACAGCACGGCGCATTTGGGCAGGTAAAGCGTCGGTTCAGGATGCACCAGGGCCATCAGCATCATGGCCAGCCAGACGGCCGTTGCCGCCGCGCGCTCTGACAGACGGCCGTAGCGCCACAGGGGCCAGAGCCAGAAAATCAGCCACAGGGTGAGGCCAACCAGCCCCAGCTCTGCGCCAATGAGCAGCGGCACGTTGTGAACTATGCTTGCCTCTGGATTGAGCTTTGCCGCCATGGGCAGGTATTGACCGAGCCCCACACCAAGAAGCGGCCGTTCTGCCCACAGCTGCCAGGCCAATTCCAAATCTCGCTGTCGCTCCCACAAAGAACGGCTCTCTAACGGCGAATCCAGGGCCAACAGCCTTCCGGCCAGCACATCGCCGTAGGCCAGGGCAAAGAGCAGCACCCCGGCCAGCAAAAATGCCAGCGGCAAGGCAAACTCCCGCCGGGGCAGCGAAAATCCAGCGCGGCGATGCAGCCCATACACAGCCATGCCAATCAACAGCCCCGCCAGGGCAGCGCGTGACAGGCTTACCAACAGACCAACAACTCCGGCCGCCAGCCCCAACCAAAAAAGCCAGCGCCACTGCCCCTGTGCCTTGTGCCTGGCGGGCCACAACAGCAAGCAAAGCGCCATCACCAGCAGGCCCAGCTGGTTTGGGTGGCTGTTCAGACCATAGGCGCGCAGCCAGTTTTGTCCATCGCGCTGGGCTACGCTGGTGCCTTCGACCAGTAAATCGAGCGTAGGCTCGCCCAGCCAGGTAAGCCCCAGCGCACGCTGCAAGAAGAATTGACCGACGGCAACCACACCCTGCACCAGCAGCGCCGCCGCCAGCACGCGCCATAGCCAACGCCGCTGCCAGCGCGGATGGTTTTCCAGAAAGAGATAAATAAACCAGCACAAGCCGAGCATCGCTGCCACATAGGCCGTCTCAGCACTAAGCCGCAAGAGCACCCAAAGGGAAAATCCAGCCAGGGGCACGGTAACGGCCGTTTCCCCCCACGACCATGAGTTTTTTATCAAAGATTGCGCAGATTTAACCGATTTGCTCTTATTAATCTGCGTAATCTGTGAAATCTGCGGATAAATAATTCTCACCAACCAGCTACCAGCCGCTAAAACCGGCAACAGCACCAACACGCCAATTTTCCAGCCCTGCCCGGCAACGGCCGTTGGCAACGGCAGCGGCAGCCAGGCAAAAGGCCCGCCACTGGCCGAGGCGTGGCTAATCAACAGCAAAAACAGCGTAAGGCCAAAGAACAATTGGCTCATTTGCTGCCCCCGTTGAGCACTTTTTCGTAAACAACGGCCGTTTCTTGCGCCGTTCGTTCCCAGGAGTATTGCTGCGCCCGGGCCAGACCACACTGACGCAAATA
>JBHIWP010000040.1:0-25578 GCA_041987425.1 Promineifilaceae bacterium (SeqCode) | reverse complement strand
AATCTCTTGCTTTTAGCACCATCGCCACCGCCCAGGCCAGCGCCAACATCGTCAGGGGCAGGGCAATCATGTGGGCGTGCAGATCACCATAAAGAAAGGTAAAGAAGGGAAACTCGGTAATGGGACCCGCTTCGCCTGCATCGTAATTCAGGATGCGCGTGGCGGTCCAGAACCAGTCGCCGGGGTAGATGGGCGCGGGCGTACCGCTCAGCACCTTGAAACCGCCGTCCAGCGTGCGCACGGCCGTTCCCACCACAGGGATCGTCTCTTCCAGCGTGGGATTCCCCGCCCGGTACCAGGCATCGGTCACTACGCCCACTTCACCCAGGTTTCCCAATAAGATAGCCAGCGTGGCGGCAATCAACCCGGCAGCAATGGCTTTTTGATGGAGATTGGACTTAGTCTCCAATCTCAAATCTTCAATCTCCCGCCGCCAGGCAACCAGATCATAAGCGACGCTAAACACCGCCATGCCGGTAAAGCTGAACAGCATAGACAAATTCAGGTTGTAGGCGATGGTCGGAATAATGCCTAAGAGGTGGGTAAGGACGCCGGTGTAGACGAACCCGTAGTAATAGTAATTGATGTAGCCGCCAGCAAACCAGGGATCGTAAGGCGGGAAGGTGGCAGATTTAAGAACGGCCGTAAAATAAGTCAGGTCCATCGGCTTCTCACCGCCCCAAATCACGTCCCACACGTCTGGATTGCGCACGCGGATAAGAATAGCGACCAGATACAATCCGACCGCAATGAGTTCCACCGCGCCCATAAACGCCAGATTATCCCGCACCCAGGCGCGAATTTCGCCGCCGCGCCGCAGCAGCACCAGCCCACTCAGAGCAGCGATAATGAGCAGGGCCAGCAAATGCGTGCCGCGCGTGTTGTGCAGCAGCCCAACGCTGGCGCTAATCCAGACAAAATAGGAGATGAGCAAAATGGAGAAAATGCGCGAGAGCACGTACCCTTTGCTGGGCAGGCTCCGGAAAATGGCAAACGTCAGGGGGAAGGTGATAAGTCCCAGAAGAATGACCGCCAGCCACCATACTATAGCCGCCAAACCTGAGTTTTGGGACAAAACGCCATCCGGATTGAAGATATCGCTGAAGGTTCCGTTCGCCTGCTGGGTAGCAACGGCCGTTTCTGACAGCATCAGGCCATTGGGTGCTTCTGTGGCCTGTCCTGGATTCATAAAAACGGCCTGGCTCAAATCCACTTCGCCCAAAATACTTACCGTGTTTTCCCGGCTGTAGGCATCGCTCTTGGCAAAAATCCAGACCGGCGGGTGGTCGTACACGCTAAAGGCCTCTTCCGCAGCCAGATCCCCCGGCGGCGGCCAGCCTATCTCCGGCATTTTGCCCCAGCCCACCTGCCCGGTGGTGTCGCTGATGTAGAGCGGGCCAATTTTTAACGGCGCGTGAAATTCAGCCACGAGCTCAAAGCCCAGCTCGCCGCTAAAGAGCGCTTCGAAGTAGCGAGTGGTCATGGGGTAGGTGAGCGGCAGGCGCGGCAGCGACCAGACAGCGCGCTGGCTGCTTAGAACCACGTAGTCGGCCTCTTCGAGCCACTCCACCATCTCCTGCCGCTTTTCCGGGCCGTCTGGGTTTGTGATAGGGCGCTGTCCGCCGGTGATTTCCGTGAAGTGCGCACCATAGGCGGAACGGCCGTTCACATCGTAAGGCAAAATGCCGTCCCAATGCTCGTTCATCAGCAGGCTGGTTTGGGCCCGCACGGTGCTGCCTGCGGTCATTTGCAGCATGAGCTGCTGCGGCATGTTGGCAATGACGGCCGTTTCTGGCAGGTCCAGCGTGTAGCTGGCCGGTTCGTCAGTCACATCCAGCGTACTGCTTTCGCTGGGGCCGTTGGCAAAACCAGCCTGCATGGTAACCACTTGAGACTGCCCGGTGCTAAATTCGCGGGGCACAAAGAGCTTGTTAAGCCGAACGGCCGTTATCGTGCCGTCTTCGGGCAGAACGGCCATTAAAAAGAGTGCATTCCCACCGGGCTGAAAATCATACCCTTTCAGGGGCAGCGTCAGCTCTTTCGTCTGCCCTTCAGCTTCGTAAATGAGGGTGGCGCCGGTGGGAATGTTCTCTAGCATCCATTCCGAGGCGGCAATCCGGGTAATAGGCTCGCGGTAAATTTGTACAAAGGCATTGGCCCACAAAAGGCTAGACTGGCTCACCAGCAAGAGCAGGCCAGCGGCCAATCCCTGTTTGAGCGCGCGCCGCTGTTTGCTCTGTTGCGCGCGCTGCCAGATGAGCCACAGCGCCCAGCCGCCCAGCAAAAAGAGCGTCGGGTAGATGGGCAAAAAGTAGCGGATTGATTTTACCCAGCGCGTGCCCATAAAGAGAAAATAGAGCAGGCTCCAGGTAACGGGGATGGCGTGTGCCAGCCAGTCTGGCCGGGCGCGTACAATGCGCCACAGAGCCCAGAGCAGTCCGCCCCAGGCCGCTAACCCAGCCGCCAGCCCCATGCCATACAGCACCATGTTAGTGAAGGGAAAAACGATGGCCTGCCGGTCGGTCCACTGCAGCGCAGGCGGAAAAACCGCCTCTGGGCTTTGCTGCTGCTGAATTTCTTCCATGTTGCGGCGCCACTGAGGGTTAAATCCCATGATTGAGCGCAGCAGGACGGCCGCATCTCCTGGCTCTTCGCCCGTTTGCGTGGTGATTTCATTACGGGCAATGGTGGCATCGGCAAAGGCATAGGGCTGGGCCAGCCTGAACACGACCAGTGAGACGGTGGCGGCAACCAAAACGCCTAAAATGACGCGCTGCAAATCGAGTGAGCCGGGGCTGGTCTGGCGCAGCGTGCGCCAGGTGTGGCCGCGCCGCACCAGCCAGGCCACGGCCGAAATATTGATGATGATTGCCAGCGGAGCTACGTTGATGCGGGAGGCAACCGCCAGCCCCAGGCTTACGCCGAAGAGAATCCACCAGTGGAGCTGCCATTTTTGCTTTTCGTCACCAAATCCAGCGGCGCGAACGGCCGTATACAGGCCCAGCGCCGTAAAAAAAGCAGCCCAGTTGTCCATCGTAAAGAAGTGGGACTGCTGGATAGCCATAACGGCCGTTCCCTGGAAAAATGCGGCCAGCAGGCCCGCCTGCCAACTATACAGCCGCCTGCCAATGAGAAAGGTAATAAGAACGGTGATCAGATCTACCAGGGCCGAGAGAAAACGGCCGCTTTGCTGCAGGCCGTAAAAGCTGTTGTACGTTTGTGTGCACCGGTCGGGGAAGGCGCTGCAGGCCGACGTCGCCCATTCGGCGGCGTAGCGTGTTAGCGTCATGGGAAAGTTGCCGTAGACGTAGAAGCCCATATTGACGTTATAAGGATTCAGCGTAGATTCGGAGGTGCGAAGATAATCAAAGAAGCTGTCTTCTGGCTGAATGCGGCTGGCCACATCCATCAGGAAGAACTCATCTGGGTGGAGGAAGAAGCCTTCGCCCCAGGTAAGCCCGGTGAAGCGGAAGTAGGCTGCCATAGCAAGAATGAGCAGCAGAATGAGCAGGCTCAACGACTCCCAGGAAAACGGCCGTCTGGTCACTGCTTCAGGCTCAGTTGGGGTAGGAACGGCCGTTTCTGGCGCTGGCTCCTGCATGTTTTCTTCCACAACGGTCATAGACAATCCATTTTTCAGCGAGTAGTTCCTACTGTTATACACGGCCACTGTTACGATTTGCTTACCTTATCGTGAGAATTGACTTAGGGCAATCGCCGTGCAATTGGCAAACAAAGGCGCTATTTTAGCCAAATCATTATTTTATGCCGAATACTGTAAAAGCCTAAAAGAAGCCTGGTTTAGAAAAGCCAAGCGTTTGGCTTTTACTTAAGCAAATCACCAGAAACCCTGCTTGCCATTACAAAATTCTTTCTGTGATTTGCTACGTAAAGCACAAAGAGTTGCTTGAGAACCCAAAAGCATTGGTGGTTTACGTTTCCCCGGGCTGTGCGCCTGCTAACTGTACTATCGGCTTAAGTGCTATGCTATACTAATCTGGCTACAAACCTTTGTCTAAACTCATTTGGTTGGAGGGAAACCCCATGCGTGTTGAAAAAGGTATTATGGTGGCCTTGGGCTATGGCAAATATTTTCGCTCAGATAGCATTGTGGGGTTGGAGCCCATAGAAGAGGATGAGGGGCGCGGGCCGGGCCAGCGCACGCGGGTGTATGTGGAGGGGCAGGAGGAGCCTTTCACTGCCTCGCGTACCGAAGGCACCATCCTGCGCGACATGGTTTCTTTGCCGGTAGAGGTAACCAAGGCACAAGAGCAGTTTCAGCTACTCGCCGACATTCTGGAGACAGTCCAGGAGATTGATCCCATGCTGCGCCGCATTGTTCGCGAGCAAGGCAACTGGGATCTCAATCGGCTTGAGCGTCGCATCCGCGAGACCCTGCATGAATGAAAAGCCGTCATTTTAGGCGTTAATTTGCTCAAGGTTTCTAAAGTCTACGACTGGGGAAGGATTTGGCGCAGGTAGGGCTGAACGCCCCGCGCTGGCTGCCAGTTTTGCGGATAGCCAAGCGAGACTTCTTCAAAGCGAACGCCATCGCGGTAGTGGGTACCTGGAATGTGGAGGTGGCCGTAAATAACGGCCGTTACCGGGAATCGCTTGTGCCAATCTTCTGTTAGCTTTGTGCCGCACCATAGAGAAAAGCGGGGGATGCTTTTCAGGTTCACCAGATCGTAGCGCAGAGGGTAATGGTTAACGAGGATGAGGCTGCCGTGTGCGGCCGTTTCCGTCAGGCGCTCCTCGGTGATTTGGCAGCGAATGTGGCACCAGGCTTCCCGCGAAGGATAAGGATCGGGGTGCAGCAAAATTTCGTCTGTGGCCACCACGCCTGTAGCTTCAGCCCATGCCAGGGCTTCGCCTGCGGCCACGTGTTCTGGCCGAAAGCTATAGTCATAGAGCGTAAAGGTTGGAGCAATAAACAAGGGGGTGCTGCTGGCGGGCCAACGAACGTAGGGGTCTTCCGGCGTAAGAACGCCAAATTCGCGGCATATTTCCACCAGCTGAAAATATTTAGCCAGACCACGCTTGCTGCTGGGATCAGTGGGCAGCGTCCATAAGTCGTGATTGCCGGGCGTCCAAAAAACGCGACCAAAACGGCTCGTTAGCAGGTCCATTGCCCGCCGAAAATGGACGATCTTTTCGGCCACATCGCCTGCAACGATGAGCCAATCATCTGGCTGTGCCGGCATTCTGCTTAATGCTGACCAATTTTCGCCGTGGTTTAGATGCAGATCGCTGGTGGCGAATAAACGCATGGAGTAGTATTCGGTAATCGGGAAGCGGTAATCGGTTTACTGATTACTGGCCCACTGTACGCGAAGCGGTCGCTTAGCGACATTACCGGTGACTAGATGGAGCCGCCTGAGATCTGAATCAGATTTTGCAGCTCGTCCTCATCTAGAATTGTGAATTTGCGCCCACCAACTTTCACCCAGCCCGCTCGCCGAAAGCGACCTAATGCTTTGTTGATGCTTACACGGGTGGCTCCAGTCATTTCTGCCAGGTCTGTTTGGGTCAACGATAGCTCTATTCGAATTCCATCGTCAGTCTTCTGCCCGTGTTGCGCTGCCAGCTGCAGCAGCTGCCGGGCCAATCTGGCGGGAAGATCCAGGAAGAAAATATCGCTGATCTGGTTGTTGAGGCGCCGGATGTGCTGGGCCAGCGTGTGTAGGACGTGCAGGGCAAAATCGGGGTTATCGCCAATGTAGCGAATGAACTCTTCTCGGTGCAGGGTGAGGGTTTCAGTTTCTTCCAGTGCCTCTGCGGTGGCAGAGCGGGGTGAATCATCTAGCAAAGCCAGTTCACCAAAAAAGTCACCAGCGCCAAAGATTGCCAGCATCGCTTCTTGCCCATCCAGGGTAGTGTGCGTGATTTTTACCTTGCCTTTGATGATGATATACAGCAGTCCGCCCGGATCGCCGTGATGGAAAATAACCTGGTCAGGCCCAAACCGGCGCAAAACAAGCCGTCTGGAAAGGCTCCTGGCTTCGTCGTCTTGCAGATTGTTGAAAAACGGAACGAGTTGCAACGCTTGCTTGGCGGCGTACTTCTGGTTTCTCATAAGCTCTCTTTCCTGGTATTAGTTCCTGATAGCCAATTGTATCTCATCGTAGACATGATCCAAACTATACTTTATTTGCCGCTTTAGCCAATCTACAGGAAGCGATGAATTGGGAGCGGAAGAGTGATTTAAGAAATCCAGCAGATAGCTATAGATTTCCTCACGTGGTTTTTGCGCTTCGATATGTTCTTGCAGGCGCTGGCGCATGGTTTGTATGTAGTCTGCTACGGCCGTTAACGTCTCTAGATTGCACGGCTTACCGCGCCCGGGAACGATATGGTTAAGCGGATCAGGCCAATTTTGCAGCTTGTTGATCGTTTCTAGCCAGACGGCCGTATCGGCCTCGGCAAGTAAAGGTGGCACGTTGGTAACCACCGTGTCACCAGTGAACATCACGCCACTATCGGGCAAATAGACGCCAATGCTGCCCGCAGTTGGCCCCGGCGCAGCAAAGAGCCGAATCTCCGTGCCACCTTTCCACAGCTGCATGAGCTGCGTAAAGCTCAGGCTGGCGTGCTCCACAGGGCTCTGGCTCAGCTCCCGGCCAAACTCTGCATTGCGGCTGGTCAGGCTTTCTAGCAGCGGTTGAGGATATCGTTTGTCGTAGCTGCGCAGCCTGTCGGCCGTGGCTTCATGGGCAATGATGGGCGCATTGAGCCAGCGGGCGTTTAATATTCGGTCTCCGTGATAGTCCGTTAAAATGGTGTATTGCACAGAGCGGGGCGTGAGTGTGTGCAGCCGCATTGCCCAATCACGTGCCTGGCGCGGGTAGGAGGGGACATCAATGGCGATGAGGCCCCGGCGCGTGCGCACAGCGCCCACGTTTACCCCTTCATATTCGGTTTCTATAAAAACATTTTCTGCGATTTCTAGCATAAAGCTTCCTGAGGAATGGGACACAGATAAACGCAGACTTTTGCTGAAAAAATCTTTTTATCTATGCAGACCTGCGTCCTGGTTGGTATTCACATACTCTTATCTCTAACACGCCCGCTTTGCTCAGCGGATTTGGCCAATGAGCAGGCGCTCAGCTTTTTCAATGGCCTGCCATACGCGCGCCACATCCGTGCCCGGACCACCGCCCTGGGCCATTAAGGCCGTTCCGCCACCAGCGGCGGAACCCAGGATTTGCAAAGCGGGTTTGATCAGCTGGTTCATTTCACCAGGGGCGTTCTGGGAACGGCAAAAAAGCAGTTGAGACTTTTCACCTGCCAGACCCAGCAGGGCCACAACCTGTTTGTTCTGGGTTAGGTGGTTAGCCAGAATGCGCATCTGGCCCGGGTCGCTTTCTGCGCCAGTGAAGACGTGGCTGATAACGGCCGTTTCTCCCACCATTTTACTGGCTTGCAGCAAATTGGCTGCCTCGAAGAAAAGCAGCTGCTCCTGCTGTTTTTTCAGGTGCCTGCGATTTTCTTTCGCCTCTTCTCGCAGGCGCTGCACGCTTTCCGCCACCTCTCCAATCCCGGTGGTAAGGTCGGCAGAAAGCTGATTGACGATGCTATTTTTCAGCCGGTAATCGTTTAATGCCCGCTGCCCGCAAACAAACTCCACGCGAAGCTGATTGTTTTGCCGCTCCAGCTTTACAATCTTGATAATGCCAACCTCGCCTGTATTCTTAACGTGTGTGCCGCCGCAGGCGCTCAGATCAAACTTATCAATTTCAATAAGCCGAAGTTTGCCTCGACGCACCGGAGGCAGTTTGCGCAAGGCCAGCTTTTGTGCCTGGTCCGCCGTTGCAAAGCGAATATGAATCGGGCGGTTTTGCCAGATGATCTGGTTTGCCAGAAATTCTGCTTCTTCTATCTGATGAGGGTTTATTTGCGCCACGTGCAAATCAATCGTGAGCGTATTGTCGCTCAGATGAAAGCCGACGGTCTCTGCCTGGGCCGTTTGGATGAAGGCCTGAGATAAAATATGCTGCCCTGTGTGCTGCTGCATATGGTCAAAGCGGCGCGTCCAATTTATTTGCCCGACAACATCCTCTGTCCAAAGGTCGTTTGTATCCAGCCAGTGCAAAATTGCGTCGTCTTGTTCGCGAATCGTTACATTGTGCACAGGGACGTTGTTGATGGTGCCGGTATCAAACGGCTGGCCGCCGGAGGTGGGAAAAAAGAAAGTCTGATCAAGAATAACGGCCGTTTGCCCATCTTCTCGAACGCGGTCCACTATCTTTGCTTCAAACCGAGTTGTATACGCATTTTGATAATAGAGTCTTTTATGTGCCATCCTAAAGTTTCCAGGGGTGGGGTAGCGTTTTACAAGTTGTCTAGACAATAATACCAAAATAATGCGCGGGTGCATCTATGGGCTGCTGCCCGGCGCATGTAAAGTTGTTTTTAATGGGGGAGAGAAAGTGGGGGTGGTGGGCTAAGCCAGGGGCAGCGTAAAGTTGAAACGCGCTCCGCCGGAGGGGGCATCATCTACCCAAATACGGCCGTCGTGTGCCTCAACCGCCAACCGACAAAAGGCCAGACCCAACCCCAGCCCTTTCGCATTGGCATCTTTCGCCGCCACGCGCTCAAACTTTTCAAAGATTGTTTCCCGGTACTGTTTAGGAATACCGGTGCCCTGATCGCTAACGGACACAAGAAGGCGATGGCCGCCTGGCTGGACTTCGGCGGTAATGGTAATGAGCTGATCTTCACTGCTATATTTGAGCGCGTTGTTGACCAGGTTAACCAGAACGCGCCGAATCATGTCTTCTTCCACCAGAACAAAAGGCAAGTTATCCGGTAACGCATTGGCAAAGTGCACGCGGCGCTGCTCAAAATTCGGCCGTTCAATTTCAAAAACCTCTTCAACCAGCGCATTGACGCTCGCTTGCGTCAGTTCGGTAATGGGTTGTCCCGCTTCCAGGCGATTGATATCCAGCAAGGAGCGGATTAGCGTTTCCAGGCGGCGGCTGCTGCGTCTGGCGATGTCTAACATGGCGTAGAGCGGCGAATTGGCCGATTCAGGCGGAATTTCGTACGCGAGCAGCTCCAGGCTGGAGATTACGTTACCCAGGGGAGACTGTAGATCGTGAAAGAGCATCGCCGTTAAATCTTCACGCATTTTTTCCAGCTCGACCTGCTCAGTGATGTCGTGGTGGATCCACTGCAGCAGCTGGTCATCGCCGTGTTCCGTTCGTTTGGCATACACTTCCATTGGAATAGGTGGCGCGTTCCTGGCGCGCACGGCGCTCTGGAACATTAAAACCTTGTCGGAGCGAATTTTCTTGGCTTTGGGCAGGACGGCCGTATCCGGATGTAAGTCCTGAATGGCCATCGTGAGAAGCTCGCTGCGCGTGTAGCCCAGCATATCAGTTGCCCGCCGGTTCGCCTCCACAATGCGCCCTCGCATATCGGTCAAAATGATGGGGTCCACCGTATCCTGGAACAGGCTGATGTAGCGCATTTCTGCGGCCACTGTTCGGGCATACTGTTGGGCATTGGCAATAGCCGTACTGGCAATATTGGCTAAATTTACCAGCACGTCCAGATCTTCTTGGGTAAAGGCCCCTTCACTGGGGTTAATCGCTTGAATCGTTCCCAGCACATTCTCTTTGAAGATCATCGGGGCGCAAATCATGGCTAATGTTTCATAGCCTGTTCGCTCATCCCCCAGATTGTGAAAACGTGGGTCCATGCTGGTGTCGGCCACCAGAGCCGGTTCAGAGTTTTTCATTACCCAGCCAGACAAGCCCCGGTTGTTGGGCAGCCGCAGGCCAACAATTTCCTCGGAACCAATGCCCTCTGCAACCTGGTATACCAATTCATTTGTTTGCTGGTCTACCAGGGCAATTGAAATGGCCTCCGCATTGAGAAAATCATTCATTTGGGTTAGCAGCGACTGCATGATTTCATTAATGTCTAGCGACGAATTAATGACCCGGCTGGCTTCGTTTAGCAGGGCAGAGATTTTTAGCTGCCGTTGAGATGCTTCATAAAGGCGTGCATTTTCAATACTGCTGGCCGCCTGGTTAGAAATTGCGGTCAGCAAATTTAAATCTTGCTCGTCAAATTGATTGATACCGGCTTTGTGAATGGTGATGGCCCCGATAACGCGGTTGCGAATGGAAAATGGCGTACAGATTACGGACCAGGAATGGCTGCTGGTGGTATGACCCGGTCGTGGCAGCCACCGCTGATCGGTGCGCGTATCGTGAATGATGCAAGGCTCATGGTTGCGAATAACCCACCCGGCTACCCCGCTGTTCATGATAGTTTCTAATAATTCTTCAGACTGGTTTGAATGAGCCTGATCGCCCGTGAGCCAGGCGTACTCCACCTTCAGCTTTTCATTTACAACAATTATGCTGCCGTCGTCTGCTTCTAACTGCTGTACGGATAAATGAAGAACGCGAGGAAGGATACGATTGATGTTTAGCCCATCTGCTTCCACCTGCTTTAGCATGTCATTGACCACATACAGGGTGTGAAGCCGATCGCTGTCTCTCAGCTCCGGTGTGAATTCTGCGTCTTGAATAGAGTGAGCCATTTGAATCATAATACCACGATACGATGCGATTTTACACTATGGGTTTACAATCCATAGGTAATGGGTTGTTACATTATCTGATATTTTCTTTGCAAAGCTATTTGCTTTTATTTTCGGCCGTTTTCCGCCACTAAGCCCCTACAGGTTACCACTTTCGCGCAAATTTGTTGTTAAATAAGCTGCAAACTGGGAATAACGTCCAGATTTAGGGTGTCCCGACGGCCATTTATGTAATGCCAATGGGCAGCAGCAGCAATCATAGCGGCATTATCTGTACAAAGAATTGGCGGTGGATAACGAACCGGAACTGAAAGCTGTTCGGTCATGGTCTGCCTAAGCTCCCGGTTGGCCGACACGCCACCAGTCAGGTGAACGGCCGTTACGCCATAGGCCTCTGCCGCACGTTCCGTTTTCGTCACCAGTGCTTCCACCACGGCCGTCTGAAAGCTGGCAGCTAAATCCTCAACCGGTAATTTTGTTTTGTTAAAATGCTTGATTTGCCGGGAAACGGCCGTTTTGAGTCCGCTGAAGCTAAAATTGTAGCCATCATCCATAACCGCCCGGGGGAACTTGAATGCTGTTGCGTTGCCTGCAGGTGCCAGCCTGTCGATGGCGGGCCCGCCGGGAAAGGGCAGCCCCAGCAAGCGCCCAACTTTATCAAACGCTTCCCCCGCGGCATCATCCAGCGTACCGCCCAGGTGTTGGTACTGGCCGTGATCCGTCATCAGATACAGCTCGGTATGGCCGCCGCTCACGACCAGCGTCAGCAGCGGAAATTCGATTGCTTCCACGTGTTCCGTCAGCCAGAGCGAGTAAATGTGCCCTTCTATGTGGTTGATGCCCAGAAACGGTTTGTTCCGCGCCAGGGCCAGCCCCTTGGCCATGTTTACACCGACCAACAGCGAGCCAACCAGGCCGGGACCTCGCGTCACGGCGATGCAGTCGATATCGTCCAGGCCCATGTGGGCTTCTTCCAGCGCCTGCTGCACCACGGCGTGAATCACCTCCACGTGCTGGCGCGAGGCAACTTCTGGGAAGACGCCGCCAAATTGGGCGTGCAAGTCTACCTGGCTGGCAATAATATTGCTCAGAATGGTACGGCCGTTTTCCACCACCGCTGCAGACGTCTCATCGCAAGACGTCTCTATGGCCAGAATACGGCTATTTTGCTTTATCTCATTCATATAACCATCGCACAGTTTACCAGGGATTGGAGTAACATTTCAACCTGATCCGGCAAAATGGTGCGCGGATCGATTAGAAAACGGCCGTCTTGAATGCGGCCAATTACCGGCGTTTTCTCCTGCCGCAGGCGGGCAGCCAGCTGATCGGGTGCTTCGTGGTTGATGGCTACCAGGCGGCTGGGCAGGCTCGTGCCGGGCAGGCTGCCGCCGCCCACTGTGGAACGGCCGTCTACTACTTCTGCTTTGATTCCCCGCTCCTGCAAACGCGCCGCCCAGGTATCGGCCTCAGAGCCCACTTCCTCTATCGAGCGGGCAATCATGCGCCAGACGGGAATGTCCGTCAGCGCGTTTTCGGTGAGATAGTGCGTCAGCGTGGCGGCCAGCCCGGCCAGGCACAGCTTGTCGGCGCGCACGGCGCGGGCCAGCGGGTGCCGCTTGAGCCGCTCCACCAACGCCTGTTGCCCCACCACGATCCCCGCCTGCGGCCCGCCCAACAGCTTGTCACCGCTAAAGGCCACCAGATCCGCCCCCGCAGCCAGGCCGTCCAGCACGGTTGGCTCTGGCTCCAGGCCGTATGGCGTGCTGTCTAGCAGGGCGCCGCTCCCCTGATCATAGAGCAGCGGCAAGTTGTGTTCATGAGCCAGCTCGGCCAGTTCGGCTAGCGTCGGCTCGCTGCTAAAGCCGATAATTTTGTAGTTGGAATGATGGGCTACCAGGATTGCGGCTGTATTTTCGTTGATGGCGCGAGCGTAGTCAGGCAAATGCGTGCGGTTGGTGGTGCCCACTTCTACCAGCTTCGCGCCGGACTGAGCCATCACGTCTGGAATGCGGAAGCCGCCGCCTATTTCCACCAGCTGCCCCCGGCTAATGATTACTTCCTTCCCCTGGCAGAGCGCGGTGAGCATGAGCAAAACGGCCGCAGCGTTATTGTTCACCACCAGCGCGGCTTCCGCTTGCGTCAGGCGCATCAGCAGCTGCTGGGCATGTACCGTGCGGGAGCCGCGTTCGCCGCTGGCAAGATCATATTCCAGGGTGCTGTAGCTTTTAGCCGCCTCTTCAATGGCCTGGCGAGCAGCCTGGCTGAGCGGGGCGCGGCCTAAATTGGTATGCACAATCACGCCCGTGCCGTTAATAACTGGCTGAAGCGTGGGGGCCAGATAGCTTTCTAGCCAGACGCGGGCGTCGTCTACCAGCACGGCATTCATCGGTGCGTAGCTTGCCTCCCCTGTGCGGATGGCGCTGCGCGCTGCTTCCAGGCTGTTGCGCAAGCTTTCTACGGTGAGGGTACGGCCGTATGCCAGCATCATATCCACCGCCATCGACGTGTTTAGCAAACGATCCACGCTGGGCAGCTCGCGCAGTAAGCTCTGTAACTTTTCCGGGTCTGTGACTAAGTCAGGTTTATCCATAGGGAACGGTTAGGCAAAAGTGAAAAGTGAAAGGTTTGAACTGCTGTTGACCAAAAACTGTTAACTGAAAACTGATTACTGGCAGCCTACTGAAAATTCGCCTGGGCCGTGCGGCTGCGAATTTGCAGCAGAATTTCAAACAGAATGAGCACGACTGCCACCAGGAGGGCCACCGCCAGACCAAACGAGCGGTTCATTTGCAGCCACAGGCAAAAGGCCACCCAAATTCCGGCGGCCATGGCCTGGCGTAGCGCCACTAGCAGACGAGACGAATCAATACGGCCGAAGCGACGGTCTGTATAGGCGGCAAAGCGCTGGTTGAGCAAATAGGCAATGGGCAGCATCAGTCCGGTAACGGCCGTTAATACCGTTGTCAAAAAGACCAGGATAATTTCAAAATTGGCCGCTTCCAGCAGGGAGGCAGCATTCGCCCGATCCTGCGCGGCGGCGCGCACCAGGTCCAGCCGGTTGATGTCGATAGGCCACCAGCTGTTGATGACATACTCCATAGCCAGCAGGCCAATGGCAAGTAAAAGAATTCCCAGAACAAGGGCCGATAGAAAGCCAAAACGGTCGTTATATTGCATTTGCTGATTATACCTCAGTGGCGTCGCTGTTGTTACGGGCATTCTGGGGCTGCAAAACGGACACACGACAAAGCTCCAGACCGTTTTCATTGTAGCCAGAATAACGTTCAGCTATGGTAAAGCCCCACTGCTGAATGTCGTCCTCAAGCCAATCTTTGCTTAAATCATCTCGTCTGCTGCGGTAGTCAGAAAGAAGCAACTTGCCGTCATCGGTAAGAAAGTTTGCCAGCAAATATTCCACAAAGGTGCGACGGTAGTTGCGTGGCACGTAGGCCAGCTCTGTGCGCACGTAGTCGAAGCGGTGCGGTGGCTGCCAGTAAAAGGCGTTGCCCACGTAAAAATTACCGGCATAAAGCGGCAAACGCTTTTGCGCCAGCTCCACCAACCTGGCTGAATAGTCAAGGCCGTAGGGCACAATCGTCACCCCTTTGAGCGTGCCCCAGGCCAGCAGGCACTCCAGCAGATAGCCGTTGGCGCAGCCAATATCTAGATAGCTTCCGGCTCGATTCACCGCCGCTATGTTGGGCAGGCGCAGCCGCGTCCATTCTTCAAACGTGCCGCTTTTGCCAGACTGCTGCCACGGCGTAGGCGCGGCCGTGTAGGCGGTCTCCAGCACGTCTTTCACTTCAGCAAACCAGCCATCTAGCTCGTCTGTACTGACGCTATCAAAGGAAAAGCCGCAGCTACACCGGGTTACGGATTCTTCATTTAGTTTAAGGCATCTTGGGCATTTCATACTATTTAGCTCTGTAACCCAAAGGGTTTTAAACTCTTAGAAATGGTACCTGCTTGGCAAAAACCCTTTGGGTTTCTATCGAGGCTCCGCACAGCGGTAGCTACTTATGATACTTCATGGGAATTGTGAAGCAGCAGATGGAGCAGCGCCTCACCGTAAGCATCACTGGCAGAGTGGGCGGAAAAATTTAGCGTGTTGTCTGTCAGCGTCAGGTCGCAGCTGTAGCCTTCTGCCACGCGCGTGAGCTGCTGAAAACGGCCGTTCCGCACCGCCAACTCTTCTTCTAACTGCTGGCGCAGCTGGCTTTCTGTGGGCAACCAGACCGCTTCATGCGTCAGCAAATAATCCATGGCCCACTCCGACGTGCCGTGAAACACCACCGCTGGCCAGCCGCGCAGCAGTCCCATTGTCACCATCATGTCCGACAGCACAAAAACCTGATTGTCCATATCCCGGTCTGGAATGGCAAAAAAATCATGGACGTTGGTGCGCCACACCAGTCCAGCCTGTTTAAGCTTTTGGGCCAAAGTAAGCGAGATCATAAAAATATCCTCTAAGTTAGGCGATTTTGGGCTTGCCATCTGACGCAGCCGAACATATGATCCACAACGCATGAATGAGATTACGGCCGTTCCCTTTACCCATCTGCGTGTCCACTCCCATTATACCCTGTTAGGGGCTACCGCCACCGTTCAACAGCTTGTAGCCCGCGCTGCCGCTGAAAATATGCCCGCCCTGGCGCTTACTGATAGATGTGCCCTGTACGGAGCCTTGGCCTTTAGCCGGGCCTGCCGGGCAGCAAACATTCAGCCCATTATTGGCATGGTGCTGCACGTCACCATGCCAGAGGCAATCACCTTGCCTGGACCCGCCTGTGGTGACCTGCTGCTGCTGGCAACCGGGCCAGCTGGATACCGCTCGCTCTGCGCCCTTTCTTCGCTGGTGCAGGGCGATCCGCAGCGCGAGCAGCTTCTGCAGCACGGGCTGCCCTGGGAGCAAATCCAGGCGCACACTGCCGGGCTTATTGCTGTGGATTGTGGACAGGCAGGCTGGCTCACTCGCCTGGTGCAGGCCGGGCAGCCCAAAATGGCGGCGCGCTACGCCTCCCGGCTGGCCGGGCTGTTTGAGGAGAATGGCTACGCAGGCGTCACGCTGCACACGCCTGCCGATGAAGCTGCCGCTCGCGAGGCCACGGGAATTGCGGCTCGCTTTGGCCTGCAGGCAACGGCCGTTCAGCCCGTGTACTGTCTGGAGCAGGCCGAAGCGCCGCGCCTGCGCCTGCTGGCGGCCATTGATCAAAACTGCCATGTAGACGAGGTTCCGTCCGTAACCCTGCCGGAAGCCGGGCGGCAAGATGCCTGCGTGCACTGGCTCACTGCCGAAGCCATGCAGGAACGCTATGCGGCCTTTCCCGAAGCGCTGCAGGCGGTGGGCGAGATTGTGGCCCGGTGCCAGTCAGCTCTGCCAGACGGCCGTCCCATCTGGCCCCGGCTGGCGCTGCCCCAGGAACAGACCGCTGAAGATGCGCTGGGAGCGGCGGCAGGGGCAGGGATGGAGGGAAAATACGGCCGTTCTGCCAGCCAGCAGGTCCAAATCCGCCTGGAAAAAGAGCTGGCTTCAATTAACCGGCACGGTTTTGCGCCGCTCTTTTTGCTAGTGGCCGACATTACCCGCTTTGCCCGCGAAACGGCCGTGCCGGTGAACACTCGCGGCAGCGTGGCGAACTCGGTGGTGGCGTACTGTCTGGGCATCACCAACGTAGACCCCATTGCCAACGATCTGCTGTTTGAGCGATTTCTTAACCCGGCGCGGGCCAATCTGCCTGATATTGACCTGGATCTTTGCAGCCGCCGCCGCGACGAAGTGCTGAACTACGTGCGGCAAAAGTATGGTGAGGACCGCGTGGCGCTGGTAGCTACCATCAGCACCATGCAGCCCAAATCGGCCGTGCGCGAGACGGCCAAAGCCCACGGCCTGCCCGGGGCTGACATCAAGAAGCTAACGGCGCTGCTGCCGCACGGCTGGCACCCAGATCCGCGCCGCCGCAGCGAAAGTGCGCTGGCAGACGTGTTGGCGCAGGTGTCGGATGAAGCACAGCGGCAGGTGCTGGCCACTGCCTTTGCCCTCATTGGTCAGCCGCACCATATGAGCATTCATCCAGGCGGTATCGTCATTACGCCCGGCCCACTGACCGATCATGTGCCGGTGCAGCTTGCGCCCAAGGGGTTTCTTACGACACAGTTCGATCACCGTGATGTGGAGCAGATTGGGCTGCCCAAGATTGATCTGCTGGGGATTCGTGCCCTGACGGTGCTGGCCGATACGGCCGAATCCATCCGCACCACGCTCGACCCGGATTTTGATTTGCTTACGATTGCCCTGGATGATCCGGAAACGGCCGTGCAGCTGCAGCAGGGTGAAACGGTCGGCGTTTTCCAGTGTGAATCTTCCGGGGCGCGGCGTACTTTGCGCCAGCTAAAGGCCCAAAGCCTGCGCGACCTGGCCGTCGCCAACGCCTTTTTTAAGCCGGGTCCGGCCACTGGCGGCATGGCTGCGGCATTTGTTCGCCGCTACCGTGGGGAAGAATCGGTGCAGTTTCTGCACCCGGCGCTGGAGCCGATTTTGGGCACGACCCAGGGGGTGCTGCTGTTTCAGGAGCAGGTTCTGCGTGTAGCCACTGAGATTGCCCACCTCAGCTGGGCCGAAGCCGATCATTTACGGCGGGGCATGAGCAAGTTCAAGGCCAAAGAGATGGCTACCATGCAGCAGAGGTTTGTGATTGGCTGTCAGGAGAAAAGCAACTTTGCCAAAGAGCAGGCAGTTACGCTGTGGGAGCAGGTGATGTCTTTTGCTGGCTACGGTTTTAACCAGGGACACGCCACAGCGTACGCCGACATCAGCTACCGTTCGGCCTATTTAAAAACGCACTTCCCGGCGCACTTTTTATGCGCTCGGCTGCGTGACTACGGCGGCTTTCACCACCCGGCCATCTATATTGCCGAGGCGCAGCGCCTGGGGATTGCGGTACGGCCGCCACACATAAACTTTAGCGGCCGAAAGTTTACGCTGACGCCAGGTGAAATTGGAGGCTCGAGCTTGGAGGAGATTGGGTTGTCTGGGGATCAATCGCCAAGCTCCAATAACCAATCTCTCATTTTATGGATGGGGCTGGGCCAGGTGCGGGACCTGCGCCGCTCGGCGGTGCGGGCGATTGTGGCGGCGCGGCAGGAACGGCCGTTTACCGACCTGCGCGATTTGCTGAATCGGGTTGATCTGCAGCGGAAGGAAATCACTCACCTGATCCAGTGCGGGGCGCTGATGGGGCTGGGCCAAAGCCGCGCCGCGCTGCTGGCCGAGGCGGTAGAGGTGGAGCGCGCGGGCAGTGCCCGGCAGATGGCTTTTGACCTGGGGATGAAAACGGCCGTTGCCCCCGAAACGGTCGCGCAGCAGCTGGCCTGGGAAACGGCCGTGCTGGGCTGGCCGGTTTCAGCCAACCCGGTGGCGACGATGGGGGAACGGGCAGGCGGCGACGTTTCTCTGCGCAACCTGCCGCGCTTGCTGAATCAAAGAGCCGCCGTGCCGGGGGTGCGCCTGCCCGGCTGGACCGGCGGGCGCGGCTTTTACTTTGGGGATGGGGATAGTTTTGAGATTGCCCAATTAGGCAAAAAGCTGAGCAAGAGCAAAATTAAGCCGTGGCTGCCATACCGCCTTAGCGGCCATTGGCGCAATGATGCCTGGGGCGGCGGCTGGTTCGAAGTTGCTGCCGTAGAAGCCCTGCCAGCTCCAGCTAGTGACTGATTGGGTCCGAGTGGGTTCTAAAAAGCATGTGAACCGTATTATTGTGTAAAAGCCAAAAAGTTATCTGAAATAAATCAGGCTCAATTTTGGCTTTTACTTGAGCAAATCACGAGAAACCTTACTTTCTATTTCAAAGCGCTTTTGTGATTTGCTTGACGCGACTGTTAAGTAGGAGGAACAAAAATGATTCAAGAGTTTAAAGCATTTATTGCCAAGGGAAACGTGTTAGATTTGGCAGTGGCGGTGATTATTGGGGCGGCGTTTGGCGCGATTGTCGCTTCGCTGGTGGACGACATCATCATGCCCATTATTGGCGTTATTTTGGGCGGTGTGGATTTTACCAGCCTGGCTATCCAAGTGGGCGAGGCCAGCATCAACTACGGAAACTTCATCCAGGCCATCATCAATTTTCTGATTATTGCTTTTGTGATTTTTATGATCGTGCGCACGGCCGAAAGCATGAAGCGAAAAGAGGAAGCACCAGCCGCACCCACGGGGCCGACTACCGAGGAGCTGCTCATTGAAATTCGTGATTTGCTAAGGGCGAAGAGCTAGGGGCTTTGGCCTGTGGTGGTTCATTCCTTGTGGGGAAACGGCCGTTTCTCGTGCCGCTACGGTTTTGGCTGTAGCAGCGACATCATGAGGCTTTGAAACTCATTTAAGTTGATGGGCTTGGCCACAAAATAGTTACAGCCTTTGTTGAGCAGGAATTCCTTATCAAAAGGAAAGGCATGAGCCGTGAGGGCCACGAGCGGCACGGTGGGGCCAATCTGCTGGCGAAGCGGCTGCAAAAGCTTGCTGTGGGCTTCTAGAATTGTGCTGTCTGGCAACAGAATATCGGTGATAACGAGGTCATAGGTGTTAAGCTGAGTCATAGCAATGCCGTCTGCGGCCGTTTTTGCCCGCTCAATCGAGAAGTCCAGGCGTGACAAAATGCGCTGCACCAGCCGGAAGTTGTCGTCGTTATCTTCGATATAAAGAACCTTGTAGTTAGGCATTGCCCGCATATACCTCCAGCACCGGGCGGCGAGGCAAACGAACCGTAAACTTTGAGCCCTTGCCCAACTGACTTTCTACGACAATCGTGCCCCCATGCAGCCTGGCCAGATCGCGCGAGATGGGAAGGCCTAAACCAGCGCCGCGCAGCGTGCGGTTTTGGGGCACATCGACCTGGGCAAAGGTCTCAAACAACAGGGGGAGCTGGTCTGGGGGAATCCCGATACCGTTGTCTTCAATAATAAATTCCACAAACTCATCTGTGGCCTGCGCCGAAAACTTCACCCAGCCCTCCTCCGTAAACTTGAAGGCGTTAGAGAGTAAATTGAGCAAGATTTGTTTGATGCGCGTGGTGTCCACCACAATTTCTGGCAGATCTGGCTCAACTGCCACGATAAATTGTACCGTATCTTTGGCAAAACGGGGGAGGAAATCGGTCAATTCCTGCACAATAAGCCAGGGTGATAGCCTCTCTGGATAAAGCGTTAGCTTGCCGGTTTCAATTCGGGCCATGTCTAGCACGTCGTTGACCAACCCCAGTAGGTGAAGCCCATTTTTGCGAATCCGGCGAATGTCAGTTAAGAGCGTAGACTCTCCTTCTTCTGCCAGCTCTATCAGTTCGGCAAAGCCAATGATTGAATTGAGCGGGGTGCGCAGCTCATGGCTCATGGTAGCCAAAAAGCGACTTTTGGCCTGGCTGGCCATGACCGCTGCTTCTTCTGCCTGCTTGCGTACCTGAATCTCGCGTTCTAGCTCTTTGTTTTTTTGTTGCAGAAGCAGCGCTTCACGTCTGGCGCTTTCTGTTTGGTAAGCTACTTCCAGCCCGCGCCTGGCATTTTTTGACTTTTTATTGAACACTTTTTCTTTGTAGTTGTGAAACCGTTCGTAGTGATGCAGCGCCATTTGGTGATTGCCCAGACATTTAAAAGCCTGAGCAATGGCTTCATGAATTTCATAGATAAATTGCTTGCCATCGGCGGCAACGGCAATTTCCAGCGCTTCCTCCAGATAATCAATGGCTGCCTCAAACTGTTCCTGGGCAATATTTAGTTTGCCTAAGTTGTATAAGGTGTGTAATCGGCGCGGTTTGAGGCTTGGTTCTTGTAAATAGGCCAGATTTTTTTGGAAGTATGTGTTGGCCTCTACAAACTGCCCCATGCCCAGATAGGCTTCCCCAATGCGGTTTCTGGCAAAGATTGCCCGCAGCGGATCGTCTCTGCTCTCTGCCAGGTGCAGGCCACGCAGGCCATACGCCAGCGTGCGCTCAAAGTCGCCAACTTTGGCATATTCCAGCGCACAGTTGTTTAAGGCAACTTCTTCGTGGCTGCCGCCTAAGGTTTCTGCCAGTTCCAACGTGCGGTTAAGGTGGTAGAGCGCTTCCTGACTGTTGCCAGATTCACTGTAGACCAGGCCAATGCCGCTCATAGCGTCTAATCTAGTTGGCAAACTTTCTTCTTGCTGGGCGATTTCCAGTTCCTTTAGAAAGTAGGTCATCGCTTCGGTAAAGTTGCCAAACTCCAGATGGGCAAAGCCAATGAGCCCCAGCGCGCGCGCTTTTAGCACGTGCTGCTGGTGGGTCTCAGCCAGATCGACGGCCTGCTCCAGGAAGTGAATGGCCGAGACGTTGTCTCGCAGATCGTTATGCAGGTGTCCCAGCAGCAGCAAAAGACGCACCTCTTGTTCTGGATTGATGTCGTGGCTGCGAACAATCTCCTGAGCTTCCTGGAGGGTGACGATGCCTCGTTCAATGTCAAAGGTGGCAAAGTGAATGGCCAACTTCATGAGGGCTGCAACTTTTTCAGTTGGGTCTGCTGCCTGAGCAATTTCTTGTTGTAGTTGTTGTGTGGTTTGGCTCATGAATTTTGTTGGCTATCTCAAGCGCGTACTTTGAGTAAAAACGGCCGTTTCCACCGATTCATTACTGTCACAATCATCCAACTTATCTTCCTATACTGCTTCTATGTCGGAGGATAGTATAAATTTTTGTCGGCATAATCGTCAAATCAGGTTTGAAACGGCCGTTTGCCCCCCTTGCTAGCACCCCATTATCTAGCTCGCCTCCCCAGATCCCTCCAAAACCTCCACAAATCCTGCATCCCCATTTACGCGGATGCGCTGGCCCGTCTTAATACGCTGCGTCACGTCTGGCACGCTCACCACGGCGGGAATGCCGTACTCGCGGGCCACCACAGAGCCGTGGGTCATCAGGCCGCCGATCTCCATCACCAGGGCGGCAGCGTTAATAAAAAGCGGCGTCCAGCCTGGATCGGTGAACGGGGCAATGAGAATCTCTCCCTTAGCCAGAACGTCTTTGTTGGGGTCCAGCACCACCCTGGCAACGCCTTCGACAATGCCGCTGGAGGCTGCGCTGCCCACCAGGGCTCCTGCTGGCAAGCCATCGCGGTTGATCTGTGCGCTCACCACTTCGCCGTCGCTGGTAATAAGGCGTGGCGGCTTAAGCTTGTGGTTGCGGGCAAATTCAGCGCGGCGGCGAGCGAGCAACGGCCGTATCTCTTGGGCGGGATCGGCCACAAAGTTGAGCAGTTCATCCATGTCCAGGTGCCAGATGTCGTCGATCTGGTCGATACGGCCGTCCTGCACCAACCGCTCAGCCTGTTCCAGCAGCACTTCTTTTACCAGACCCAGCAGCTTGATCAGGAAAAATTTTGGATGCTCTCGCCCGGCGGTGTAATAGCGCACGTTCCGCACCAGGCGGCGCGCCAGGGGACGACGAATAAAGCCAAGCAGTCCCTTTCCGGCAGCCTCAGTCAGGCGCTGGCCTGCTGCCTCCCCAGCCTCGGCCAGCCGGGCGTGGTGCTGGCGATGGCTGCCCGGCGCCTGATGCGCCAAATTGCCCACCACAAATTGCAGCAGCGAGGTGGGGTCTTCGCGCCAGCGCGGCCGGGAAATATCGATTTCCGACGGGCCGCGCATGCCGTACTCCTGTAAAAAGCGCTGCCAGCCAGCCAAAAATGGAGCGCTGCCGGGAATGGTGTGGGCCGATGCCAGCGCTTCTAGCGGCGGACGGTGCTGGAGGTGTGCCGCCAGTTCGGGCGATTGGCGGGCCAGGTCGGCCAGATCGCCGACGGCCAAATCCATCTCGGTGGTGACGTTGCCAGACAGACCGCGGGCAACGGCCGTTAGATCATCCGGGTGGGCGCGCTGGCCCAGCACCGCGGCCAGCAGCCGCTGGGCAGCAATACCGCTGGCAATCAGAGCCGGAAAGGCGGGCAAAATGAGCTGAAACGCCAAAGCCAGCTCCTTTGCCGTCTGGCGCAGGCGGGCCTCGCCAATGGGCCGGGCCAGAATGCGCTGGCGGCTGGCGGCAATGAGCTGGTCTATTTCGGCCGTTCGGTTTGCCAGCACGCGCGCCGGATCGCGCCAAAGCAGGTTGGAAATGACGGCTCTTAAAATTGGAGCAATGTATGAAAGGACGTCGCGCAGGCCAGGCTTCGTCTTTAGCTGGGGCAGCCGCTGCCTGAATTCGGGTTTTGCCAGGGCAGCCTTCAGGCTGGCGGCAATCCGCTCCTCGGCCAGGGCCAGAAATACAGGCGCCAGCTTGCGCCCCAGCCGCAAATTAAGCAGGTGCGTGAGATCTATGTAAAGGCGGCCCCCGGCGGCAAGGACGCTCTGGGAATGAGTGAGCGGGCCTGCTTGCTTGAGCGTGGGAAACAGCAGCCGCCATATATCAATGCCCATGGGCTTGATGGGATCAAGCATCACCTGGGCGTGGCTCAGGCTAACGTACAGGTGCAGGGCGTCATCGTCGGGTTGGGGCGCGGGCAGGGGATACAGCGTGGTGATGGGCCGCGCCTGCAGCAGGGCGATCCGTCCGTTGGCAATGGCCCATTCGATGTCTTGCGGCTGTTGGTAATGGGCTTCGATCTGCTTGCCCATTTGGGCCAGGGCCAGCGCCTGCTCTTCTGTAAGCACCTGGGCTGTCTGCTGCTCGTGGCTGAGTACTTCTTGCCTGGTTCCGCCGTCGGGCAACGGCCGTATCGCCACTTTCTTATCGCCTATCTTTACCTCCACCAGCCTGTTGCTTCGCGTATCCACCCGGTATAGATCGGCGGAGACCAGCCCGGCCACCAGCGCTTCGCCCAGGCCGTAGCTGGCATCAATTGAGCAGATGTGGCGGTGCTGGCTGACGGGATCGGCCGTAAACAAGATGCCGGAAATCTCGGGCAGCACCATCTGCTGCACCACCACCGCCAGTGCCACATCTGCATGGGCAAAGCCGTTTTGCTGCCGGTACAAAATGGCACGGTCGGTGAAGAGCGAGGCCCAGCAGCGGCGCACGGCGTCCAGAATTTCCTGCTCGCCGCGCACGTTCAGGTAGGTGTCTTGCTGCCCAGCGAATGAGGCGTCTGGCAGATCCTCGGCGGTGGCGCTGGAGCGCACGGCAAAGGCGGCGTTGGCATCGAGATGGTGCAGGCTTTGGCAAACGGCCGTTGCTACCCCCTGCGGGATGGGCGTGTCGTGCAGCGTATGCCGAATTTGCTCGGCAACTTTGCGTGTAGCCATCAAGTCCTCAAGTGGAATGACCTCCAGAGCATCGTAGAACTGCGGCATGGACGGGCAGCTGGCGAGAAAGGCGTGGAAGGCGGGAGTGGTGAGGCAAAAGCCGGGCGGCACCGGAAACCCGGCGCGGCTCATTTCGCCTAAATTGGCTCCCTTGCCGCCCACCAGCGGCAGGTCAGCGGCCCTAATTTGTGAAAAAGGAAGGGTATATGCTGGGTCTTTCATCGCTTGTTCCTCACGCGCTTTCTCCTACAGGCAAATGGGATGCTGGTTTTCCTGATTGGCCTGCTCAGGTAGAGTAAGAAAATCAGCGTTCAATTACTTTTGCCGCTCTTCAGATGCTTGCGCTGTACGTTTGCACTAAGGTTGTTTCAGGCCGTCTAAAAACAGGTTGGTGATGAAAACGGCCGTTTCCTGCGGCGCTGCGTCTGCTAATTTGTAGTAGGTGGGCAGGATCAGGCTAAAGGACAGGATCATCCCCAGCAGGGCTGCGGCGGCCTGTTGGGGGTCGGCAGGGCGAAGCTGGCCCGCTTCCATTCGGCTGTGCAAAAAGTGGGCGACCCGGTTGAGGCTGCGCTCTTGAAACGGCCGTAGCTCCATTAACTGATCGCGCCATTCGCGGGCATTGCTAAAGCTTAGCTGCACCATGTCGCGATTCTCTTGAATAAATACCACCATCACTTTTACCAACTGGGTCAGGTCCATGTGCAAATCACCGCTCATTTCACCGGGCTGCGTCGGCAGGCGGGGATGAAACGCCTGCAAGAAGCTGCGCAGCAGACCGGCTTTATCGCCAAAGTGTCGGTAAACGGTCGCCACCCCTACGTTGGCCTCTGCGGCGATTTGCTCCATGGTGGGGGCCAGGAGGCCGTGCTGGCCAAACAGCGTGCGCGCCGCCTGCAAAATACGGCTGGGCACGTCCGGCTGCTGCAGCGCGTCCAGGCCGTGCTGCTCCGCCAGCCGGTTCAGGATCTCCTGCTTGCTGCCCAGCTGACGGTAGATGGTGGCCCGGGAGAGGCCAGCTTTGGCGGCGAGCTGGTCCATGGTGAAGGCTGCGGCCGTTTCCTGCACTAGCTGCTGAGCGGCCGTTAATATTTGCCTTTCGCTTTCAGAATCGCTACGAGATGACATGATAGATATGCTATCAACCGTATCAATCGCTGTCAAGTGCCAAAAATCTCTGACCGCTCTTGTTCGATATCCAGGTCAATTGAAGGTAGTTTGCAGACATCTTGCAGGTCATTCAATTAAACTGTCGTTTATGGTGGCCTGTTTTGTGTCGGAATGGGCGCTGGCATAGGCAGCACTTTTTCTATCACCAACTCACCGCGCATTTGGAGATCGAATCAATGAGCAAAGATGGCAACAACAAACAAGCACAGGAGCCGCGACCATTTGGGGGAGATGATTTTGCCTGGAAGGTAATTGATAACCTGGGCCAGGGCGTGACGCTGGTCGCTGCCGACGCGCGCTTTACTTATGTCAATGACGCCTTTGCCCAGCTTGTGGGCCGCCGCCCCGAGGCTTTGCTGGGCCTGACGCCATTCGACGTGACGCATCCAGACGATCATGAGAAGCTGCGCAACGCCTGGCGGCGACGCCTGTCGGGCGAGCGCTCGACCTATGAAACGCGCCTGGTGCGGCCAGACGGAACCCAGATTTATGCACAAATTAGTGGGGCGCCTCACTGGGAAGCAGATAGAGTGGCTGGCGCATACACCATCATCACCGATTTGACGGAGCGCATTCGGGCAGAGACGGCCCTGAGAGAGAGCGAAGCCCGTTATCGCAC
>JBHIWP010000039.1:0-25882 GCA_041987425.1 Promineifilaceae bacterium (SeqCode) | reverse complement strand
TCATCCCCGATCTCATCAGCAAGGAACAGCCCGCCTTTGAATGGGACGAGGCCAACGCGCTCCAGTTTGCCTATCAATACAGCGTTCTGCCGCGCAGCATTCTGCACCGCTTCATGGTGCGCCAACACCAGCGCGTGGATCCCGAAATCCGCTGGCGCACCGGCGTCATGCTGCACCACGACGGGTTCACCGCCCTCGTCAAAGCAGACCTCAAAGCGGCCACCATTCGCATTTCCATCGTGGACAATTCTGTCCGTGGCGATGGCGACCGACGACAGTTTCTCTACTCACTGCGTCTGGAATTCGCTGGAATCCACGACACCATCCAGGGCACCAAACCGCGCGAGGTTGTGCCCATTCCCGGCTATCCAGACGCGCAGCCAATTGATTACGCCTATCTGGAGCAGCTAGAAAAAGAGAAAGTTGACCTTATTCACTACCCTGGCAAAAACGGGGAGGTGATCAGGCTCAACGTGCAGGAACTGCTCAACGGCGTCAGCACATCCGAAATGCGGCAGGCTGGCCTACCCACCCGCCGTGAAGTTCTGTCTGGCTTGAAGGCGGCGTTCAATGAAACTGAATTTAACGACCTGCTGTTTGACTTGAAAATCCGACCGGGATCGATAGGCGGAGATTCACTGGATGATAGGATGCGGGAATTGGTGGGGTTTGTGGAGCGGAACGGCCGTTTCCAAGACCTCGTCACCGAAATTGCAGGCAAACGGCCGTATCTATTTGACGAATCCCGGCGTTCCATGTCAAATTTGTAGGGCAAAGGCGCGCCTTTGCCCTACATTGTGTGGTTTAGCGAGGCAGCATGATTGATTCCATTCCCTTCATTGATTTTGGCGGCAACGGCCGTATTCTCCACTTTGCTCATCCCAACGCCTACCCACCGGCCGGGTTTCGCCAGTTTTTGGAACCGCTCACGGAAAATTTCCACGTGTATGCCATTGAGCATCGCCCGCTGTGGCCCGGCTCGCGGCCGGAAGAGATGAGCGCCTGGCGGATCGTGGCCGAGGATCTGATTCGCTTCTTTGACCAGCAGGGCTGGCAGCAGGTAATTGGGGTGGGGCATTCCCTGGGGGCAGTGGCAACGTTGTATGCGGCCGTTTCTCGCCCCGACCTTTTCTCACAGTTAGTTCTTATTGAACCAGTGATGCTGCCCCCGGCCATTTTACAAAAGATTGCCGAAAATCCAGAGGCTGGCGTATTTAACAAAATGGTGGCGGGCGCCCTCAAGCGGCGCAACCGCTGGGATAGCCGTGAAGCAGCCTTTGCTCGCTTTCGGCGCAAGTCTGTCTTTGACAGATTTTCCGATAGTGCGCTGTGGGATTATGTCAATTCTGCCACGCGGGAAACAGAAAACGGTGGGTTTGAGCTTACCTTCCCTCGTGAGTGGGAAGCTCGCTTTTACAGCATGCCGCCGCAGGGTGTTTGGCGGGCAATAGAGCAGATCACGCACCCTACACTGGCGATTCGCGCTGCCGAAAGCGACACGGTGTTTCCCCAGGCGTGGCAGCTGTGGCAGGAATTGCAGCCAGCGGCTACTTTTGTCGAAGAGCCCGATTGCGGCCACATGTTGACGTTGGAACGGCCGTCTGAGGTTGCCACCATCATAAAAAATTATCTCAACGAAAACATATGACACTTAAACTTACAACCTGTCAGGCAACTAATACCCATGCTGTTACCGCTGCCATCGCCGACTATCTGGCGCAGCAGCTTGAGATGAAGACTCAGTTTGTTATCGAACCACCGTGGGAAGAATGTTTGCAGCGCGTTCTGCAAGGTCAAATTCAAATTGGCTGGATGTGTGGCTACCCTTACGTGCAAACGGTAGCCCGGCCAGATTGCCCCATAGAACTGCTGGCTCTGCCGGTGTTAGCCGGGGAGCGCTATAAAAATCAACCTATCTACTATTCTGACGTAATTGTGCGGCGCGACAGCCGGTTTACCAGCTTTGAAGATTTACGAGGGTCCATATGGGCCTACAATGAAGCCGGGTCCCAGTCTGGCTACCACGTTGCGCGTTATAAGCTGGCGCTGTTGCGTGCAAATGGCAATTTCTTTGGCAAGGTGGTGGCCTCTGGAGCACACCTACATTCTTTACAAATGGTCATAGCTGGAGACGCTGACAGCGCGGCCATAGACAGCATGGTGATGGACTCGGCGTTACGCGATGATCCGGAACTGGCTAATCAGATTCGTATTATCGAAACGCTTGGCCCCAGCCCGATTCCCCCGTGGGTCATACACAAAAGCGTGCCTGCCTCGCTGCGCCAATCGACCCGCCAAGCATTGACGCAAATGCACCTGACCCAGGCCGGGCGTGAAATTTTGGCACTTGGGCAAATGGCGCGCTTTGAAACGGCCGTAGACACTCATTACGATGCCATTCGCCAGATGCTTCAGGCCGCCGAACTTATCAACCTCTAAAGCGGAGTGAGCATCCTCGATATTTGTGAGCTTAATCGCGGCGCTGGAATAGCTTTTTGCAGTTGGGGCAGCGCCATGCCGCTTCCCCTTTCTCCAATGGAAAAACGGGTACAAAAAAGAGCGAGAAATAACGCTTGTTGCGCACAGGTTCCATTGCGACCACTTCACCGCAATAGCGGCAAGTAGTGGTTTGTTTGCTGGCGCTGGCGTCTGCAACCACGCGTCCCTTTGTTCCAAAAATAATGATAGCCATAAGCTTCCTCAATTGATATTTCGTTCTATGGGCAGAATTCTTTTAGATAAGTTGACCGAATGCCCAACTTACACGCAGCCGTCCTCTAAAATCTGTGCAATCTGCGGATAGATATTCTATACAACGGCCGTTTTCATCGCCTCATCGGCCATATCGCTGGTGTATCGGCGCAGGCGCGGGTAGCGCCAGGCGATGAGCGCCGTGAGCAGCACAGTAGCCAGCCCGCCCGTGAGAATGGCAAACGGCGCACCAAAAACGGCCGCCACCAGCCCCGCTTCTAGCTCGCCAAGCTGTGGCCCGCCCATAAAAAAGACCATGTTGACGCTTGTCATTCGCCCGCGTAAATGGTCCGGCGTTAGCAGCTGGCGCAGCGTGCCGCGAATGACCGTCGAGACCGTATCCCCGGCGCCCGTCAGGCCAAACAGCACGTATGAAAGGGCAAAGCTGGTGGAAAGGCCAAAGAGTGCGGTGGCCACACCGTACACGCCCACGCTCACCAGCAGCACAATCCCCTGACGGCGAATGTCCCGCCGTAGAGCTACTACCGCCCCGGCGATAAGCGCACCTACCGGCTGAGCCGTAGCCAAAAAGCCATACCCCTCAACGCCCAGCTTCAGTACATCGGTAGCCACAATAGGCAGCATGGTACGTGCTGAAGCAAAGAAGGTGGCGAAAAAGTCTAGCAGCATGGTGCTGCGAATGAGCCTGTTGCTAAGCGTAAAGCTCACGCCTTCCACCAGGGCAGCCCAGCCCAGGCCCTGGCCAACCGGCGCAGCCGCCTGCCCCCGGTAGTTCATCAAAAGCAGAGAGACAATGACTGCCCCAAACGAAAAGGCATCAAGGGCATACACCAGCCCGACGTCAAACTGCCCTACCAGCAGCCCAGCCAGCCCCGGCCCAACAATGGTGGCGATTTGCCACAGGACGGTGTTGAGGGTGACGGCGTTGGCCAGATGCTCGCGCGGCACCAGATTGGGCACGATGGACTGCCGCGCCGGTTCATCGAAAGCCGATGCGGCGGCCAGGGCTGCGCTGAGCAGGTAAATGACGGGGATTGTGATGTGATCGGTGAAGGTGAGGACGGCTAAGGTGGCAGAGAAAATGGCTGCGGCCGTTTGCACCCAAATCAGCAGCGTGCGCCGGTCCCGCGAGTCGGCCAACATGCCGCCGAGCAGGGCAAAAATAATGATGGGAATTACCCGCGCCAGTCCCAGCGACCCAAGGCCGATGGCGCTGGCGTTTAGCTCCAGCGAGCGGCCGAAAAACTCCACTGTATAAGTTTGCCCGCGCAGCAGCTCAAACACGTGCCAGCTAATGGCAATTTGCTGCATTTGCGAGCCCATGGTGGAAAGTAAACGGCCGAACCACAGCAAGCGAAAATCACGATGTTGCAGCGCTACGAGGCGAGGTTGTTTCATGCACAAATTCCAAAAAAGAAGACCCCTATCTGGCCGACAGAGGTCAAAGATTTGGAGAATGGTACATTACACGGCGCAAATCGCCAATATGGGCATAAGGAGTGGGGAAGTCCCCCATTTTTATAGGCCCAAAGTGTATTATTATTACACCTAGAGGACGAAGCGTTTTAAGTGAATTGTGCCGCATACAGTAAAAGCAAATTGTGACTAAATAATAACGCCTGTGGTCTAACTATTTTGTCCTTGCAGACCATTTAATGTTCTAGAAATATTTTGTAAATGCAGTTCAGATTTTAAGGAGAACAGTATGTCTAAAGCGAAGTTATCAGCTACTGAGTGGGAACTGGTAAAAGATGCCCCCTACTGGGTAAATGCAGTGCTATCGGCAGCAGACGGCCGTGTGGCTCTCTTGCTAAAGCGTAAAGAAGCTAAAACACTAGACGAAGCAATCAAAAATTATAAAACCAGGAACCAGCTTGTTCGGGATGTGATTGCCAATGATGACGATCCCGATAAAGCCGTGGGCAAAGCTTCACAGGCAGAAGCCGAAAAAGCCCTGAGCCAAATTTCCAACATAGTGGAACAAAAGCTCGGAGCCGACGATTTGGACGAATTTAATGCCTTTTTGCTGAGCGTTGGCCGGGCCGTTGCCGAATCTGCCGGTGAGGGGATTTTGGGAATTGGCGATAACACCAGCGATAAAGAAGCTGCGGCGCTGCAGGCAGTGGCCGATGCCCTAAAAGCAACGCCCGCTCACCAAAAGGCTCGCCGTCAGGCACAAGAGAAGGCAGAAAAGGCTGAGCGTGCGGAAGCAGCCAAGGAAGAGGCCGCTGCCAAAGCTAAGGCTGAAGCAAAAATTAAAGAACAAGAAGCCGCCAAAGCCAAAGAAGCTGCTGAGGCCAAAGAAGCTGCCGAAAAAGAGAAGGCTGCCGCCCAGATAAAAGCCAAAATGGAAGCCCAGCAACGTAAACGCGATGCAGAAGCAAAAGCACGTGAGCAGGCGATGGCTAAAGAGAAGAAAGAACGAGAAGCGGCCGCAAAAGCTGCTGAAGAGGCCAAAGCCGCAGAAGAAGCGAAGGCAAAGGCAGCCAGTAAATCTCGTTTTACCGAGTTTGTTGCCGAGCATAAAGTAGTCTCTGGAGAAAACTTAAGCTTCATCTCCGAAAAATACTACAATACGCAGGCTCACTGGCCGAAAATATATGATGCTAACCGAGAGGTAATTGGCGATAACCCAAACCTGATCCGCGTGGGACAGGTATTGAAAATACCAAAGCTTTAATCTGTTTATTGCCAGGGCGGGCAAACCTTCCTCTGCCCTGGTCTATTTTGGGGCGTAAGCAAGTTAAAAAGGAGAGATAATAATGACTTTAAGTGCACCAAAACAAGCAACATTTATCGTGTCTGTTGTTTTAGCTGTGTTAGGCTTACTGGGACTAATTGTGCAGTTGGGCTTTATTACCAGTATGGCCACATGGCTGATTTTAATTGGTTTTATTATTTTGGCAGTTAGCTGCATGGTGCCAAATCTATAGGTGCGGCAAGGGAAAATCCTTAATCCACCAAGTATTTTGAGAGCCAAAAAGCTATAGGTGGTTGGCGTAGAAAGAGAGACAGCTAGAAGATAGCGACTTCTGAACGGCACAATTTGTGCTTATAAGCTGCATCGTTTGCCCCAGCGATGCAGCTTTTTGTATCCCGCTTGCGTAGTGACTTAACTGTAGGCTGACCGAAAGTGGGAAAGGGGAAAAGAAAGTAGCTGTAGCTGCCCTTTCTTGACCCACAGATGTGAAGCAATTAGAAAGGGCGGCTACAGGTTAGAGGATCAGTCAATAGAGACGAACAGGGCGCTTAGCTCGAACATTTTTTCAATGCGAGGCGGTACATACAGCTCTTTTTCAATCCAAAGCGAGGGGCGATCCAGGCTAGGGTAATCGATAAATTGCTGTAGAAATGCCTGCCCTCTTTTAAAAGCGTGACGGCCTGCATCGGTTAATAGCCCTTCTTTGTGCAGCGTATAAAGCGCCAGTACGCCATAGGCTGTTTCTGAAGGCGTCGGTTCATGGTTTACACCCCAGCCCCCGTCGGCATGTTGGTGGTGAATAAGATCTTCTTGCGCCAGCATAACGGCCGCATATCCCATGGGTTCTGCTGCCAGGGCCAACATCGAGTGGAGTGTGTTGTACAGCCAGGAGATATGCCACTTATCGTCTTGCCAACGGCCGTTCTCGCCCTGCATATCCAGAAGGTACTGCACAGCCGCTTCGTCTTGCTGGCCGAACAGCCGCAGCGTGTGTACGGCTCGCGCCGTCAGGGAGATAGAAAGCTGAATTTCACCGGCAAAGGCGTAGTAGACACCATTACCGCGAAAGCGATCTAAAACGGAAGGATCAACCACATAGCCCGCGGTGTGCAAAATTGCCAGCGCAGCGGCCGTATCGTCTCCATCCTGGTAAAAGTGATCGCTTAGGCCAATGCCCTGCCTGGTTAAGGCAAAACCGAGCGTGTCTAGCTTGGGTTGCAGAATGTCTTGTAGCTCATCGTTATCCAGCAGGTCTGCCACTAGCAGTGGATAAAGGCCAAAAGCCAGTTCAAATCGATCCATTGGCCAGATTCCGGGCACAACGCCGGGAATATTGAAGCCAGTTACGCTGGCGGCGCGAGTTAGGTACGCTTCTGCCTGCTGCCGCAGCGGCTCGGTGATTTTGTCATGAGACAGACGAGACAGCCAAACGGCCGTTGCGGCCGGGCTGTGCCCAATACTGCCTGCACCATCCAGATAAGCTGGATCCGGCTCTGTTCCCCACGCTTCCCAGGAGTGCATTGGCGGCGAGCCAGCATCAGGTTTAATCTTGGCAATATATTTTAGTTTTTTGCGCCCCTGGCCTAATAATGCCGTATTGCCCTGGCGAGGGATGGGTAAATTGAGCCGGGCTGCTTCATCAATAAGATAAGGATAAATAAGTTCTGCACCAACGGGCAGGCTGTCTGGAACCGTGTGGGCCCACAACTCCCGCTGCACGTAAAGATGATCCAGACCAGCCGCAATGCTTTCACTGGCATCGATAATGTCGGCATACTGATGCAAAGCCAAAACGGCCGCAATCGTGGAGATGCGACGATAGAGCGGCGCAGCTGGACTGCCCCAGCCACCATCTGCCTGCTGCTGCCGCATAAGCCACTGCAGCCCAGGCGTAACGCCACCTACCGGCGGATAAGCGCGCAGTACCTGAGCCGTGTCGTACACTGAAGCGCTAATGCGCCCACCCCCTTTCCCCAGCTGGGAAAGTAAACCCTGCAATCGGGCCAGGGCGGGGGATTCAGTGGTAAAGGGAATGAGGGTAGACGGCCCAAACGGTCGTTTTTCCCTGTCGGGTTGTGTCTGCATAGACATCCTCCAAAAACTAGCTACTACTATGGAAGCGATGTTTAGATAATGACAATACCGTACAATTCCTCCAGCCGTCTAAACGGCCGTAGAATTTTGTTTTACTATATGGATTAGGTTGCAAGGATGAGGAGATTCAGATGTGATGGCTCCGAAAATTGGCTCCCACATCAAGCTCCGATCTAGTTGTCCATAGCATCATAACAAAACAATTTCCAGAGGTAAAAGGACGTTGGTACTAAAAAACCAGGTAATAGCACCAATTTCCCCCTGGAATGCGCACAATTGTTCTGAAATTGCTATAATACAGTTCTTGCCAAATACACAAAAAAGAGGCTTCCTTGAGCAAACAAGAGTTTCATGTCGAAGATGCTTTTTCTTACAACCGTAGCGGACCCGTTCGCTGGATTCTGTCCCACACGCTGCGCTATCCCTGGCTTCCGCTCCTCGTTATCGCAGCTTCCATTGTCAATAACCTTGCTGCCAGCTATGTGCAGGTTTTTATTGGACGTTCTTTTGACCTGATCAGTACGCCCAATTGGGAAACGGCCGCACTGCTGACCCTATCGCTGGCGGTTTTCGGCACTGTAGCCATTCAAAGCGCATTGGGTATCGCCCGAAATTACGCCAATGAGTTTATTGCCCAACTAATCGAACGCAACACGCGTGATGAGCTATACGTGAGCCTGCTGGGCAAAAGCCAGACCTTTCATGGGCGGCAGCGCATTGGGGATATTATGGCCCGGGCCACCAACGATGTGCGGGCGCTTAACATCATGTTTAGCCCTGGCATTATGCTATTGGTGGATGGGCTTATGGGAATTGTGGCGCCCATTGCGCTCATTGCCGCGCTGCGGCTAGAGCTGTTGCTGGTGCCGGCAATCTTTCTGGTGCTGTTTGTCATTACGGTGTGGGATTATGCTCGCCAGCTCAATCCGGTGAGCCTTTCCCTGCGTGAGCAATTTGGGGGAATGAATGCCGGGTTGGCAGAGTCGATTGGCGGTATTGAAGTTGTTAAGGGCAATGCTCAGGAGCGGCAAGAAATCCAAAATTTTGTCAGGAACGCGGGCCGTTTTCGAGACTTTTTTGTGCAGCAAGGAGTGATCCAGGCGCGCTATTTGCCCCTGCTGGTATATAGCCTGTGCCTGGGCGGCGGTTTTTTCCACGCAATGTGGCTCTGGCGCGCCGGTACGCTAACGCTGGGAGAAGTGATTATTTTTATGGGCCTGTTTGGCATTTTGCGCTTCCCCACCTTTATCTCCATCTTTTCCTTTAATCTGGTACAGCTAGGCGTAGCCAGCGCGCGGCGAATTTTAGAGATGATCAATGACGAAACGGATCTGGACGAAAACGAAGCCGGGCATCAGGCGACGATAAAAGGCCAGGTCACTTTTGAGAATGTAAACTTTGGCTACAACGGCGAGGCGGTGCTGGAAGACATCAGCTTTTCGGTGGCGCCAGGGCAGACGGTAGCCATTGTGGGGCAAACTGGCTCTGGCAAAACAACGATGACGCGGCTGATCAACCGGATTTTTGATGCGGATAACGGCCGTATTCTTATCGACGGCCGTGACGTGCGTGAATGGCAGCTGGAATCACTGCGTTCCCAAATTTCCACGATTGAGCAAGACATCTTTCTCTTTTCTCGCACCCTGGCGGAAAATATCGCCTTTGGCGTGCCAGACGCTACCCAGACAGATATTGAGCAGGCGGCCAAGGAGGCCCAGGCCCACGACTTTATCTTGAGCTTTAACGATGGCTACGCCACCGAAGTAGGTGAACGCGGCGTGACGCTTTCTGGCGGGCAGCGGCAGCGCATCGCCATTGCTCGCGCCTTCCTCACCGATCCCCGCATTCTAATTTTAGATGACAGTACCAGCGCCATCGACAGCGCCACGGAAGACCAGATCCAGCAGGCCATGCGGCGCATTAGTCGCCAGCGCACGACGTTTCTAATAACCCACCGCCTGTCGCAAATTCGCTGGGCAGACCAAATTTTGGTGTTAAGCAACGGCCGTCTCACCGACCAGGGCACGCACGAAGAACTGCTGGCCCGCAGCCCTGCCTACCAGCGCATCTTTGCCCGGTATGATTGACATAAAAATTGGAGACGCAATGCGGTAATCAGTCTCTGCTCTCCTTGAGGAATTTATCATGGGTTTTATTTTAGATGGTTTAGATACAGAAGATTATGATCGCAGTTACAGTGATCGGGAGCTTTTAAGCCGGATCGTGGGGTATTTTCGGCCGTATTCGCGGAAGATGGTGCTGGTGGCGGTGATGATTACCCTGAACTCGATGGCGGGCACGGCGGGACCCATCATCATTGCCAAAGCCATTGATCTGATTGTGGCCGATCCGGCAACGCGGACGATGCTGCTGCTGGCGGGTGGCGTCTCGGTGATGGGGGCTTCGGCCTGGCTGTTTAACTTCATTCGCCAATACTTTTCGGCGCGGATCGTGGGCAATGTCGTGCTGCAGCTGCGCGAAGACGTATTTGATGCCACTATCAACCACGATCTGTCGTTTTATGATGAGCACCCTTCGGGCAAGATCGTGAGCCGGGTAACGTCGGACACGCAGGATTTTGCGGCGGTGGTTGATCTATCGCTGAATCTGATCAGCCAGGTGCTGCTGGTGCTCATCTTGACGGGTTGGCTCTTCACAATTAACGTCTGGCTGACTCTCATCCTCATTGGCATGACGCCACTGGCGGTGGTGATTGCGCTGAGCTTCCGCACGGTGGCTCGCCGCGTGACGCAAAATGCCCGCCGGGTGACGGCCAAAATCAACGCGCAAATTCAGGAATCGGTAAGCGGCATTATTGTGGCCAAGGGCTTTCGCCAGGAAGGGGCCATCTACGAGACGTTTCACGCAAACAACAAGCAAGGGTACGATGTGGGCGTGCGACGTGGGCTGGTACTTATCTCCATTTTTCCCATTATGGTATTGGCATCTGGTCTGGGAACGGCCGTTCTTGTCTACAGCGGCGGGTTAGCAACCTTGCCAGACACGTTTCTTGGGGGGCTGGCTGGCCTGTCGCCTGGAGATTGGTATTTGTATATGCAGGCCGTTGGCTTTTACTGGTTCCCCATGACCAGCATCGCTTCCTTCTGGAGCCAGTTCCAGGATGGGTTGTCTGCCTCTGAACGGGTGTTTGCCCTGATAGACCTGGAGCCAAGAGTGAAACAAACGGCCGCACATAGGCTGGACAAGGCACTGCGCGGCGAAATTCGCTTTGAAAATGTTCACTTCAGCTATACGGATAAAGAGATTGTACTTCCGGACTTTTCGTTGACGATTGCTCCAGGTGAGACGGTGGCGCTGGTAGGGCATACGGGCGCGGGCAAGAGTTCCATAGCCAAGCTGCTCAACCGCTTTTATGAGTTTCAAGACGGCCGTATTCTCGTCGATGGCCTTGATATTCGTACGCTGGATTTAGGTAGCTTCCGGCAGCAAATTGGTCTGGTGCCACAGGAACCGTTTCTGTTTTCTGGGACGATTCGTGACAATATTCGCTACGGCCGTCCCGACGCCGACGATGCTCAAGTGCTGGCAGCAGCCAACCGGATCAGCAATGGAGAGTGGCTGCGCGGGCTGAGTAAAGGGCTGGATACGGATGTGGGTGAACGAGGCAGCAATCTTTCGATGGGGCAGCGGCAGCTGGTGGCCATGGCCCGCGTGCTGCTCAAAAATCCGGCCATCTTCATTTTGGATGAGGCCACGGCCAGCGTAGACCCATTTACCGAGACGCAAATTCAGGAGGGGCTGGATGAGGTTATGCGTGAGCGCACGGCCATCGTTATTGCCCACAGGCTGAGTACGGTGAAAAATGCGGACAGGATCATTGTAATGGGCAACGGCCGTATCATCGAAGAAGGTACCCACGATAGCTTAATGGCCGACAGCGGCCACTATGCCGAACTTTACAACACCTACTTCCGGCACCAGTCACTTGAGTATATAAATTCACTGGGCGTTGGGCTAGAATTAGAAGAGTCGTTTGAGGATTAAGGTCCCCGAATGCTTGGAAACAAAACGGCCGCGGCCAGAACAGCAACGGCCGTTTTGCTCTATATTATTTGGGATGCTGAAGCTTCACCTCGCTCCATAACTTTCCCGCTTTTACCGTACCGCTTCTCGACTCCAGGCCTGCTGCGTATTCTCTGCAGCCTCGCGGCCCACGCTGGCGTTGATGCCGGGCATATCTTCGGCCAACTCTTGCGCCACAACCAACGGCGTTACTTCGCTAATGTCCACGATGATGGGTGTCCAATGTTTTAGATGGCGCAAAGCAATATCGGCCGTTTGGTGATCCGCCAGGGCTAGTCCCGTTGTGTGCAGCATTGTGTAGCTTATGGCCGCCAGGTTCAAAGCCGTGTAGTCATCGCGCAGCATCTTCGAGATCTTCTCGTCGCGCATCTGGTCGTAGATGCCAGCCACAACGCCAGCAACGGCCGTAACAGCCTCTTTAATGGGCGATGCACCTTTGCCGCCTAAGCTCTCCAAGTGTTGTTCCAGATGTTCAATGTGTTCGTCCAGATAGGCTTCAATGCGGGTAAAAATATTCTGTGCTTCAGGGAATTTGGCGGCTTTTTCACTGTCCCGCTGACGACGCACGGCTTCATGAATGTGCCGCTCCACAGCCAGCATATCACCGACATATTGTTGTAAAGTTTCTTTTTGATGGTTCATTTTAGGTTTACGGCTCCTTTCGATAATTTATGAAAATTGAGGGTCAGTCAGACACAAGACAAACTTTCCCTCTAAACCTGAGAATTCTTGTTTACTTGTTCAAGTATAAATCTTGGCCAGGTCAAATCCCATGTATCGCGTTACATGAAGATGGTACTAAAAAGATACAGTGTAAGTGTGCTGTTTGCTGAACCTTGCCTTGGATCGAAACGTGATCGCTTGGCTGCTAAAATGAACACAACTGAATGCCAATATGGCAAAGGCGGTGTACTTATGGGCAAAAGCGATCCAGATAGTTCCCTGGGCAAACCTCTCATTACTGCCAACCTGGCTGGTATGGGCGGACAAATAGCAGCCTGCTTTGAGCCGCTGGGTTTGCAGCGCGAGTCGAGGATGGGCTCATGGAAATTTAACGGCGAGGTGAACGGCCGTACCGTTGAAGTTACCGTTGCCGTCCGCACCCGCAACCGGTATCTAAGCAGCAGCATTAGCTATCGCAAATTTACGGGGTTGTGGATGAGCGTGTCCGTTTCTACACCGGTTATGAGCCGACTAACGGTGGGCCAGCCGGGCGGATTGGGTCGGCGCGTCGCTAGCTTTACGCAGCGGCTGTACGGCAGCAAGCCAGTCACCAATGTGCCGAACTTGTTTGAAAATTTGTTTGCTTCTGCACACGATCCAGTCTGGGCTGAAGCTTTCCTGGCAAACTTGGCGGTGCAAAAACACCTTATGGCGCTAATGCAAAGCCCCGACCTGCCGACCGGTGCGGCCGTTATTTTGGGGCCTGGCAAGTGGCAGTGGTCCACCCCCGCGCTTCCTGGAGATTTTACGCCGGAGGCCGCACAGCGATGGATCGGCAGTTTGGCCAGTCTGGCGGCGCTTTCCGAACAATCGCCGCCGATGACGGCCGTTCAGCCTAACTGGTTAGAACGGCAAAATTCCACCGTGGTGAGCTATGTGATCGCCATTGCCTTTTTGTTTGGCATACCGCTTATGTTGTTTGCCTGCTGCATGGTGCCTGCCTTGCTGCTGATTCTGTTAAACAGCAATTAGCTGCTGTGCCATTAGTCTAAGAAGTTGCCGTCCAGATTGGGCCAATCGTCGAAATTGGCCCAATCTGGACGGCAAAGCTATGTCTAGCCTGCACCTTGCTCCTGGAATGTTGTGCAATACTGGTTGTTTCCCTCATCCTCTTCGGCCACGCTGCTGCCGCTGTCTACGGTGATGCAAACAGTACAACCCTGTAAATAGCAGCTGTTTAGCTCCAGGCTGGTGAGCGAAAAGACTTCACCAGCGTCAGGTTCCAGATTTGTTACAAACTGATTTAGCGTAACGGCCGGTTCGGAATCGAACTGCAGGGCAATGTCGAATGATTCGGCCGTTGCCGCTCCGTTGTTGCCCACGGCAAAGGTGATGGTTGTCATACAGGCGGCAACGCCACAGGTTTGCCGAAGCGTCGGCCAATCACGCGTATCGTTGATGAGATCCGGCAAGGCCACAGGCTCGGTTACGGTGCTAGTTGGCGTGATTGTAATCGGCGGCTCCTCAGTCGCTGGCTCAGGTTGTTCCAAAGGGAGCTGGGGCAGCCAGATTTGGCTGAAGGCTATTAGTTGACCATACAAACAGTTGGCCTGCCGAATTGTCCCTACGGTGGTTCCGGTCTCGCGCGCCAATGAAAATAGCGTGTTGCCCGGCTGCACGGTGTACAGGCTCCAGCCCACCGGAACCTGGCCGCAGGGAGGTGATATGATTGGCGGAACCGTATGAACCGGAACGGCCGCTACGGGTTCGCCCGTTTCGTCTACGCTCGCCTCTTGCGTTGGCGTGGGCTGAATGGTTGGCGTGCTGGCAGGCGTTGGCGTCGTCACCGACTCCTGGCTTGCTACGGCCGTCATCGTGGCAAAAACAGCGTCGATGGCCTCTCCGTTCTGGTGGCCATTTTGCAGCTCAAACTGCCGGTCAACAACGGCCAGGGCAAAATAACCAGCCATCACGGCCAAAGTTACGGGAATCAGCACATAGCGGATTGCCCACATGAAGATATTTTCCTGGTTTTCACTATCAGAGTTTGTCATTTTCTTCTCCCACAATACAAAATAAGCACTACTAACTGGACTCGCGTATCATATTGAACGAGAATACGGCCGTGTTTCCTGTAAAAGTAAGCCAAATCAAAGGGGAATCCATGCCTAAACAAAATCGAGTGACCCCAACCGGCCAGATTGTCGCCACCAATGCGCGCGGCATCTTTATGGGAAATCGCGGCATTTTGCACAATGAGCAGCAGGAGATTGTGAAGCCTTTTGCCTACAAAACGTGGATTATTTGCCAGCTTAGTTTCAAGGGGCGTCGGCGCAAACTTATGCAGCCAGGCAAGTACACAGAGCTGTTCTTCTTAGACGAAGCCACCGCATTGGCAGCCGGGCATCGGCCCTGCTTTGAGTGCCGCCGATCGGCTGCGGAGGCGTTTCGTGCTGCCTGGCTGGCAGGCAATCGCCAGTTAGGTTTTGGGGAATCGGTACGGGCGGGTGAACTGGATAAGGTGCTCCATGAGGAGCGTTTGACAGAGGCTTACTACATTAAGGACAGGAAGAAGCGAACCTACAGGACTGAACTTGGCACGTTGCCCAATGGCACATTTATTTTGTGGGAGGAACGGCCGTTTCTCGTGTGGGAAGATGCCTTGCTGCCCTGGACAGCGTCTGGTTACGAACCGCCGGTTGCGCGCTCTGGCAGCGATGCGGTCACCGTGCTTACACCGCCCTCCACGGTGGCAGCCCTGGCAAACGGTTACGTGCCCGAACTGCACCCTACAGCGGCCGCGTGATCAGCCAGGCAGCTTTTGCTGGGCAACGGCCGTCTCCAGCCCAGCGCCTTTTTCCGGATTGTACGGGCCGCTGGTGTGCCACAAGACATGGCCCCACCGATCCAGTAGAAAGACCCCAATTTGATCTTCGGTAGTGATATTCAGGGATTGTTTGAACGGCCGTTTGTCGATGTACAGGGTAATCGTGCGGCGGCGAGTTGCCTCACTGGGAATGCCCGCTCGCATGCCTTCATTGATAAAAGTGCGCGCCACGAAGTTCATTCGCTTGATGGTAGGGAATTCGTAATATTCCAGATCTGGCGTGCGCTGCCGCAGCGCCTCCGCAACTGGCACCCAGCTGTCTACATCCCGCTGCTGCCATTGCTGAAAGGCAACAAAAACCAGGTTCAGCTCTCCGACAAAGTCATCTGGAAAGGCAAGCTTCTGGCGAGACAGGTTGGCTCCCTGTACGGTTGGAAAATACATGATCAATGTTCCTTTACGCTATGCCGGTTTGGTGCGGCGGAAAGTGGCTTCAGGAGCTACATGCCGCGTGCGCCAGTAACCCACCAGAGCCAGAAGTACAATGAGAGCGGCGGCGATGACGGCCGTATTGGCCACCACGGCCACATCTGCCTGAGCGGTACGAATGCCAAACAGCGCCCAAACTAACACGCCCGCATAAGACAAATTGCGACGATTAATCAGCAGCAGACCAGCAACAACCACGGCCACGCCGATCATGATGACGGCCCAGGTTGGTTCGGCAATGCCAAAACCGTTCCAGCCAACATAGTTAAGCACGCTGGCCGCGTTGGCAATCGTTGCTACCGTGATCCAGCCCAGGTAAAGGCTAAACGGAAATTGGACCAGAGCCTTGTCTGCCGTGGACAGTGCCGGATTTGGCTTGCCTATTTCCAGGCGGCGGTAGATGACAATGAGCGTTACCAGCAGGCTAACCATAATCAGCACAGACAGCACGTAGAAGCCATAGTGCCAGGCAAACAGCCAGGCAATATTGGCCACGCTGCTGGCGACAAAGGCGTAGCCAATCTTGCCAATTAGCGCGTTTTCACGCTGGGCGGGCAGCGCCTGGTAAACGATAAAGCCCAACAGCGCCAGATAAATCAAGCTCCAAATGGAAAAGGTGTATCCGGCAGGCGTGAAGAAGGAAGGCAGCGCATCGGAGATTTCACCGGCATCACGGCCGTTCAGCGGCAGCGCGTTTGATAAAATATTCATGACCAGCACCGCAACAAACGCCACGATGTTCATGATTTGTACAGTTTTTGGGTGAGAGTTTTGTGTTTTCATGCCCGCATTGTACAGGTTTTACTATCTCTTGTCAAGGTATTGCACAGAAATGGCGTTGCTTGCTTTTAGAATGAAGAAGCGCAAGAAATCTGCGGGATTTTAGTCTTGTTGTGGTGGCTCAGAGATATCGATTGAGTCGGAAAGCTGCACGAATGTGTGTTGAATTGTAGAGGTAGTAATAATATCGTTTATACTATATCTCTGAACCTCAGTGGCTTGGAGCATTTGGCCAGTTTCGCTATCAATAATAAAAGTGGCCGACACTTCAATGGAGTCTTGTTCATTCATTTGGTCTATTATTGCCTGCCCAAGCTCCTCATCGCCAACGTGAATATCAATGTAATATTGTTTCGCGTCTACAACGGCCGTTATCTCATACACTGTTTTTCCTGCTAGCGTCTGACGTTCTTCTACTTCAGCCAATTGTATAAACTCTGAGAACCTTTCTTCAATTTGGCCCATACCGTTAAGTTGAATCATGCCCGGTAAAAAGCTGGACCTCCAGCTATCATTTTCATCTGCCTGCCGCCAGGGACCCCCTTGTCGCATCCACACAGATTCCTTTTGCCAGACAAGTTCAGTTACAACGCCAGCGTCGGTAAGCTGGTTCAATATACAGTATGACTGAGTGGCTTCGATATCTACTTTACAGTCAACTTGAAATTTGTGGTCAAATCGATCGCTGAAGTCAACGCCTTTTGTGTAATTCAAGGTTATATCAAGCGAGGTGGTTTTTAGTAAACCGAGGGAGTTTTGCAGAATGGCTTGTGGGTTTAGAGGGGTGGGCTCTAAAGTCTCTTGTGTAAGTTCACTGCCAGAACATGAGATCAGCCATTGCATCATCAGCAGAGCCACAATCCATGATGTCCATCTTTTCATTTTATCTCTCGTATCTTGTTCCTTTTAAAATCATGGCTTGAAACGAGGGCGAAAAGGTAACCGACTGTATAACCACCAAACCCACAAAATTTTATGCTAAAATTTGCTCCATGACCATCCCAGACCCTAACCGCGCAAAATTAACGCAGCTCCGTAAGCTGCTCATTGAGCACTTTAGCCTGGACGAACTACGCGTGCTTTGCTTTGACCTGGGCCTGGAATATGAAGAACTGCCCGGTGACACTCGCACTACTAAAATGCACGGCCTCATCGAATACCTGCAGCGGCGCGGCGAACTGCCGAGATTGCTAGATGAAGTAAAAGATCACCGACCCAATGTGCCCTGGCCCACATTTGAAGATGGCAAATCGACAGCACAAAAAGATGAACCTGCAGGCAACCCACAAAGCTTCATTCACGAAAAAAGCGGGCTGGAAATGCTGCTCATTCCAGCCGGAGAGTTTTCGTAAGGTGAAGAAAAAGAACTGAAATTCTTACCAGCCTTCTGGATGGCCAAAACACCAGTAACCAACGCGCACTATGCCAAATTTGTGCGGGATACAGGTCACGGACATCCGGAACATTGGAAGAACGGCAAGTATGCCAATGACCTGGATGCCCACCCAGTTGTGTATGTTTCCTGGCATGATGCAATGGGATATGCGGAGTGGGCTGGGTTGCAATTGCCAACGGAACAGCAGTGGGAAAAGGCGGCGCGGGGGCAAGACGGCCGTGAGTACCCCTGGGGCAACGAGTGGAAACCATACTGCAATACATATGAAGCAGGCATTGGCACGACTACCCCGGTTGGCTACTATTCCCCTTTTGGCGATAGCCCTTATGGCTGCGTAGACATGAGCGGTAACGTTTGGGAGTGGACAAACAGTTGGTACGATGAAAAAGAAAAATATCGCTGCTTGCGCGGGGGTCCGTTCGACGACAGTCGGTGGCTCAGCCGCGCCGCGTTCCAGAACGACGTCGATCCAGGCAGCAGGAACGATAACGTTGGTTTTCGAGTTGCCGCACATCTCTCCATTTCTGATTTCTGATTCCTGCTTTCTCAATTCTGTTCTTTTGGGGGTTTTGGGGCAAGCCCCCAGCGTTTCGTAAAATTTGGGTTTTGCCTTTACCGCCGCCGCAAACTTGTCATGCTGAGTGAAACGAAGCATCCTTACAGGCTTTGTCTTTCGCGGGCATTGCTTTTGAAGGAGCAACCTCAAAGGGATTCTTCCCTTCGGTCAGAATGACAGTTGGGGCAGATGTAAATTACCCAATTACCCAATTACGCAGCCACTTTCCCGCCCACCTGCTCGATCGTCTCCACCAAACGGCCGTCTTCCAGCACATACACCAGATCCACTGCCTCAATCACCTTCGGGTCATGGCTGGCAATGAGCACAGTCACGCCGGTTTGCTCCGCAATGCTGCGCAGCAGGGCAATGATGGCATAGCCCGTGGCCGTGTCTAGCTGGCCAGTGGGTTCGTCCGCCAGAATGAGCGACGGCTTATTAGCCAGCGCCCGCGCCAGCGCAATGCGCTGCTGCTCGCCGCCAGACAGCTCATAGGTGCGGTGACTGGCCCGGGCCGTCAGCTTCACCAGCTCCAGCACCTCATCGACACGTTCCTTGCGCTGTTTGGCGCTGGCCTTTACCAGCCGCAGCGGCGCTTCAATATTTTCTCGCGCGCTCAAAAAGGGCAGCAGGCCAAACGTTTGGAAGACAAAGCCAATTTCATGGCGCCGCAGGTTGATCCGCTCCCGCTCACTCATTTTAGCCAACGGCCGTCCCGCAATGATAATCTCTCCCCCAGTTGGTTCATCCAGCCCGGCAATGTGGTTCAGCAGCGTGGTCTTGCCCGAGCCAGATGGCCCTTTCACTGTCGCCATCACCCCGCTGGGCACGTTCAGGGTTACGTTTTTTACCGCTACCACATCTTCGGCACCCACTTTATAAATGCGGGTAAGGTTTTGTACGGAAACGGCCGTTTTGCGGCGGGCCAGCGGATGATGGCGTCCGGTAGGTTCCGGTTTGGGAGTCGTTTGGCCCAGGCGAGGCGGCCGCCAAACATCGCCATTTTCGCTGCCGTCCTGGGCAGCGGCCAGCACTTTGTTCACCTCCGGCCATACGGACAAATGCGCATCTTCCAGCCGCACCTTCACCCGGTTTTTCATCTCCAGATTTTCAATATACGGTTGAGGAATTTGCAGACGGCCTGCCCGATCCAAAATCACCCATTCTTCTTCTTGCAGTTCGCCGCTGGCAAGATTCACCTCGCGCCGAATTTCTGAGCTGGTACGGCCGTCGCGAATCGATACCACCCGGTCTACTTTGTTAGCCACCCGCTGATCGTGCGTTACAATGACAACCGTTGTGCCGTACGCCTGGTTAATGCGGCGCAGCGCGGCAAAAATCTCGTCAGAAGCGGCCGTGTCTACCTGCCCGGTCGGCTCATCTGCCAGCAAGAGGGGTGGATTGTTGGCCAGGGCTATAGCCAGCGCCACCCGCTGCTGCTGCCCGCCAGAGAGGCGATCCGGCCGAAAATCGGCCCGGTCAGACAAATTCACCATCTCTAGCAGTTCCAACGCCCGTTCTTGTCGTTGCCTGGCGCTGCCGCCGGAGAGCATCATGGGCAGCTCTACGTTTTCTCGCGCTGTCAGGTATGGCAGCAGGTTTCGTGCAGGCTGCTGCCAGACGAAACCCACCGCGTTGCGTTTGTATGCCACACGCTCCCGGTCAGAAATCTTTAGCAAGTCCTGGCCATTTACGCGAATCTTGCCCGCACTTGGCTCATCCAGCCCGCCAATCACGTTCAGCAATGTCGATTTACCGGAACCAGAAGCACCGACCAGGGCCATCATCTCGCTCTTTTCTACAGCCATGTCGAGCCCTTGCAGCGCCACCACTTCCAGGTCAGCAACTTTATAAATTTTGACCAGGTTATCGCAAAAAATGAAAGGTTCTGTTGACATAAATACCTCGTGTCAGTTACCCAGTTACTCAATTACCAAATGTAGTTGAGCAATTGCATAATTCGGTGATTATTCTTCCCCAATGCGCAGTGCCCGATGTATGCCAGCCCGCATCAGGAAGAAGAGCAGCAGCAGCAGCGCCAGCCCATAAAAGCCGACAAGCAGGCCATACAGCGTAAATAATTGGGTCCAGTTCACAAGAATTTGTTGGATAGCGTCGCCGCCAACGGCCGTTGACAAGACCCGCGACAGAAACGGCCGCATAATCACTGCCAACGCCGCGCCAATACCACTGCCTGCCAGCAGCCCCAACACCATCATTATGACTCCTTCCAATGTTAGCAGCCCCAGCAGCTGGCGCGTGGCCATGCCCGTGGCCCGCAGCAAACTAAACTCATACAGGCGTTGGCGTGCAGCAAAAAAGTGAACCAGGAAAAAGACCGCCACGCTCAGAGCCGCCAGCGTAATGGCGTTTAGCTCAAACGCGCCTAAGGTTTCCTGGGCTACCAGATCAGAACGCAGCAGTAATTCTGTCGATTCTGCATCGGCCAGTACGGTTGTGCCAAAGGGCGCATCGCCATTCGCAATCTGCTCGATGACCTGGTTGGCCTGGCCCGGCGCTGCCGCCAGCCATACCTGCCGCTGACCAACCCAGGGTTCGCTAAGCACCGACAGGTTTACTGCCTCCTCGATTGCCGCCAAACTCGTAATGAAGAAGCGGTCGCCAAGCAGCGGGAACCCGCCAATGATACCGCGCACTTCAAACGTGACGCGGCTCGTGCCTACAATAAACTGCACGCGGTCGCCAATTTCTTTGCTTGCAGGCGGGGCATCCGCAGAAAAGACGGCAGGGATTGCCCCACCGGCCCCCATTCCCTGCACAGCAGGCATGACGTCTGCTAGCGTGACCCCGCTGACGAACGGTGCGTAACGGCTCACCTGCGGCAGAGTGGCCGGATCTACGGCCAGCATTTGTATCTGCTGCCCTAAATTAGAGGCCATGCGAGAACGGCCGTTGTAATAAACTGGCGAAATGGCTTCTACCCCAGGCAAGGTAGCCAGGGCTTCGTATTCAGCGGGGCCAGCATCAATGGGCAGCCTTACGCGAATGTCCGCCCCTGTATTGTAATGGGCAATTTGGGCCTGGCGCACGGAAAGTGAATGCTCAAACAGGCTGGCAAAGAGCGTAAGCCCGGCGGCCAGGCTGATGAGGAGCACAACGCGGCTCGGTCCTACCGGGTCCCGCGCCAGCTTGGCCAGGCCAAAGGGCAAAATGAGGCCGCGCACCCGGTTGGCCCACCAGGAGGCCAGGCGCAGCAGGTAGGGAAAGAGCCGCAAAAAGATTAGCGCTACGGCAATCAGCAGCAGTGAAGGGCCAATCAGCAGAAGCGGGTCAGAAACGCCCGCGGCGGCCAAAGCATCATTTTGCGCCAGCCGGGCCACCACCGTGCCCGTATCGCGCAGTTGCCAATAGATAAGCCCGCCCAGCACCAGCAAGAAAATATCGATGTAATATTTTTGCCAGCTTGCTTGCGTAGAAGGTCGGGCCAGCTGCTTTTGCCAATCCAAAATATTGCCTCGCGTGCCCCCATAAATAGCCGCCACCAGCGTCAGCCAGCTGAACCCGGCAGCTATTGAAGAGAGCAGCCAGGACTCTTGAGCCAGGGCTGAAGGCACCACCGTGTTTGTCATGGTGCCCCAAAGGGCGAGCAAGCCACGGGCTACCAGCGGCCCCAGCACCGCGGCCGATACAGCCAGCAAAAAGCCCTGGATAGCAAACATTTGGGTAATCTGACGGCCGTTAAACCCGCGCCCTACCAATGTTGCCAACGCCCCGCGCGACTGCTCCAATAGAAAGGAGCTAATCATGGCAACGGTATACAGCACAAAAATGAGTGACTGTATCGTGAGCAAAAAGAGCGTTACCTGGGCAGTGGCCAATGCTGTCTGGTATTGGTTGATAATTTGCAGCAGGCCCGTTTCTACGTTAACGCGCAGGTCAGAACTGGCGTTGCTGATGTTCACTTCTACCTGGTCTACATTGTTCACCGTAATTTTGCTGGAGTCGATCAGCAGCCGCCAGCTGCTTTCCGAGCTTCCGTCAAATACCAGGTTCATCGTTTCCTGCGACAGAATCACGGACAGGGTAATTGTTTCTGGCTGGTTAGCACCATTCAACGAGGCACGCGTGAATTCAAACGGCCGTAGTTCGCCCCACCATACATCGCTTTCCGGGTCGTTGGGCTGCACCACGCCCACAATGTTGATGCGAAACCGCCCATCTTCGCTGCGAAGCTGGTCACCGATTTGCAGCGTTTCCAGCCTAAATACATCGCCAGCGCTCTGGTCGAAGGTTATGTTTTCGATAGTCGTCAGGCCAACGGCCGCTTCAATCTCTGTAACAAAGCTGTTAGGGTCTGGCTCAACGTACACAGGCCAGCGGCCGTCTACTAGCGATACGTCCTGGTTTAAATTACTAAAGGACCAGGCATGAAAGCTTAAATATTCGGCAAAAGTTAGCGGCACCTCGTCCCGGTATAGGGCAGGCGCTAGAGAACGGGGCGAAACAGTATGCACCTCTACCCGACGAATAAATAGCTTGCCCAAATATTCCTGCAGCTGGCCGTAAACGGCCGCATTCATGCCCGTTCCCGACACCTCAATGTTTCGGGCTGGTACAATGGCGCTGTCTATCTGCTGCCGCAGGCTGCGCCCGGCAATAGCCGTGGCATAGGTAGGCAGTCCGGCCAAAAAGGCAGCCGCCAGCACCAGTCCCAGAAGGACAATGAGGTTCATGCGCCAGTGGCGCAAGAGGTGTCGGAGTGATAGTCGGATCATTTTTGTAATCAGTGAATCAGTAATCAGTGAATCAGTATTCAGTCAGTCAGTATTCAGTTTATGAACTGTTTTACTGAAGACTCAGAACTGACCTACTGATCACTCTTCGCCAACGCGCAGGACCTGATGCAGCTTGGTGCGCCAGAGCAGCAGCGTGGCAATGCCGAGCGAAATGAAGAATGCTACAGCCAACGTTATGTAAATTTGTATCACGGCTCCCCAGTCATTCCGGGCAATGAAGGGCGGCGTAGGTGGCCGGTCGCCAAACGTGATAGGCAAACCTGGCAGCGTAATCTGGTTCAAGACCACGCCCAGCGCCGTGCCGATAGCCAACCCGGCCAGAATAAGCACGACCTGTTCCAATACCAGCACCGCATAAAGCTGGCCCGGCGACATGCCAATGGAGCGCAGCACGCCGTAGATTGCCTCTTTTTGTTTGGCGCTGAGGTAAAAATGGGTGGCAAAGCCTACCAGGCTCAGCGCGGTGGTAAGCAAATAGCCAAACAGCGTAACGCTGCGTAGCCCCAGGGCCATCGGATCTGCCTTGATTGTCAGGCGCACCGACTCCTGCTCAATCGCCTCCTGGAGACTTGCCACATTAGAGAGCGCAGCAGCAGAAACTACCTCAGGTGAAACGGATGAATCAACAGCCAAAATTGCCTCGTTGTTGTTCATCGGATCACTGGTGCTGGTATTAAAATCATCCAGCATCAATTCTCGATTGGTAATGATGTACCCGGCATTTAATTCTTCGTACAGCGTGGGAAAGTAATTGACTGCGCCAACGATCTCAAATCGCTTTGGCTGAGAATCAATTGTCAAATTGATTGTTTCACCAACCTCTACCTGCGCTTTTTCCAAAAAAGTCTGGCTGGCCAATGCAGGCAGCGGTGCTTCAAGGGGAAACGGGTTAGCCAGCATAAAGCCTGCCAGCGCAAGCGGACCCATGTTCAAGACGACGGATTGGCTGCCCCGCCCGGTGCGCACGTTGCGGGTGTCATAGTTAATGTCCGAGCTGCTGTGCGTGGTGCGCCAGATGTCGGTAAGTGCTTCAAATTCGTAGACAACGGCCGTTTCCTCAGAAACATTATCGGTCACCGTAAGTGAATCAAATGCCAATCGCATTTGGGCGCTTGTGGCCCGCCCAAAATTCCCCACAATCACCGAACGGTTGCGCAGCCATATGGAGTGGAGCGCCAGCGGGAAGCTGGTCTCAGGCAAAGCTGGCAGGGTTCCCTCAAAGTAGCGCCAGCCATCCGCCGGGTATCCCGTTTCGTCTGAGGTCAGATCGATCAAAAACGTATCATTTTGGGCCGTAAGCAGCTTGGCCTGAAGACGAATTCGCTCCAGATAGCTAGCGCCACGTGGGGCTGCGCCGCTGGGCCAGTCCGGGTCTCGTTCAGACCACACCCACAGCCCCAGGCGTGCGGGCTGGCCCGGTAAGTCAACCGCTGGCTGTGAGGTTACATCCTCCAGGGTCAGGCGATCCATTAATACAGGAATCGGTTCCTGGGTAAAATCGTCCCGATAAGTGGTCAACTCCGCAAAGGTTTCAGGATTGATGGCCAGCACCTCATAGCGCAAAAACTCACGACCCAGGGTTAGAGAACCCAGGCTGCGCCACATGCCGGTGGCCTGCGACACGTGCGGCAGCGCAGCTACTTCAAACAGTGGCAGGGTGCGGAGAGAAACCAGGCGAAGATCGTTGCCAGCCTGATATTGGGCACGCTCTAGCTCGCTGGCGTCTAGCGTGGCGTTGATTCCAGTAGAAAGAATGCCCAGCGCAATAGCTAGCGTTAGCAGCAAGACCAGCCGCGCCACATGGGTGGGATTGCGCGCTGCTTGAAGCATGGCCAGATTGGCCACCAGGCCACGACCGCTGCGGGTGATGGCTGCCAAGAAGCGAAGCAGCAGGGGGAACACGCGTAGCAAGATGGTGCCCGCTCCCACCAGCAGCGCTACAGGCGACAGCAAAAGCAGCCAATCCACCTGCGGGCGGCTGGTACCGCCACCCACAATGCCGCCAAAGTATTGCAAACGCCACAGCAGCACCAGTCCAATCGCCAGAATGAATACATCCAGGTAGTAGCGCTGCCAAAATGGGGCCTTGGTGACGCGATTTGCGCCTTGCTGGTAGTTTACAATGGTGCGCTGAATGGATTGGCCGACGGGAAGCAGCAGGCCCACAATACAGGCAACGGCGCCAACAATCGCTGCCAGCCAGGCCAGGGTAGGCAGACTCAACCCCCATCCTGGCTCGCCCACATCGGCCAGCGGACCAAAGAGGGTGATGCTGCGCACCAGCGCCAGCCCTAAAAATGGGCCGCTTAGGAAAGCGACACCGCTAATGAGCAGCGCCTCGCCGCCCTGAATGCGAAAAATTTGCCTGGGGGCTGCGCCGCGACTTTGCAGGACGGCAAACTCGCGCTCTACCTGGCGCACGGCCAGAGCCGCCACCATGATAACGTAGTAGAGGGTGAGCAGGACAACTTCGGCCGTAAGGAAATAGAGGGGGGCGCGCACGGCCGTACTTTGACTGGCAAAATTAGTAAGCACATCGTCCAGGCCGGTGTCCAGAGTGACCGAGGGGGTGAACGGCCGTAGATCCTCGCGCAGCAATTGCAGCAGAGTGCGCACCAGCGGAATTTGTGCAGAGGTCAGGCTGCCTGGGTTTATTGTAACCTGCCAGTAATGCTCATGGGTGGAGCCATCGGGCAGCAAATCTGTGGCAAGATCAAAAAAGACAGCCTGCTCTACCAGTACGGCATACTGTGCCAGCCAGCGCTCGTCACTTTGGGCGCGCAGGGGGCTTGCAGAGCCGAACCAGTAGGGGTCGGCGCCGTCAATTGGCTGCACGATGCCGCTGATTTGCAGGTTAAACTCA
>JBHIWP010000038.1:0-26829 GCA_041987425.1 Promineifilaceae bacterium (SeqCode) | reverse complement strand
TCCGAAGTGAAGGGACGGGCAGCGCCTGGGCATCGCCCAGTGCTTGGGCATTTTTCAGCACGCCAAAGGTCATGCTGCTGGCGTCTTCACCGGCCGCGTCCGGAATGGCCACGTCCGTTTCTGGCTCGGAGGTGAACTGGATGAAGAGGCCGTTGCCTGCGTCGCCCTTGTGCAGCTGCCCGGTAGAGTGCAAAAAGCGCGGACCGTAGCCAACGGTGGTAGCTCGTTTTGTTTTCTTTAGCAGCTGCGTGCGCAGTTGTTGCAGGAGGGCATCGGTTTTGGGGGTGGGGGGCACGTAAGCGTGGATGGCAATGTAATCACCTGGCTTTGACTGCTCCACAAAGCTGTTGAGATTGGCTGCGGTCGGTTCGGCGCTATCTAGCTGGGGCAGCTTACCGCTTTGCTGGTAGGCGTCTGTCATTTTGCGCGCCAGCACCTTGGCCGATTCCACGTTGGGCTGATCAAACGGTTGAATGCCCATGATGTGCCCGGCAACGGCCGTTGCCATTTCCCAGATGAAAAACTGTGCGCCTAAATCATACAGATCGCGCAGCTCGAAGCGGACGACCGGCTGGCCTGTCTGTTCTAGCTTGTTGACGGCCGTATCATGCGCATCGTCCAGGCGCAGGTAAACAAAAAGGCGGTCGTCGCCGTAGCTGGTGGGTTCCAGTACCGGCTCGCCCACCACCGGCAGAATGCCCTTGCCGTCTTTGCCCGTGCTTTCAGCAATGAGCTGCTCTACCCAGTCGCCAAAGCTGGCAATGGGCTCAGACGCAATCAACGTTAGTTTGTCGCGGCCAGCCTGCGCTAACGTACCCAGGATGACGCCCAAATTGAGGGGAATGTCGGTCTGCGTCGCTGCCTGTGCTCGCTGCAATAGCTGGGCCAAATCTACCCCCACCAGCGCTGCGGGCACCAAACCAAAGAAGGAGATGACAGAGTAGCGCCCGCCAATATTGGGGTCATTTTCGAATATTTCGCGGAAGTTGTGCTTTTGGGCTGTTTTTACCAGGCCGCTGCCGGGATCGGTGATAGCGACGAAGTGGCTGCCTGCTTTTTCTGGGCCAACCAGCGCGGCTATGCGGTTATAGAAAAATTTGAAGAAGGAGTTTGTTTCTACGGTGCTGCCAGATTTTGTGGAGACGATGAAGAGCGTGTGGGTCAGATCGGCCGTTTGCGCGTAGCTTTGAACGGCCGTTGCATCCGTGCTGTCTAAAACGCGCAAGGATAGACCCTCATTATTACCAAACGTTTTGCCGAACAGCTCTGGTGCCAGGCTAGAGCCACCCATGCCCAGCAGCATTACCTCTGTAAAGCCCGCTGCCTGCACGTCAGCCACAAACTGGTTGATGCGATCAACCTCAGCGGCCATCTCTTTGGGGGCGTGCAGCCAGCCCAGGCGGTTGATTATTTCGGTTGGTTCCGGGTGCCAGACGGTGTAATCGTGCCGCCAGATGCGGTCAATTAAGTTTTTTTTTGCAACTCAGCCTGGGCATGGGCAACGGCCGTTTCTGCGCTGCCCAATGCGGTAGAAAAGCCATTGCTTCCCGCCAGGATCGCCTTGCGTTTATTTTCCACGCTGTCCATAAGTGAGTGGAAAGAGTTGGCAAAAGCATCAACGCCCTCCACCTGCAGCTGATCCGTAATGGCGTCCAAATCCACGCCAGCCTGCGCCAGGGCTTCCAGCTGCCCGGCGGCATCTTCCAGGCCGTCGGCCAGGGTCACAGCCACCACGCCATGATCCTTGAACGCATCTACGGTAGCCGGGGGCATGGTGTTAACGGTGTCTGGGCCAATGAGCGTATCGACGTAAAGCGTATCTGGATAGTTGGGATTTTTGGTGCTGGTGCTGGCCCATAGCGGTCGCTGCACCCGGGCACCATTCCCTGCCAGCGCCTGCCAGCGCAGCCCGCTAAAGATTTGCTGGAACCGAGCGTAGGCTATTTTGGCATTGGCGATGGCGATTTTGCCCTGTAGTTCTTTGTTGCCCTTGGCGTCCAGGGCTTTGTCTACGGCCGTATCCACCCGGCTCACAAAAAAGGAAGCGACCGAACTGACGTGGTCAATGGGCTGCCCAGCCGCCAGCCGCTTTTCCAGCCCGGTAATGTAGGCGTCCATCACATCTTCATAGCTGCTAAGTGAGAAAATGAGGGTGACGTTGACGTTGATGCCCTCAGCCGTGAGCGTCTCTATAGCGGGGATGCCTTCTGGCGTCGCGGGAACCTTAATCATGATGTTGGGGCGGCTCAGGGCGGTGAACAGGCGGCGTGCCTCGGCGATGGTGCCCGCCGTGTCGTGGGCCAGCGTGGGGCTGACTTCCAGGCTGATGTAGCCGTCGACGCCGCCAGTTTTGTCGTATACGGGCTTGAGCAGATCGGCCGTTTGGCCGATGTCTGCCAAAGCCAGCGCTTCGTAAATCTCGTTGGTGGAGTTGTCTGCCAGGGCCAGCTCACGAATTGCGGCGTCATAATCTTCACTTTTGGCAATGGATTTTTCAAAAATAGAGGGATTAGAAGTGACACCGACGATACCGTCGTCGATGAGGGCCTGCATTTCGCCGGAATCTAGCAAAGTGCGGCTAATGTTGTCGTACCAGACAGATTGGCCCAGCTGAAAGAGTTCATGAAGTTTGCTCATGGGGTTTTCCTTTTGTTCCATCAAATTGCTTTATGTCAAATAAGTTGTGCGCTAAGAAGCGGTTGAGCCAGGAAATATGCGTCAGATGCGAATTATACCATGCAACGGCCGTATGCCTGGGCACTCTTTCACATTATTCACTCTTACAGACGTATCAACTTATTCTATTGTTACCGAATGGGCTTGATGTAGGAGGGCATGAGCGGAAAACGCAGGAGAACATGCAAGTAATAATAGAGGGAGATTAGCAATTCGCTCCTTATTCACCAATCTCCCCGGTGCAGCTACAGACGCTAGTAGCCCAGGCTGGCAACCCAATCGGCCACGCCGGCGCGGGTCCACAGATTTTCGTCTACCAGCTTAATCATTTCATCTGCCAGGTTGCTGTGGCGACCTGTAGGGCCAACTATCGGCCTTTGACCAATATTGAAGCCAACGCGCTGGCTTAGACGCCAAATTGCCATGCTGTAGGAGAAATCCGGGCGTTCAATGGACTGTGGACCGAAAGCACCGGCATAAGCGGCCGCCAGGGCACAGGTGCGCCACTCTTCGCGCCGCTCATAGGCGTAGTACCCAATTTGTACCCGCTCTACAAACGCATTGCGGCACAGTGGATGGTACAGGCGGCCAATGCGCAAGAAGTTAGAGAGCGTTTCAGTCTGGGTTTGGGTCTGGTTAGGGGGAAGGTGAATAATAATGGGTTCGGGCTGGTGGGGGATGGGCAACGGCCGTTCCGGAATAATGAGATCTACGGAAGATTGTGATTGTACAGTTAGGGCAGATGCAGCAGATGAGGGGGTTTGTGTGCCCAGCCAGCGGGATATAGTTGTGCGGGTTGTCATTTATCGCTCCAAAAATAATGTGAGTGTATGTCGCCACTCACATTAGAATTTTTCTTTCTTAATAATGGCCTTATCTAAAGGTGTCCGGCTCCCGGCATTTTTGCCATGCAGCGCGCGTGATTATTTAAGGATTTTCACGCATCCTTTACCATAGCCGCGTTAATTTCGCCAGGCGATGGTCAAAATTTCCCAATACGGCCGTAAAGCCATAAGACATTGGTATGCAATTGAAAACTACGACATACGAATGGCTCCCAGGGGGAGATTTTGCTCCAGGCAGCAAGCTTAGCAAAAAATAGAGGGTAAGCCATAGAAATTAACCATACTTTCACCTGTTTTGTGACCAAATTTGACAATCCCCCGGAACGCACAGAGAATAGCGGATTCGTCTCGTCTTTACGCTATTTGCAAAAGGTTTCCTTATGCGACTCTTTTGGGAAATTGCCCGGCGCAGCTTTCGTCGCCACCTGACATACCGGGCGGCGGCCATTGCCGGGCTGATCACTAACTTTGGCTTTGGCTGGTTGCGCGTTTCGGTGCTGCTGGCATTGTACGACGACCGTCCGGTTGTCGAAGGCATTACGCAAACGGGTTTGTATGCCTACGTGGCGCTCACCCAGGCGGTTATTACCTATCTGGCCATTTTTGGCTGGTACGACTTGATGAATTCGGTGCATACCGGCGAAGTTGGCTCCGATTTGCTGAAGCCAATGGGCTACTTTCAATTTTGGCTGGCCCAGGATGCCGGGCGGGCGCTGGTGGCTCTCCTACTGCGCGGCGTGGTGATCATGCTGCTGTTTTCCCTGGTGTTTCCCATGACCTATCCGGCCACTTTTGCCGAATGGCTGGCGTTGGGAACGGCCGTCATTCTCAGCTGGCTGGTCAGCTTTAGCTACCGCTTTCTCATTAGCCTGGCCGCATTTTGGACTCCCAATGCGCGCGGTATCGGCCGTTTTGCCTACATAAGCGCCATGTTCTTCTCCGGCTTCCTGATGCCGCTGCGGCTGTACCCCGACTGGCTTCAGGCAGTGGCGCAGTGGACGCCGTTTCCGCACATGCTCAACACCGTTGTGGAAATATATTTGGGCATTTTGCAGGGACCAGCCCTATGGCAGGCACTGCTAATGCAGCTGGTTTGGGCCGTTGGACTGGCGGTTTTGGGGCAAATTTTGTTAAGAACGGCCGTGCGTCGGCTGGTCATCCTGGGAGGTTAACGTGAGACACAGCCTGAGCCTTTACCGCCGTCTGCTCAGTGTGCAGGTTCGCTCCCAGCTGCAATACCGCCTCTCCTTTCTGCTGGATTTAGCAGCAACGGGCCTTGTCACGGTTACGGAGTTTGGGTCGGTGGCCGTGGTGCTGCAGCGCTTCGAAAGCATTCAGGGCTGGCGACTGCCTGAAATTGCCTTTCTTTACGGCCTGGTAGAAATATCGTTTGGCCTGATGGATATGCTGTTCAGCGGTTTTGATCCGCCCCGCTTTGGGCTTACCGTGCGCCAGGGCAGCTTCGACCAGCTTCTGCTGCGTCCCATCAACATTACCGCCCAGGTCATGGGTTCCGATTTGGAGCTGCGCCGCCTCGGTCGCATTTCCTTTGGCGTGGCTATCTTCATCCTGGCCCTGTCGCTGAACGACATTGCCTGGACGGTGCCCAAGCTGCTTTATCTGCCTGTGGTCATTGCCAGCCTCATCGCCTTTTTTGGCGGCCTATTCATCTTTGGCAGCACAATTACCTTTTGGACGGTGGATTCAATTGAGGTGCTGAACATGCTGACTTATGGCGGCAGCTTCACCATCTCTTACCCCATGACCATCTACCCCAACTGGCTGCGCCACTTTTTTACCTACATTGTGCCCGCAATTTTTCTGAACTTCTATCCGGCGCTCTATTTTTTAGGGAAGCCTGATCCGTTCAATTTCCCGGCGATTGCCCCATTTGTGTCGCCCCTGGTGGGGTTTGGCCTGCTGTGGCTGTCGCTAAAATTTTGGCGTTTTGGCATTCGGCACTACCAAAGCACAGGCAGTTGATCCGCAGATTTTGCAGGCTTGTGGTGAGCGAAGTCGTACCATTGACGCAGATTATCTGGCTAAAAAAGAGAAAAATCTGCGCTAATCTGTGTAATCTGCGGATAAAGAAAAATATGAAAATCATCGAAGTTACAGATTTACAGAAGCATTTTTTTGTGCGGAAGCATTATTCCGGGCGGTTTGGTGCGCTCCGCAGCTTCTTTTCGCGCCAGGCGACGCGGGTGCGGGCGGTGGACGGCATCAGCTTTGGCGTGGAGCCCGGTGAGCTTGTAGGCTATCTGGGGCCAAACGGTGCAGGAAAATCGACCACCATCAAGATGTTAACAGGGCTGCTGGTGCCGTCGGGAGGAGCGGTGGTGGTAAACGGCCGTATCCCGCACAAAGAACGCCAGCAGTACGTTGCCCGCATCGGTGCCGTGTTTGGCCAGCGCACCACTCTTTGGTGGGACCTACCCGTCATCGAGTCGTTAGAGCTGTTGCGCCACGTATACAAAATCCCGACCAATGTGTTTCAACAAAATCTGGCAGAGTTCACCGAACTCCTGGAGATGGATCCGTTCTTGCGCACGCCGGTGCGCTCCCTCTCGCTGGGGCAGCGCATGCGGGCCGACATTTGCGCCGCCTTGCTGCACAACCCCGACCTCCTCTTTTTAGATGAGCCAACAATCGGACTGGACGTGGTGGCTAAAGAGCGCATTCGCCAATTTATCCAGCACGTCAATTCCGAGCGAGGCACCACGGTGGTGCTCACCACACACGATCTGGCCGACGTGCAGCGCCTATGCCAGCGGGTGATGATCATTGACCGGGGGAAGCTGTTGTTCGACGGCCGTTTAGAATCCCTTCAAGAGCAGTTTGGCGGTAAGCGAGAACTGGTTGTGGATTTTGCTGAGGAATATGACAAGGTGGCTGTAGATGGCGCGACGGTCATCGAACACCACGATTCACGCGCCACCTACCAGTTTGAGCGCGAGGCCATTTCAGCGTCGGAGCTCATTGGCCGTATTTCCAACCGCTATCGGGTGCAGGATTTGGCCGTGCGCGAACCGGACATTGAAGCCACGATTCGGCGCATTTATGAAGAGCGGCTGTTGGAAAAAACGGCCGTGCCCCATGAAGATGAGGAGTAAGCATTCTCAAGCTTGTGCTGAGCATAGCCGAAGCATGCGAATGGCTCAAACCAAGTCGCACTGGAGGATGCTTATCCCTCTCATCATTCACAAATGTAGCAGTGTTAGGCAAGGTGAAATTCAGCAAAGAATTCTGACTCCGCTACAATCTCATCTGCAGAAACAAAGGTAGCTTCCTCCACACTCAGGCCCGTGCGACGCAAAAACGCCTGCACCACGTGGTAACCTACAGCATAACCGCCGAAGGTGGGCATGCCGCCCAATGGCTCGTAGCCGTTTGTCTCCGCCAGCGCGTCACCAAAGATGTAGCTGCGAATTACGTTGAAGCCAGCCCGCTGCAGCCCGGCGGCAATGAGTGTTTTGGCCGCATCCAGCTCAGCCTCTGCCACCTCGGTGACGAAAAAGCCTATCGTTTCCGCGCCAAACAGCGAGGCGGCAAACGACTCGGCCAGGCCCTCAAGCACGATGTAGTCGGCCACGGTTGTGGTTTGCGGGTTAAATGGGAAAACGCGAAACCGCACCAAATGGTGCATTTCGTGCGCTACCAGGCCTGCCACCTTGGGCAGGTTATGCCTATTCGGCTGCCAAAACTGGCCAATGTAGCGCGGCGCAAACCAGTCTGTGGCGCCCGTGTAGCCCCGCTGTGGATCGCTGGCAAACCGCGCCGGATCGGCCAATACCAGCCAGCCTTCGAAGGTGTCGAAGGGCAGGCGGTCGGCATATGTCGCAAAGCGGGCAGCGGCCGTTGCGGCAGCCTCTTGGCCCGTTTCCCAGGCGTTGGCCTCATCCATTGTTTTTAGCAGGGCGGCGATTTCCGCTACCTGGTCTGGCAGCAGCCAGCCCCAGGCTTTGGCCCCGGCGAACGGATCGTTTTGTTCCGTACCGGGCCGCTGCATCATACTCATCATTTGCTGCCAGGGCTGCACAAACAGCTCCAGGTAAAGGTCTTCGCGTTTGGCAGCATCCGATTCCGCCAGCAGGCGATGATAATATTCGTTGGTGGGTATCCATTTGCTTTTCATGATTTTTCCTCACAACGTAGCCGAGGATTCCAATCCTCGCTTTTGCGCGCTAAGAAAGCGCGGCTACGGTTCGCTGTTTTTGTCACAATAAACGTTAATTGCTTCGTGCAAGAAGTCCGGCAGGTCTGGATGCATGGCTTCGAACTTGGCCCGGAAGGCGGGGTCAACGGCATAGCCTTGCCCCAGACCGCGCAGCATGGCAAAGCTGGGTTCGTAGAAGTGCCGGATGTGCTGGTGCCAGCGAGCCACAATTGCCTGAACCGCCTCGCTATCTGGCGCGGTGTTCAATTGGGCCACCATATCGCCATAAATCTCGTTACCTTCTTGCAAGATAGCTTCTTTTTGCTCTTTGCTCAGCCGGTTCCAGCGTTGGTTGGAGTCCTTGACCAGTTTGGGGTCCCACCGCTTGCTGGCTTCTTCGGCGTATTCTTTTTGTTTGGCTTCATCAAAGCCAGCGAATAGATCTTTGTTGTCCATCTTTATTTTTCCCTCTAAATGCAGGATTGTTTTGTCAATTGTGCTAATTAGCTGACTGAGGCGTGTGGCCTGCTGCAGCAGCGCTTCTTTTTGCGCCTGCAGAGACTTTAGCGCGTCAAAATCGGACCTATCTAGAATTGTCCGAATCTGCTCCAGGCTAAAGTCCATTTCCTGGTAAAAGCGGATTTGCTGCAGCCGCAGCACCTTATCCTGACCATAGTAGCGATAGTTGTTGTCGCCAACGGCCGTTGGCTTCAGCAAATCAATCTGGTCGTAATACCGCAGCGTGCGGCGGCTTACGTTGGCCAGGTCGGCCAGCTGTTTAATCGTGTACATGCGCATCTCCTAAATCCTCTCGCAGCGCTCGCTTACGAGCCTGGCCATAGCTCAAACCTGCGGGAGGGTCAACTGGGACAATCTTAAGGTATGACGTAACGTCAATGTCAAGAGGAAATTTGAAAAGCTTAACACGGAGTTACGCAGAGGAGGCGCGGAGTTTCATAGAGATTTTGTATTATCTCTGCGCAGCTCTGTGGTTCTCCGCGCAGCTCTGCGTTCCTAAATCTCAGCAATCTGGCAAAAGCGGAGAATAGTAAGAGCCAGAGTTTGGGTGCAGGCTTTGAGGTCGGCCAGGGGTACGTGCTCGTCGGGCTGGTGGGCTTTGCGCACGTCGCCGGGGCCAAAGAGAATGGTGGGCATGCCGCCCACGTTGACCAGCAGGCGCATGTCGGCGCCGTAGGGCATCCCCTGAATTTGGGCGGATGTGCCTGTGATTTCCTGAAAGGCTGCGGCCGTTTCCCTCACAATGGCGTGGTCTGCGGCAATTTCGGCCGGATCAAACTGCGCGCCCCACCACTCGATGCTCGGGGGATTTGCTTTAAGCCAGGGATCGTGCTGCACGGCCGTTTGTACGTGCGCTTCCAACTGCCGCTTGGCCGCTGCCGGGTCTTCGCCGATCTTTACCCCGTAGCGCCCTTCAAACGTCAGCTTTTCGGCGACCGTGGAGGCCCAGACTCCGCCTTGAATCTTGCCCACGCAAATAGGATAGGGCACCGGGTAGCTGGCAAACAAGGGATGATCAGCGTCTTGATTGCGAATTTTTTCTAAATCCAGAATGGCCTGGTAAACCAGCAAAAACTTTTCCAGCGGATCAACGCCCTCAAAGCGCATGGCGCCGTGGGCCGCCTTACCGCGGATGGTGATGCGGAAGTTGTAGGCACCCGCCTGGGCTGGGGCAATCATCAGCTCCGTTGGCTCCATGATAATGGCTGCATCTGCTTGAGGACCATGCAGCACAGCGGCCAACGCACCGGCTCCGCCGTCCTCCTCGCCAATGACCGACTGTAACAGCACCCGCCCTTTGAGCTTTACTCCGGCGTCGATAATGGCCTTGACGGCGAACAGTGCGCAGCACAGGCCGCCTTTCATGTCCAGCGCGCCACGGCCGTATACGTTGCCGTCTGCCTCGTTCAGGGTGGCGCGCCACGGTGGATAGTGCCAGCGGTCCAGATCGCCAGCCGGAACCACATCGGTGTGGCCGTTGAGGATGAGCGTGGGGCCATTGCCATTGCCGTAGCAGCCCAACACGCCCAAACCGGAGGTGCGGGCAACTTCAGCCGTGTAGGCGGGATGGGTTTGCAATTTGGCGAAGTCGATCTCCCAGGTTTCTACGTTTAGGCCAATAGATTGCATGAGAACGGCCGTTTCCTGCTGTACCTTCACCTCTTCGGCCGTACCATCCAGGCTGGGAATCTGCACCAGCCGGTCCAGCGCGTGCAGCAGCCCGTCAAAATCCAATGCTGCTAAAACTCTTCGTTCAATATTATTCATCGTAATTGTTGGCGTTTATTTGAGACAGGAATTCATCCGCAGATTACACAGATTATCGCAGATTTTTTTTCTGTAATCTGTGTAATCTGCGGCTTTTATTACACGTCATTCTATTTTTCTCGTTAGGGTGTTAACCCAATTCTAGCTTGCGGCGCTCGATGAAGTCGCGCAGGGCTTCGTCGATGGCCGGGTCTAATTTGGGCTTTTCGTATTCGCGCAGGAGCTGCTTGTATTTTTGGTTAGCCCGCTGCAGTGAATCGACGCTGCCCTTTGCTTCCCACGCCTCGGCCGAATCGTAGTCGAACAGGCTGGCCCGGTAAAAGGCCGTGCGGTAGTGGCGCATGGTGTGGCTGCTGCCCAGGTGGTGCCCGCCGGGCGGCACTTCGTTGATAATGGCGTCCATGGCCCATTCATCTTCGTCCCAGCTGACGTTTTGCAGGTAGCGATGGTACATTCCCAGCAGCTCGCAATCGAGCACAAATTTCTCGTAGCCAGCAGCAAGGCCGCCTTCTAGCCAGCCCGCCGCGTGCAGTACAAAATTCGGCCGTACCAGCAAGGAGGGCAGCATGGCCATGACGCTTTCATAGGCGCCCTGCGCGTCGATGATTTTGGAGCTGGCATAGGCCCCGGCCGCACGGAACGGCAGATTGTACATGCGCGCCAGCTGGCCGCTGAGGTAAAGGGCTAACTGGCTCTCCGGCGCGCCAAAGACCGGTGCCCCGCTTTGCAAATCCAGCACCGCCTGGAACGAGCCGTAAATACAGGGCGTACCAGGGTTAACCATCTGCGTAAAGACGATGCCTGCCAGGGCTTCGGCATTCAGCTGGGCGACCGTGCCTAAAATGGAAACCGGCCCCATTGCCCCAGACAAAATAAACGGCGTGACGTCCACAATCTGGTTGTGGCGGGCAAACTCAATGAGCAGGCCCAACATGCGGTCGTCCAGGCGGCGCGGGCTGCTGACGTTGACCACGCCGTGCAATATGTGGTTCTGCTGCATGGTTTCTTCGCCGTACATAATCTGGGCCATTTTGACAGCGTCAGCGGAAATGGGGCCGGTGTGGTAGATGCCCATCACCGGCTTGTCGCCATAGGTGAGCAGGGCGTACATTGTTTCCAGGTGGCGAAAGTTAATGGGAATGTCTGAGGGCACCACAATTTCTGCCCCGAGGCTGTGCATATAGGGGCTTAGCTGGCACAGCTTAATGAAGTTCTGCAAATCCTTGAGAGTTCCATCACGTCGGCCGCGATCCAGATCGCGCACAAATGGCGGGCCAACCACCGGGGCAAACACAACGTGGTCACCGCCCAAAATAACATTGTGCTCTGGGTTACGGCCGTTCCACACAAGCTGGGAAGGCGCTTTGGCCAGGTACTCCATCACCTGCGCCCGGTCAAAATAGGCAATCTGATCCACTACCTTGACCCGGTGCTGCTCCAGAATGCGCACCGATTCATCATCGTAAAAGGCAATGCCACCTTCCTCCAAAATTCGCATGGAATTGTCGTGAAGCAATTGTAGTTGTTCCGTGGTGGCGATTTCGTACGGGGGCAGCGTCCATTTGGGTTGGGTAATTTTGGCCACCTTATCCTGATTGGGGCCATGCGGGCTAGGCCGACTGCGCATGCGTTTTCGGGCCATGTGGGAGCCTCCGGGAGCTATTTTTGATTAAGATTGGACCATTTCTGCCTTTAGAACGCGTCTCGTTAAGATAAAAAAATGGTCCAATCTGAATGCGTATTTTTCTAGGTGGGTATGGCCGATTCCAAAAAGCTGTCTATGTCTACCTTCATTTGCGCCAGAGAGGGCAAATGTGCGTACATCATGTGCCCTGCTTCATAGTAGTGCATGGTAACGTTATTCATCAACGTTGGATCGATATCCAGGTGATTGAAGGTATATTCGGTGGCCAGGAACGGCGTGGCGAGGTCAAAGTAGCCGTTGGCCACATACACCTTCAGGTACGGATTCACCGTCATGGCCTGGCGCAGCGTCTCGGCCACGTTGGCAAACTCGTTCTGGTGCGGCTCGTAATTCCAGGGCCACACTTTGGGGTTCAAGATTTCATAGGGCAGATCGCTTTCGTAATTGAGTTCCTGGCGCACATAATCGTTAAACGTGGCCGTATACGGACCCTGGATGACGGCATAGCTGGGGTCGTATTCAAAATGCTCACCGGCTGCGTCGCGGTCGATGCCTAAAAAGCGGCTGTCCAGACGACCCACCGTGCGGTGCTGGTCGCGCAGCAGCTCTTTGCAGTAGCGGAAGTATTGAACGCGCAGGTTGCACCGCTTGATATAATCAAGCGAAATGCCCAGGTAGCGGGCTAATTTCTTCTCGATTCGGGTCTTTTCTTTTTCCTGCAGGGCTGCCCCTTGCATCAGGGCCAACGTATATTCCGTAAGGGCAAACTGGCGCACCTCTTCGACGGTGTCTTCCAGGCTTTCTTGCAGGTTTTTATCCAGCTTATTGTGGTACCAAGCGGTGGCCGCCATCGTGGGAAGGTAAAGAATGTAAGGCAGATCGTTGCCCACCGGGAAGCGAATCGTCTGGAAGTTGAGGACGACGGAGATGAGCAACAGGCCATTGAGGTACATGCCGTGCCGCTCTTGCAGGTAGCCAGCTACGCCAGCAGCGCGGGTAGTGCCGTAGCTTTCACCGGCCAGGAATTTTGGCGAGGTCCAACGGCCGTACCTCGAACAATACAGTCGAATAAAGTCACCCACATACTCAATATCCCGCTTGAAGCCGTGGAAATCTTTGGGTTTTTCCCCCTCCACAGCGCGACTATAGCCCGTGCTCACCGGGTCGATGAAAACGAGATCGGTCTGATCCAGAATGGAAAACTCGTTTTCGATGAGGTCATACGGAGGTTGCAGCAAGTTACCTACTTCATCGGTAACAATGCGACGCGGGCCAAACACGCCCAAGTGCAGCCAGACGGAAGAAGAGCCAGGGCCGCCATTAAATGAGAAGGTGAGCGGCCGTTTCTTCTGATCCTTAATACCATCGCGGGTGTAGGCAATGAAGAAAATCTCCGCCTTGGGTTTGTGGCCTTCCACTTTTCCCTCTTTTTCACTTTCTTCCTTCAGCACAATGGTGCCGGTGGTCACCGTGTAGTTGACGCGACGGCCGTTTATGGTCACGACATGTTTCGTTGAAACCAGATTGTCTTTGGGTTCTGGCTTTTCTTTCTCGGCCCCATTTTTTTCTTTATTCTTGTCTTCTTCAGCCATGCAGTCACGCTCCTTGGGAAATATTGGACGAATTATACCACTGGCTTTTCCATTTTCAGTAATAAGTCAAAAGTAAAAAGTGAGAAGGGGGAAGTGAAAAGTAGCCTGTAAATAAATTTGTAACCTGTTACTTTCCACTGGTTAACATACTTCTTTTGCGATTGTCAGCTGGGCCAGCGATAATCCATAAGCGTTGGTCAATTTTGCAAAATTGGCCTACCCTTTGCGTTAGAAGGAGAAAATTAATGCGAATCGCAATTTACTCAGATGTTCATGGCAATCTTACCGCGCTGCAAACCGTGTTGGCGGACATCAAAAAGCAGGCCCCGGACCTGATCGCTTTTGCCGGGGATCTGTGCCTGATGGGGGCACGGCCCAAAGCGTGCCTGGAGCTGGCAAAAGCTGAAACAGATATCCTGGTCTATGGCAACACAGATGAATCGATCCATACGCCTCTTTCTATTCCAGAAGATGCAGACGAGGCGCAGCGGCAGCGCTGGCAAACATTTATTGAGGTGGCCAAATGGACACATGCCCAGCTTGGCACGGACCACGTGGCCTGGCTGCAGCGCTTGCCGTTTAGCCACCGCATTGGGCCAACGGCCGTTCCCGCCGACGATTTGCTCATTGTGCACGCGAATCCTTTGGACGTGAACCGGGCCATTATGCCAACGGACGAATTCCAGCAGGAAGTGCTGGGCAAGGTAGAATGGCCGCAAGATGACGAAGCGTTACGGCCGTTGCTAGAAACCACCACCGCAGGCACAATTACTTTTGGTCACCTGCATATTCCCAACGTGCGCCATTGGCAAGAAAAAACATTGGTCAATATCAGCTCAGTCAACCTGCCCAGTGATGGCGATAACCGCGCCAAGTACGGCTTGCTTACCTGGCGTAAAGAGGAAGGCTGGACGGTGGAAATGCGCCGGGTGGCCTATAATCTGCAGCAAGAGCGGGAGATCATTTCCTTTGTGAAGCCGCCAAACTGGCAGTGGTTGCTGCAGCAAATGCCTAAGTAGAATGAATTGTAATTGAGTAATTGGGTAATTAGCCCCAATTACCCAATTACCCAATTACCCAACTATGAAGCCATTCCTCAAATGGGCCGGAAACAAATACAAAATCGTGGAGCGCATCAAGGCGCTGCTGCCCCCCGGCGAGCGGCTGGTTGAGCCCTTTGTCGGTTCCGCTGCGCTCTTCCTCAACACCACCTATCCCCGTTATCTTCTTTCCGACGCCAATGCCGACCTGATCACCCTGTATCAACATCTGCAAGCAGAGGGCGAAGCCTTTATTGCATATTGTCGCCCCTTGTTTACCCCGGAAAACAATGACAAGGATCGCTACTACGCGCTGCGCGATGAGTTCAACAATACCAGCGATCTGCGCCGCAAATCAGCAATTTTTCTGTACATGAACAAGCACGGCTACAATGGCCTGTGCCGCTACAACATGAAGGGTGGCTTTAACGTGCCCTTTGGCCGATATAAACGGCCGTACTTCCCCGAAGCCGAAATGCGCTACTTTGCTCATAAAGCCCAACACGCGACGTTTGAACACACAAACTTTGTGGCCACGATGGCTGCCTGCCAGCCGGGCGATGTGGTCTACTGTGATCCGCCCTACGTGCCGCTTTCTGACACGGCCAACTTCACCAGCTATAGCGCTAACGGCTTTGGCTGGATGGACCAAAAAGAGCTGGCAAGGCAGGCGACAAAGTTAGCCCAAAGTGGCATCCCCGTCATTATTTCTAACCACGATACAGAAGAAGTACGCGAGGCGTATAAGGCGGCAGAGATAGATACATTCGAGGTGCGCCGCTTTATTAGCTGCAACGGCGATAAGCGCGACAAAGCTGCCGAACTGTTAGCCCTTTTTTCCTGAGTTGGCACGTGCGTTTGCCCAGCACGTTATCAACAGATTTCGCAGATTTAACAGATTCTATTCTCGATAAACAAGGTGGCTGCTGAACCACGCTACTCCAAATCCACAATGCCGCGCCGCAGAGCCGTTAGCACGGCCTGGGTACGGTCGTTGGCGTGGAGCTTCCCCAAAATCTGGCTGACGTTATTTTTGATGGTTCCCACTGCCAGGAAGAGCGCTTCGGCAATTTCCTGGTTATTTTTGCCCTGAGCCATCTGGCGCAAAATGGAAAGTTCTCGTTCGGTTAGCTCCTCTAGCAGCGGATCGTCCGGTTGAGCTTTGGTTTTCTGCTGGCCCAGCTGGTTAAATTCGGCCAGAATTTTGCCCGCAATTTGTGGATCGATGTGGTTGTTGCCAGCATGGGTTTGGCGCACGGCCGTTACCAACTCATCTCCGGTGGCATCCTTCAGCAAATAGCCGCTGGCTCCGGCTCGCACCGCGTCAAAGACCCACTCATCTGTGTCAAAGGTTGTGAGCACAATCACCTTTGTTTCGGGCAGCGCGGTGCAGATGCGCCGCGTGGCGTGAATGCCGTTCAGCTTCGGCATCTTCAAATCCATCAGCACAACGTCTGGCCTGGCCGCAACGGCTTGCTTAACGCCGTCCTCCCCATCAACGGCCAGTCCCACCACCTCAATGCCCTCAGCGTAGCGGAAGATCGTGTTCAATCCTTTGCGCACCACTTCCTGATCGTCACAAATTAGCAGCGAGATTGCTTTCTCACTCATGCGTTACTCTACCTTCACCCGCAGCTCTAGCCTCGTGCCCTGGTTCAACTGGCTATGTATGGCAAGGTCTGCCTGAATTAGCTCTGCCCGTTCGTGCAGGCCCATCAGCCCAAAACGGCCGTTATCCCGCACATCTTCCACGACAAACCCAATGCCGTCATCTTCAACCCGCAGCGTGATCCAGCCCGCCTGTTGCGACAGAGTAAGCGTTAACTGGCTGGCCTGGGCATGTTTCTCAGCGTTTAGCAACGCCTCTTCCGCAATGCGATAGATCGCCTGCTCCACATCCACTGGCAGCAGCGGCAGGGGGCTAATTGTGACCTGAACCGGTAAATTAGCGCGCTCTTGAATCGTTTGTGCCCGTTGGCGCAACGCTTCGGCCAGCCCCAGCTCTTCCAGCGGCGAGGCGCGCAGGGCGGTAATTGCTCGCCGCGCTTCGGCCAGACCCTCCCGAATTTGGCGCTGGGCCGCTTGTAACTCGTCTTCAGCTACCTCTGGATCGTGCTTAAGCAGGGTTTCGATTGCCTGGAGGGAAACGGCCGTTCCCGACAACGAATGCGCCAGGGTATCGTGCAGTTCGCGCGCCAGCCGGTTGCGTTCCCGGCTGACGGCCAGCTGCTCCATCATGGCTGCCTGGGCCGCCAGCCGCTGGTTGGCAGTTGTTAGCGCTTCGTTTGTTTTTCGCTGCGCCGTGGCCAGCGTCACCGTAATGTAGGCCAAAATAAGGATTACCCCCAGCAGCACGAAGCCACGCACGGCATAAAATCCCCATAGCAGCGCCTCAGGAGGCATCAAAAATGGTGTCACGCTGTAAAGTACGCCCGCCAGACCCAGGCTGAGCCAAAAGCCGCGCCAGCCGTAATGCCAGCTTGCCAATATGACAGGCACGGCTACAAACAGCTGCGTCAAGGCAAAAATATTGTTTACCACGTGAACCGACCAGCCAATTTCTACAAAGCGGGGTGTCAAGAACAGGTCATCAAAAGGCACCCATGAGGCGTACACCAGATCGATGTGGGGTGAAAGTATGCCCCAGACCAGCGCCGCTACCAGCCAGTGGTTGCGGTTTTGCCCCGGCCAGGGCAGGAGCAGAAGGAAGAGTACAACGGCCGTTGCCAATACCATCCACCAGCGATCCAGCACAAATTCATAGAGCAGCCAGTAGCCCAGACCAATTCCTACTAAACCGCCTGTGAACTTCAAGGCGACGGCGACCATAAACGTACGAAGCAAAAGAGGCGGCGGTTGGCGTTCCATGCGCAAATTATACAACGTCATGAATCAATCCAACCGCCGCCCACTGATCACCCCGGATCTGCCTGTGGGGTAACTGCCGATCTTGTGCGTTTAGCTCTTACCATGTTGAGAAAAAAGTGTCCACAATACCAGCCCACTGTCCCCGCCACCCATACCCAAACAGGTGGTGAGAACAAAAGGCGCAGATCCATTGGCACGAGAGAAAGGAGCAGTCCGGCAATGGCCCAGGCAAATGTCCACACGGCTGGGGCCAATTCATCCAGTTCTGCAAAGGCGATAAATACGCCGAGCAGGGTGCCCAGGATGGCGCCAATGAAGGCACCCGTAAACAGCCCCGCGATGCCGTAAAAAATCATCTGCCAAAACCATTCTAGCTCGGTAACGAGACGGCCGTTCAACAGCGCATCGAGGAAAATTGCCAATGAAATGCCGGATGCCCCGGCGATGCCTCCGCCAAGCAGGCCACTTACCTTGCCCCACCAGAAACCGCGTTTAATGGTCATGGATTTACTCCCTGCGTATGTACAGAGACACAAAAGTACCAATGGGCTTGCTGCTGTGTCACGTAACGCCAGCTCCCCAGGAAATCGCCCTGCTGAGGCGGATTATTGTCGCTGCTGTAAAGGTAGCCAGAGAAATTGCCCTGGCCATTCTGTTCTGAGAAGAAGAAGACGACCACAGCCTCTCCGTCACTTTCTATCAAGATACGGCCGTTGTCCGCTGAAAGGTGCCGGTACGCTTCTGGCAGCGTCACCACGCCACTCTCGTCGGGCAGCAGGATGCCTGCTTCGATCATCTGCACGACGTCTTGATACTGGCTGATGCGCCAACGGAAGCGCATTGCTTCCCCCAGGTCAGCAAAAGGCACCAACTGCACAATGATGAGCGTTCCCAGGTTGATGGCCAGCGGTAGCGCCGCCCACTTTACACCGCGCTCCGTGCGAAAAGGCACATAAAATAGTGAAGCAAGGATGAGCGCTATCAATAAAAAATGTAGCCCATCGGCAACGGGTTCACTCCACATGCGGCTGCGCGACTGCCCCAACTGCAAAACGGCCGTTAACCCAATTAACGCCGCACCAAACCAGGTAGAAAAGAGACCCAGCGAGGGAAAATCTGGCCTATACATATCGTCAGAAGGAATTGTTTGGCTCATCATAATCTCCTAAAACATGGGTCAGGATGCGGCCGTATTTGCTGGTGGGGTCGCCTCTTGCGAAGCGCTCTTGCGTCGGTTTTTACCGCGCATTTTGGCAAAGTTGAAGATGTTGAAGAAGTGCATGGCGCCTAACACCAGCAGCACAACGCCGATCTTGATGCTGATATATTCGATGGCGTCCACCACGCTGCCCGGCTTAGCGCCGTAACTCAGATACATGGAAACAAAGCCGATGTTGACCAGGTAGAAGCCCACAAGCAGCAAATGGTTTACCGCGTCGGCCATTGTTTCGTTGCCGCCAAAAGCGTCGATGACGAAGACACGGCCGTTGCGAAACAGCGTTTGCGCCACCCAGACCGTAATGCCCAGGCTCAGTAAAATGTAGATAATGTAAGTGATGGTGACGATGCTCATATGTTTATGCCTCCATATTTGATTCGTTGCTCAGTTAGGCGTATGATGCCTGAGCCAAGAGAAATTTTTTAGTGTCCTGAGTCACGCGGCATAGTGTCTCAGGTCATCGTTGGAGGACAGAGACGTGACCCAGCATCCAGATGCACGCAAGTGGAACGGCCGTTACCAAAGCGAGGCGCAATACCGCCAGCACGGCCATCCTAGCCAACTGCTGCAGGATTTTGCTCACCTGCTGCCGCAAAACGGCCTGGTGCTGGATGCAGCCGCCGGGGTTGGCGTCAACGCGCTGTTTGTGGCTAAGCAGGGGATGTCTGTGGTGGCGCTGGACATTTCGGAGGTGGGGCTGCAATTATTGCGGCAGCGGGCGGCGGGTTTGGGGGTGTGGGTGGATACGGCCGTTTTCGATCTCACTCAACCCTACTTCCCACCCAACTGCGTCGATGTCATCCTCAACTTCCGCTTTTTGGAGCGTGCCGCCTTTGCCGCCTACCGGCAGGCGCTGCGGCCCGGTGGCCTGCTTTTTTTCGAAACTTTTGTACATCTGGGGGAGGGCGAAACGCCCGGGTATTTTCTTGAATCTGGCGAACTGCGTCGCGCTTTTGCCGACTGGCAGATTATCCACTACGCCGAAACCGACGTGCGCGGCCAGCGCTCCGGCAAAATGCGCCACGTGGCCCAGCTCATAGCCCGCAAAAATCGAGGTTAAGGATTGAAGATTGGTTATAGGTCTATTTGGAACATAGATGACACGGATAGCACGGATGGGAACGGATTTTGCCCGTTCTGATTCTAATCAGTGGAAATCTGTTTTATCCGTTTAATCCGTGTTCTATTTCTAGATTCTGCGGTTGTCACATTTAATTTCTAAAGACTACTTTAATCTATAGTCTCCAATCTCCAGTCTCTAAATGAGACCCATGTCTTTGGCCTTTAGCGCCGCCTGGGTGCGGTCGCGCACGCCCAGCTTGCCCAAAATATTGGTGATGTGGTTTTTTACCGTACCTTCGGTGATGAACAGCTGGCTGGCAATCTCTCGATTGCTGGCGCCGGTAGCCAGTACGCCCAAAATTTCCAGCTCACGTTCAGAAAGAGGCTCTATGAGGTCTTGCTGCGCTGCGGCCGTTTTGGCGTTGGTGGTGTTTTCCAGGCTAGACATGCGCGAAAATTCTGCCACGACCTTGGCCGCTACAGACGGCTCTAAAAAGGATTCGCCGCGCGCCGTGGCCCGGATGGCTTCTACCAGCCTGGCCGACGGCACGTCCTTGAGCAGGTAGCCAACCGCGCCCGCGCGCAGGCCATCAAAAACGTAGTCGTCATCGTCGAACGTGGTGAGGACAATGATGCGGCTGTGGGGTGTCGTATCGCTAATCTGGCGCGTGGCGGCGACACCGTTGAGCACGGGCATGCGCAAATCCATCAGCACCACATCCGGCGCCAATTTTTCTACGGCGTCAATGGCCTCCTGGCCGTTGCTGGCTTCGCCCACAACTTCCAGATCGTTGTGCACGGAAAGCAGCGTGCGCAGCCCCTCGCGGAAGAGTGCCTGATCGTCAACCAGCAAAATACGAATGGTCATGCTTGTCTCTCTAATCTATCTCTTTCAACTACTGCTGAGCGGCCGTATGGCACTGCAGCACATAAAGTTTGTAGTCTTGCCCGCCGGGCGCATCGATGATTTCCAGGGCAAATTCAAGCTGAACAGGAACCCCGTAGGTGTTTTCCAGGCGAGTGAGGGCAGTGCGCATCAGCCGTATGAACTTTTCATCTTCGATAAGGTGGTCATAGGTGAGCTGATTGTTTTGGGTATCTAGCAGATAACGGCCGTATGGATAATCCACCTGCAATATTTCTGTGATGGGCAGCAGCTTAAAATCATTTTCTTCCAGGTCAACCACTTTAACTTTGTTCTGAATCAATGCCTTGGTATTGTTGAGGTAATCTGGCGTACTTAAGGAGATGATGCAGGCATCGCCGTCGCCCATGGGCACGCGCACGCGTTCGTCCAGCCCCAGCGTCAGGCGCAGGCAGCCATCCTGGGCGCGGTTGTCGTTGGTTGTGTGCCAGGGATTCTGGCTTAGCCCCGCGCCCACAATGGTGGGTAAGAAGTAACGGCCGTACTGGTGCCCAATGAGCGGCTGAATCATAATTGCCATGCGTTCATCATAATCAATCAGCCCGTGCTCCTGGCGTTCCACCATAGCCTCTGGATTGAAGGTGCTGGCATACACCTGACGAATGGCATCCAGCAGGGCGTTAAAGTTCTCTTCTGTGCCGCTCTGGTTCGGACAAAACACGGTGGCATATTTACCGGCAAACGCGTAGTCCAGATGATCCTCCAACAGGCTGGAGGAGCGCACCACGAAGGGACGGCCGTTTAGCCGATTTAACACATCCCGCAGCTGCTCCATAATGTAGTTAGGTATTTTGCCCGCCATGCAGTGAGCCACAATCTCTGGAAACTGTGCCTGCATTTCTTCCAGAGAAAGATACTTTTGGTTCACAAAACGTTCTAACTTATTTTGCAACAAAAATTCGTAAATGATCTCTGAGCCAATAAAGTAGCTGTCTGGTATCGTAACCTGTTGGGCAATGTCTGGCCCAAAATCGTGAGTGGCCCGCTCCAAGATGTGCCAGGCCATCAGCATGCTGCCCGCTTTGCCCCCAATTTTGCCCCGGCCAATGAGCCGTTCATAAATCCAGTTTAGATCTTTGATGGTAAACACGTGCTTGGCGACCCGAATAAAGGGAAGCTGATCGCTCAAGAGGCGCTTGATTAGCACCACTTTAATCTCTTCTAGATGATGCTTTACCTTTTCCAGCTCCGGGGGCGGCAGGGCATCATACATTTCACCCTGTTCAAATAGCAGTGCCCAGGGTGCAATCTCTGGGTTAAAAGTGAGATCAACGGCCTGTGGCGCCTTGTCCTGGTTATTTAACACCTCTTCTATAAGCTGTTCCAAGAGGGAACTGCCCAGGTTGTTGGCAAAATAGTTGTCCGTATGCAGATCGCGTATGGTATCCAGGCGGCGCTGCCAGGAACCCTCATCTTCTTGCACGGTAGGGTTATTGAGGCCCTCACGTCGCTGCGACTCAATTGCCAGGTCCTTCACCTGCTGTTCAAAGTCGGTTTTGCTAATGATTCCCCGCCGGAAAAGCTCTTCGCGCATGCGCAGGCGTATCCGGTCACACAAAATGGGGTATTGGGCGAGCTTTATGTAAACATCAATGGTGGGGGTGGTGCTTCTCAGTGGGCTAGTGGACATTACAGGCTCCTTTAACACATCTATAGGCAAAGGTGCTTTTCAAATTGTAACAATAGTTGCGTTGCCGGACGTGTGACTTTACCGCGCTAGCAGGCTATCAAGCAGCTTTTCTGTGGCGGCGCTGATTTCTATAATGGCTTGTTCAAAAGCGGCTTCGTTGCGGCGAGACGGCCGTCTGTAACCAGACACTTTTCGCACAAATTGGCGCGCTGCGGCTTCAATCTCATCCGGAGTGGCCGGGGTTTCGGCACTGCGTAACTGTTTAATGCTGCGACACATATTTACCTCCAATACAAATTAGGGCTGTTGGTATACCAGCTGAATGGGTCCGGCAGGCTGGATGACACCGCAACGGCCGTTCACCGCCAAATTTACTATCTTACCGTCTGGACTCACCTCGCTAACCACTTCCTGCACCTCGCCGCCAAAGCTGGTAAACGTCAGCTCCGGACTGACGATAAAAGGCGTACCGGTAAGGTCGATGTTGGCCCGGCCCAGTGGCGCATTTTCCTGATTACGGTTGCAGCCAGTTGCCACGCCAAAATCGGAGGCAGTGGCCGGATACGTTTCTAGCTGTTCGCCAAAAATAGCATTGTAACCGGCCAGGCTTTCGGCCAGCGTTGCAAACGTCATGTCGGTAGGGTCAATAATAAGCGAGCTGGGGTTGAGGCGCACTTTTTCATATTGGGTGATGATGGCGCCTTCAGGGTAGCTAATCAGGCTAAAGTTGCCGCCGCTTTCCGTAGCGGGCAGCGTCAGGTATTCCTGAGGCACCGTATCCATGTTGTGGCAATAAAGCGTCGCCGGGGAACGGCCGTGCAGATAAATCGTGTACGAGCCGTCCTCTGCCGCAGGCTGCTGCTGCCTGATCATGGCACAAGAATTAGGGCGCGGCACGGGGGAAGGCGTCACCGTGGCAAAGGGCGTAGGTGTTGGGGGTGTGGGCTGCAAAGTGGCAATTTGAGTGGCAATTTGGGCTACTGTGGTCGCCTCGGCCTGGTCTGGCCCAACGGCATTTTTGTTGAGCAAGACAAAGCCCAAATAAAAGGCTAAGACCACCAGCGCCCCGCCAGTAACGAGGAGCCAGGTGAGAAACGGTTGGGAAGCAAGTCTTGTGTATGGCATAGCTACGTGTTCCAGCGCAATGTTGGGCGCTTTGGCGTAGCTTACCTTGCAATTGGGGAATAGGCAATTGGCCCAATCGAGAGAAAGCAGCCGGGCAAGCTTACTATAGAGCTTGCCCGGCTAATTACGACTTGAACACACCTCTCCTTGGCAATCTTAACGAAGTGAAACGGCCGTTTCCGGCACGGCTCTAATCACTTCTCGCTGCAGCACAGTCCAGCGTCTGCCGCACGTTAATGACCGGAACTTGTTGCGGCGTGGTGGGCGCGACGGTGCCACAGTGAATCAGCTCGCGCACTTCGGCGGCGCTTAAGTCCGGCTCTAGCTGCCTGAGCAGCGCAGCCAATCCTGTTACCATAGGCGCGGCAAAGGAAGTGCCCACCCACTGTTCGTGGGTTCTGGCTGCGGTATTGGGTGCCTGTGCCTGCGGGTGAACAAAGCCAATGACGGCGTATGGGCAGTTTGGCCCGCTGCAAAGATGCAGCTTTGGCTCGCACATACCAGGCGGATCGTCTGGCGAACGGCCGTCTCCGCCCGGGGCCGCCAGCTCGCCTTCATTGGCATAACATGCCTTTTCGTTTGCCTGGTTGCTGGCCGTTACCCCCAGCACCGTGCCCCAGTTGGCCGGGTAGTTGCCTACCTTCAAGGATTGCGCCGAATCGTTACCAGACGCCGCCACCATGACCACATCCAGGCACTCGCCAATTTGCATCACGGTTCGCAAGGAGTTTAGCTGCCGCTCCAGCTTAAACGGCACGGAGAATTCCCAAAGCAGCCAGGGCGCAAACGGTTGCCACGGCATCAGCGGCGGTACGCCCAGGCTCATATTCACCACGGCGTTCACACTATCTCCATTGGCCTCACCCATAAACGTAAGCAGTTCGTGGTTTAAGGTTGCCAAATCGCCCCGATTATTTCTGGTAAGTACACGTATTAGCTGAATGTCGCTGCCCGGCGTCAGGGCACGGATGAAGCTGGCGCCAAAGTAGCCGTGGTTGGGCACGGTAATGTCTTCCCTGCTGCCTGGCTCCGGCGGTACCGGCGTCGCCACAAATTTAGGATGTTCTACCCGTACCCCTAAGTCGTTCTTTTGCGGCTGTTCGTTCACGTTTTCCGGCATGTTTTCAATTCCTTCCAGGGGAGACGTGTCGAAGACGCCTACCCGGACGGGCGCCAGAGCAGGATCGTTATTTACGGTCTGGGCATCGGCCAGGCCAATGGTTGAAAAAGCCCACTGTTCTACATAATCATTCATCGTTGCTGGCGTGGGGGCACCCTGGTTGGTGCTGCCAGTAGGGCTCCAGGGACTACCCGTTGGGCTCCACGGGCTGCCGGTAGGGCTCCAGGGCGCGCCAATCACCCAGTTGGCCTCTGCCAGCACGCTGCGGCCTGCGCTGGTCTGGTCGATGGCCGCTAAAACCGCTTCTACATCATCTGTGCTGCCGGTTAGTTCGTACAGATTGATTTCCAGGTCGTTGCTAAGCTGAGCACAGGCCGGGCTGCCGCTGCCAATTTGCAAAGCGGCCGAAGCCACAGTTTGCGGCCCTAGCGTTTGCTGTGCAGGCGATTCCAGTTCTTGCAGGCTAAAGGAACGTTCCGGGTCAAGCGTCAATTCAATGTCTGGATCAATTGCTCGCAATTCCTCTGCCAGCGCAGTCAGGGTTCCTGACGTGCCTACCAGGATGATCTCCCGGTCCATAAAATATTCCGCGCGTGCGCTCTGCACGGCGTTGCGGTATACAATAAAACCAACGGCCAGAATGACCAAAAGCACAATGATCAAGATGATGATATTTCTGCGCCTTGGATTGGTTTGCGAAAGTTGCTTCGAATTCCCGACGGCGGTCGCCATGGTACTATCCCTCCTTCAAATGATTGTTCACAAAAGACTGATCTTCAGCGAAACGGCCGTTCCCTAAAACCAACAAGTCAAACGGCCGTCTCTCTTCCTGCAGTGATGAACGAGGAGACGGCCGTTTTTCCAGTATGCAGTTGTTTTGTTGCACCTTTTTACCGCTTTTACAAATTTCCGGCGTCGCCGACCAGGAAGAAAGGCGCCCAAAAGTAAGGGTGGCTGTATCGCTTAGCCAGCTCGGGCTCTTGCAAAAAGCGCAGTTGCGCAGCGCGCAGCGCGGCGGCTTTGGTTTCGCCAGCGGCCAGCTTTTCATAGAGATGGTGCATCAGCCAGGCGGTTGTCTGGTCTTCTACGGCCCAGAAGGAGGCAATGAGCGAAGCCGCCCCTGCGCCCAAAAAGGCCCGCATCAGGCCCAGCAGTTCGTCACCGCCGCCAATGACGCTGCGTCCGGTCTGGCAGGCGCTCAGGGTTACCAGCGAGGCGCGCAGCCGCAGGTTGAAGATGTCGATGGTGGTCAGCCAGCCATCCGCCAGCGCCAGGCCAGAGAAGAGCGGGTTGTCGGCGCGAAAGTCGCCGTGGGTGGCCAAGTGGAGAATACGGCCGTTCCCCAACAAAGGTTCAATCTGCGTCAGAGTGGCGGCCTCTTCCAGGAAGGCGTGGCCGCGCCATCGGGTAGCAATCTGCTGGGCTTCGGTGACGGCGTGGGGCAAACGGCCGTCGTAAGAGTGTCCCACTGCCACCAGCGGCCCGTCTCCTTTGGGCGTTTCATGGCAAAAGCGCAGCAGGCTGGAGCCGGGCAGCGTGCTGATTTCCGTCGTTTCTACCAGATAGCGCTGCCCGTCGTGCAGCGCGTGAAACGGCAGGTAGTGAAGCGGCCCGTGCGGCACAATGATCCACTTGCTGTAGCCACCCAGCTCTGCGGCCAACGGCCGTAACAACTGGTCGTAAAGCTGCTGCAGCACCGTTTGCGCGTTGCGGGTCAGGTGAATCAGCTGCTTTTTGGAGCTGCGCGGCACGGAGCGCAAGTTGAGCCAGAGGAGCTGAAGCTTTTGCTGAACGGCCGTTACCGTCACGTCCAGCGAGGTGGCCTTGATCTGATCTCGCGTTACCAAAAACAAGATAAGCTGGCCGCGCGCTGCAAAGAACTCCAGCAAAACAGTATCTTCTGGCAGATAGGGCTGGGCAGGTTCAGCGCGCACCTGCCAAAGCGAAGCGTCGCGGGCGTAGTCGGCGTTGCGAATGAGCAGCTTGTGCCACAGCTCCGTTATCTCGCTTTCGATACGGACGATCTTGTTTTCGGTGCGCTGCTGGGCTTCGAGCAGTTCGGCCGTATCGCCTCGCTGGCCGATCTCCTCGTCTACCTCCCAGCGCCGGTAGAGTCGATCTCGTTCGGCGCGCAGGGCGTGCAGCCGTGCTACCAGCGGTTTATCCGTTTCGCTGCGGGCCTCAATGTTGAGGTGAATGCGCAAATTTAGCAGGTCTTGCAGGGCCCGAGACTTGGCCCGTTCACAAAATTCCAGGGCGCGCCCTGGCTGCTTCAGCTGCAGGCAGAGCAGAATCGTCTCTTCGTAGATGCGCTCTTTGTCTTCCAGAAAGTCAGCGCGGAACTCAATCATCAGACGGCCGTACAGCTGTTCAAGCTCATCTATAGACGCTTCATAGGCGGCCAGTGCGGCCAGGAACCTGCCCTGGTTCTGGTTGAGTTCACCCTCTAGCTGGAATCCCTGGTAAGCAATGGCCGGTAAGAAGTTGGCCTTGCCAATAGCCAGCGCCTTCTCCACCCATGCCTGCGCTTGCTCGCGCTCGTTTAAATTCAGGGCAGCGCGGGCGGACACCAGACAAGCCCGAGCTTCCCCGATGGGCAGCTGGTGGGCGGCAAAAATTACGCCAGACGCTTCTGCTTTG
>JBHIWP010000037.1:0-26845 GCA_041987425.1 Promineifilaceae bacterium (SeqCode) | reverse complement strand
CTTCCGCCAGCGATTCCTGATCGCGGCTCATGCGCCTGCCGTTGATTTCCATCGCCCACACCACTGTGTCCATTGGGGAAGGATAGCGCCGCCGCCTGCCAATTGGATTCAGCCGATGCCACAAAACGCGCCAGCCGGAAACAGAAGTGTCGTAATCATACCGGCGTTTTCTGGCCTTAAACGGAGCCACCAGCACAGAAATAATATGTTTGGATTCAATAAGTGCCGACATTTTGGCCACCGGAAAGTTATCCATAATAGCCCCATCAACCAGCACTTCTCCATTTTCCACAACCGGCAAGAATACCCCTGGAATCGCCATCGAAGCCCGGATTGCTCGCCACAGGCTGCCCTGCGTGTGAACTTTCGGCTCTGCAGTTGTTAGATTGCTGGACACACAAAAGAAGGGAATCCATAAATCTTCAATTTCAAATGGCTGATACGCCTCTTTGAGCAGCTCCCCCACATTTTTGGAGCGCGTCAGAGCGGCCAGCGGCAGTGTGTAATCCAGCACGCCCATCTTGTCCAGGCGCTGGGAATAAGCTTCAAATTCGGCAAAGGTGTGACCCGTGACGGTCATTCCGGCCATGATTGAGCCCATACTCACGCCACCCACATAATCTAGCGGAATCCCCAGCTCCAGAATGGCCTTATAGACGCCCTGCTGGGTGAGGCCCAGGGCTGCCCCACCGCTCAAGACCAGCCCAATTGCCTTACCGGCGAGGCGACGCGCCAGCCGGTTCATATGCGCCGAATCACCCTGACGCACGTGATGATGGTGCCGCACGGCACGCGGCTCGAGCCAGCGCAAGGTGCCATTGGGCCGCCCGATGTCGGGCGGATGCCACAGAACAAGCTCGGCGCGCAGGGGAACCTCCAGCTGCGACAGATAATGTTCTAGCGGGCCGGGAGTGGGGTCAGCTGATGGATTAGCCACAATCAAGACGCGATCGGCCTGGTTAATACAGCGCTTCGTCCAGGCGCTGGTCTCCTTGTCCGCCACGAAAACCACAATGGCGTGCTGTGTCTCTATTTCGCCCAGCCAGTTGCTTACGGCCAGATCTTCGGGCGCGTCGGCCGCGATTTGTGCCGCACCAGAACGGCCGTATTGTTCGTCAAACTGGCGGCTGTTCAGGCTCTTGGTTGGGCTCAACTTTGCCAGGGCAGCAGTTAGCTCCTCGGCAAACCGATCAATGTCAACGGAAGGATCGCCAGCTATCAACGCTAAATTTTGGGATGTGGCCGCTGGCGGTTGCAGCTGCCCCGCATTTTGGCGGCTGCGCTGCACCAAAATGAGCGCCAGCTTGCGCATCCACTCTGGCCGCGTGCGCGAAAGCTGCTCAAAGACCGTTCGCGACAGATGCACTACGCTTGTCTGGCGCACGGCATACACCGTCGCGCTTCTTGGTTCTTCGGTAAAAAACGTAAACTCGCCAACGGTTTCCCCGGCGGTAATTTCTGCTACCGTTGTTTCATCACCTTGAGCGGTATGAACAACGGCCCGCAAACGGCCGTTTACCACAATATACATGCCGTCCGCAGCATCCCCCTGGCGAAACAAGACATCGCCGTTGGAAAAGGTGTGCCAGGTAAGCTGGCTCTGAATCTGGTGCAGATCATTCGCTTCCAGTTCCCCCAGCAGGCCCCGCAAAACATTGGCCAACTGCAACCGCTGCCAGCGGGTCAGAATTGTTGATTGCAGTTCCCCCAGGCTCGGCCCATCCCCATTTGTCAAGGACTCAAATTTGGAGCGCGAAAGGCGCAGCAATCCGGCATCGTTGAGCGCATATACCGTAGCAGATCTGGGACGCCCGCTGATGAGAGCCAGCTCCCCCACTGTTTGTCCGGGTCCCAACTGATCAATAATTTGCTCTGAGCCATCCGCATTTCGAACCCGCACGCCCAGCGCGCCCGCCACAACGATATACATGCTGTCGGCGGCATCTCCCTGGTTGAACAGTATTTCGCCCTGGGCCAGCTCAATCAGCTGCAGCTCAGGATCCATAGTTCCATCTCGAAATTGGTCCAGGCTCGCCAGGAGGGTACTTAACGTTAACTGGCTCGCGCTTGTAGGGTCGTTCAGGAAATTTGTATTGTCCATTGAAGCATCTCCGGCAGTTTCGTTCAAAATTAGGTGGACGTGTTTCACGTAAACCGGGCCGAGCATTGGACATTTCCAAATGCGCTTACAATCTACGTCGCGTAGTTAGCCAGGGGATCGCCCCGAAAGATTGGGGCTAGTTGGCCTATCTACACCATAAGCGGCAAATTATATTCAAATTTTGTTTGGCAACCAAGCAATTTGCACAAACTAAAATGGGCAAGCACGCTAGTCAAAGACGGCCTCAGAAGCCAGACTATCTTTCAGCTCCGGCTGATAAACCGGGAGGGTGAAAATGAAGATGCTTCCTTTCCCTAACTCACTCTTGACCCCAATAGAACCGCCATGCTGCTCGACAATGGTTTTGGTGATGGCCAACCCCAGGCCAGTTCCCTCGACGGCCTCGTGCTCCTCATGCCCAACCCGGTAAAAGCGATCAAAAATATGCGGTAGGTCTGCATCGGGAATGCCAATCCCTGTATCTTTCACTGTTACCACAAAGCAGCTATCCGTACGCTCAACTTCAACGATCACATTGCCGCCCTCGCGACTGTACTTGATGGCGTTTGATAGCAAGTTATCGACGACGCGGCGAATTTGGCGCTCATTATAGAGAGCTACCCAATCCGTAGGAAACGGCCGTATCTGCAGCGTAATACTTCTGTTTTGAGCAACGGGCCAGTAATCTTCCACCACGGTTTCAAAAAAGACGGCCAGATTTACCAATCCATCGCCTAACCGGCGCTCCGATTCAAACAAGGCCAGGTCCAGCAGGTTACGGATGAGGGCATTCATCTGCTCAATGCTTCGCTCCATCGTGCGCAGGTAGCCCCGACCCTTTTCGTCATCAATACGGCCGTAGCGCTGCACCAGGTAAAGGCTGTTGTTAATTACGGTCAATGGGTTTTTGAGATCGTGGGAAGCCATGCTCATATAGTCATCTTTCAGGCGGGCAAGCCGATCAAAGGTTTGGCGATCTTGCTCGCGCAGCTGCTTCTGACGCTCAACTTCTGCCTGAGCCTGCTGGGTGCGATGCACCACTTCTAAATTCTTCAGCCGCGTCAGACTTTCTTCATTTAAGACCTCGCCCTTCAGCTGGTGAAACTGTTTGTAATGCGCCAGCGCCTGCTGGAAGTCACCAGCTGCTTCATATAACCTGGCCAGCTCTTCGTGGCAGGCATAGCATTTGCTCTTCATGCCCACCTCTTCAGCCAGCCGCAACGCCTGCTGAATGGTAACTACCGCCTTCTCTTGCTGCTGCTTTTCACCATATAACCTACCCAGGTAAAGCAGGGCATTGATCTCACCAAACTTGCTGTTTGTCGTACGCGCCAGTTCAAGAGATTTGGTCAGGTATTCTGCGGCTTTCTCATAGCGCCCCAGGTCCAGGTAAAGCAGACCCACGTTGCCGCAAGCCCGTGCCTGGCCATTCGGCCGCTTTACTTCTATGAATAGATCCAAACTTTTGAGCGCAAATTCAAGCGCCTTTTCTCTATCATCCAGAAATCGGTATTCCACGGAGCAGTTATTGTAAATGGCCGCCTCACCTGGCTTATCATTCATGGCTTGATAATGGATTAGGGCTTTGTCATAGTAACTTAACGCGTCATGGTACCGCCCTTGATGTGAGCAAACGGTGCCAATATTTTGCAAAGCGACAGCCTGATCGAGCTCCAATCCCAGACTTTGAGCTGCCTGAAGCTGTTTCGTATGGGCCTCTAGCGCGGCCGTATAGTCACCCAACATGCCATAGGCATGCCCCAAAACATAATAGGCCATCTGTCGGCCATCAAGCACGTCTATTTCTTCATATATTTCCAGTGCCTTAAGAACATGAAGTATGGACGACCCGTATTTGCCCATATAACGAAAGTAATCGGCCAGCATGACAATGCTGTCAGCTGCCCCTTTATGATAGGGTTGCCCAGCTACAATGTGATTCTGGGCCAGCTCGTAAGCGCGCTGAGACAGCTCAGGAACGCGTTCCACATCTTTACCCTCGTCAATCAATATCCAGGCAAGCCGGTTCAAGGCATCAACCTTCTCAGATGATTCAGTTGCAGTCTCGATCACCCGTTCAAGTTCAGCAATGGTCTTCGTCATAGTTCGCACCTATCTAAAATGGCATGGCCTATTTACCCCTACGATACGATAGCATTTTTTTCAGGAACGTGGCAAGAGTAAAATAGGCACGTAAATCGCAATTGTTAGTTAGAAAGGCCAAAGGCTATGCAGTGAATAGACGAATGGAAACTGTGAGAAAGAAATAGTGAAGTTACTTCCGATCAAATTTTTCCTTTGGGGCTTGTTGCTAATGGCTGGTGCTTGCCAATCAACGCCTTTGCCAGCCCATACGGCCGTCTCGCTTTCGCCTGCGGAAACGAGCCAGCCACTTTTAACAACGGCTATTCCTTCCACCACCTCCAGTCCAGCCAGCGCCACCCCAGGCGTCACCCCGCTGCCTGCCACAGCAACGGCCGTTCCTGCCACCCCTGTCGCCACACTCACGCCAGAACCAAGCGCCACGATACGGCCGTATCCCACTCTCGATTTCACTGTAGCGACTCCGGCAACGGCCGTTCCCACACCCGTGCCTCCATTTCCCAAGCCGGATCACATTACCAATATCGTGCTGCTGGGCAACGACGTGAAGTACGCCCAGGGCGGCCGTACCGACAGCATTATCATTGTTTCCATCAACCGCCAGACGAGAACGGCCGTGCTGCTCACCCTACCTCGCGACCTGTACGTTGTTATCCCCGGCTGGAAGATGACGCGCATCAACCTCGCCCTGCCCCATGGCCACGGGGCAAACTATCCCGGCGGAGGGGGCGGCCTCATCAAAGACACAATCGAGTACAACCTGGGCATTCCTATCGACTACTATGCCCGCATCGGCTTCGACGGCTTTCAGCAAGTGGTAGATGCGCTGGGCGGCGTGGAGATTATTAACAACTGTCCCCTCACCGACTGGAGACTGATCGCCCCAGACCTGGACCCGGAGCTGGAGGAAAGTTGGGCACAGTTCACGCTGGAACCGGGCCTGCATCAGATGGACGGCGATCTGGCGCTGTGGTACGTGCGTTCCCGCCTTACGACCAACGACTTTGAGCGCGGCCAGCGGCAGCAGCAGCTTTTACGCGCCATTTTAGACAAAGGGCTCAGTCTGGAGCTGCTGCCAGAGCTACCCCAACTGTGGCAAACTTACCGGGAAACAATTGAAACGGATATGAATCTGCCGCTGCTGCTAGAGCTGGCGGCTCTGGCCCCGGCGGTACAGGAAAACGGCATTCAGCATTTGTCGTTGTCTGGGGAAAGCGTGCGGGCCTGGCGGGAACCGGGCAGTGGTGCGGCCGTACAGCTTGTGCAGTGGTCAGAGGCATCAACTACGCTGGCACGCGTTATGCAGCCTCCGGCTCTAAACCGGTCCACTCGACCACCCCTCATAGTCGAAGTGATCACAGACGATTACATCATGTACCGGCAAATGGCCCACAACCTCGCCTGGTACGGCTTTGTGCCGAGGTGGCAACAGGCTAACGAGCAATTGCCCCAACGAACCCAAATCGAATACTTTGCGCCCAACTTTAAGGAATCGTACGACTGGCTCCTTAGCTGGCTGTTTCACCAGCAGCCCACCGATATTGTGCTTAAACCGGAAGAGTCAGGGGAAACCACATTCTATCGAATCACCCTGGGAGCCGATGCTAACCCATGCTTATCACAGCTAGAAGCACCCTTCAACTCGGGAGATTGAAGGGTGCTCCACTTATCTGCGTATTACTCTAAACAATAGCTGAAACCGGGCTGTTTACCGCGCCGGAATAAATGTGGTGGGATTAATGTCGAAAAAGCCTACTTTCTTTTCGTAGTCGTTGATACGCTCAAACAGCTTCTTGACTTTCTTTTCGACACCGTCAACGTCCAGCAAATCAAAAATGGCCGTATCGCGCATTGTGCCTTCCATCGTGGGCACCTGGCGAATGCGGTTGATGCCCCGCCGCAGCGCCGCTCGCCCCTCAACGCCCAGGTTTTTGAGCGCGACGTCTACGACATCCTTCAGATGCTCGCGGGGGCCATAGATGCCTGCCCTGGCTACAATTTCGGCAAAGCGATCATAGTTGGGAATTAGGTTCCCGGCTGGCATGGCAAAATATTGAATGACATCTTGCAGCGCTTCCAGCGAACGAGCTGGATAATAATAAAGAAAGAGGCGGGCGCCTTCCAGGAAAAAGTTGTAATGGGCTGCTTCATCAATGGCGATAATCTGGGATGCATGGGCTAAGATTGGGTCCTCGTCGTTGGCAAAATCGGGATTTTCTGATTTACCTTGAGCAATGAGGCCAGTATTTAGGTAATTTACCTGCGTAGCGCGCTCTTGAATAACGGTATAGAAAATCATATGCAGCGGGCTGTCCCAGGGAAGCTCCCACGATTTTTCACGCAGCGTGTGCTTGTATTCTTCGATCCATTTCGGCGTGCGAAAGCGGGAAAAAATCAGAGCATTTTCCCACAGTTCGGCATGCTTTTCTTCTTCGGATCCCCAGCGGATGTGGAAGTGGGAACGGCCGTGACTGCGTCGAATCACCTGGAGCAACGTCAGCACATAGTCCGGCACGTATTGTTCTACGGCAAAAAAGCCTTCGATAATATTGTTTAATTTTTCCGAGTGATCGGTGCGGAGCTGTCGCCAGTCAATGTCTAAATCGGGGTTCCAGTTGCGGGTGGCCTGTGAGCGGGAAACATACCAGCGATAGAGTCCCAAAAAAGCCCGCTCAATGAGTACATCTTTTTCCTGATTGCTTAACAAGCCAGGGGAGGTTTGTGGGCGCTGTTCATCCAGCTCCTCCAAAATCCCATCTTCTTTTATTCCCATATTGCCCTCCTCGTGAGGCAAATTTACGGCCGTTTCCAGCGGCCAGTTTTCAACAGCAGCAAGAGATGCTGCGTAAACCACAAGAAGTAATTTAAGAACCAATAAATTGGCGGTTTACGATAACCGATAATGAGCATAGCACAATTTAAAAACGAAACGAGGTAAAACGGCCGTTTCACCTCGTTTTTAATCAATTCTTACTACAAGCGAATGTTAGGACCCTACAAAACCGTTAGAGGAATTGTCTCCACCGCCTGGGCTTGTTGGCGGACCGTATCTGCCGGGGTGCCAGACAAGCTCCAGGGGCCAGCGTGTTCGATCTTTACCTGGACCAGCTCACCTTTTAGATGACGCGGATCATCAAAGAAAACTAGCTTGTTCTGCGGCGTACGGCCGCGCCAGCTGCCTTTATGCTTATCTTCCACCAACACCTCAACCACCTCGCCCAGCCAACGATTGTTCCGCTCTTGCGAAACCTCTTTCTGCAGCGCTTCGATCAGGTGAAAGCGGCGGCGCTTTTCGGCGTCCGGCACATCGTCTGCCATGCGGCGGGCGCTAACCGTGCCGGGGCGCGGACTGTAACGGGCCAGGTGTACCTTGTCCAGCTTGAGATCGGCCAGCAGATCATACGTGTCTTGAAACTGCTCCGCCGTTTCGCCAGGGAAACCCACGATGATGTCACAGTGAACGGCCGCATCCGGCACAATGTTATGAATTCGCTCCACCAGGGCACGATACTCTGCCTGAGTGTACCCACGCTTCATGTTCGCCAAAACTTCGTCGTTGCCCGCCTGAACAGGCACCTCAATCTGAGGCATCACCTTAGGCAATTCGGCAACGGCGCGCAAAATCTTGTCCGTCATGTAGCTGGGATGGCTGGTGAGAAAGCGAATACGCTGCAAGCCCTCAATGCCGTTGATCACCCGCAGCAAATCAGCTAAATCTGGGCCATCATCGCCGACGTCGTAGCCATAGCGATCTACGATTTGCCCCAGCAGCACCACTTCCTTCACGCCCTGAGCCACCAGGGAGCGAACCTCGGCCGCAATCTCACCTATCGGGCGGCTGCGCTCGATGCCGCGCTTCTGCGGAATGATGCAGAAGGTGCAGGCATGGGAACAGCCGTACACAATGGAAACGGGCGCCGAAACCAGCTTGCCCCGCTGGTCGGCAGGCAAAATCACCTCTCCGTCCATCAGGGCGTGGCGCTGAGAGGTTTCACTTAGCTCCAGCGTCAGATCGTCATTCTGGCGCAGCAAGGAAACCAGCGGCTTGCCGTCGGTAGATGGCTCCATAAACACGTCTACAAAGGGAAAGTGTTTTGCCAGGTGCTCGTTTCCCCGAACACCCACGACGCAGCCCATAACAGCGATGGTTTTATCTGGATTTTTCTCTTTTAGCGGCCGTAAATTTTGCAGCTTGCCATATGCCTTGTCCTCAGACTGCTGGCGCACCGTGCACGTTTCCAGCACAATAACGTCTGCATCTTCAGCGCGTCCGGTAGACGTGTAGCCCAGCTTTTCCAGCTCGGTAGCCACGCGCCGGGCATCAGCATAGTTCATCTGACAGCCGGTAATCCAGAAATGGTATTTTTTACTCATGTTTATAGTTTACCGCAGAGAGCGCGGAGCAAGCAGAGATTTTTAAATTTCCATTCTCTAGTCTCCATTCTCTCTATTAAGTTAGTTCGCCTATAATAATCAGTTCAGTTAAATGAAAAGTGATTCTATCGTTGCTAATTTGGGGCGTCAAGAAGTCGGCTACGGCCGTTGGAGCCTGCACCAACATTGCTTTCAGGCGAATAATATCTTCCGGCGACACCTGCATGCGCGTCGCCCAGCTGCCAAACTCCATTTCTTTGCTCAGCAGTTCCTGGTGCTGCACGGTGAAGCCCGCTTTGGCGAAGCCATGTTCCCATTCACCCACGCTCCAGCAACGGCCGTGGCTGGGGTCGCGCAGCTTCTCGAAGGCATTCACGTAGGCTCCAGCCGCATTGATGAGCCGCGCCTTCTTGCCGCGCAGATGCGTTCCCGGCACCACGTTATCCACTACGGCCAGCAGGCCGCCGCGCTTTAGCACCCGCGCTGCCTCCGCAATAAACTGCCGAATGTTGGGAAAGTGATGTGGCGCTATGCGGCACGTTATTAGATCAAAGGTTGCGGCATCGTAAGGCAACTCTTCGGCGTCGGCCTGCTCGAAGCGCACGTTTGTGAGCAGCTTTTCCGCGGCCAGATCGGCCGCTACGGTGAGCATCTGTGGCGTAAGATCGGTAGCGGTAACGCGCGCCACGTGAGGCGCAAAGGCAAAAGCTGTATGCCCCGCAGCAGTGGCCACATCAAGCACGTGCCAGTCCGCCTGTGGCCGGGTAAGCTCCACGAGTCGCCGCAGGCTGTACCCTTTGGCGTGAACTGGACTGATAGCATAGGCAGCGGCGTTGGCGCCAAATTGTTGCTGAACCTTCAGTTTGCTCATGTACAAAATTATACCTCAATCTGTAGGCAGCGGGTTGATCCAGGCTAACGAGGTGCAGGTCCCTTGTTCATGAACAATCATCGTTTGATAATCGTGGGCGGGAGCCAAAAAAGTAATGACGTTGTTGTCGCGGGCAAAGGCCAGCCAGTTACCGTCTAATGACCAGTCAAACATAAAGGAAGGAAAGAAGAATTCCGTATTGGTCAGAATGGTCTGGTGCTCACCACTTTCTAAATCATACAGATGCAGGGCGCCAAAAGGCGAGGATGTATCTTCCCCAGGTGCTAAACTCTGCCGCATTGCCCCGGTAGCCACCAGAAAACGGCCGTCTGGCGAGAAGCCTAACGTATGTTCACCTCTGGAAAGGTCAATGGGGAAAAGCAGCTTTATCTCCCCGGCCCGGCGATCTACCTGAAATATGTATCCGGCAGATGGCTGGCTAGAGGCCATTACCAACAGTAGATTCTCGTTTGTGGGATGGGCAAGGGCATAGCGAATGAGCAGAGGGCCTGATGGGCTGTCTGTGGGTAACTTTTCTTGCAGCGCCACGGTGTCGACCACAGGCTGTGGCTCCAGGCTGTCTACAGAGGCCACGACAATCTGCTGATCGGTTGGGCGTGGGTGACCAGCCTCTGTGCCTGATTTAATGGTCTGGATATAGCCAAATAGCTCATTCGTGATCCAGAATGGTGCAGCCCCTTCACCAATCAGAACTGCGTCCTCTGCATTTTCGTGCAGCTGGCGCAGCCACAAAGTGGAGCTAACGTCTGCTCCCTCTAGATATAGCGTAATGACACGGCCGTCTACAAAATACTGCCCACTATCAAAGATATGATTATCACTCAGCAGCATTTGCTGCCCATTCGGGGACCAGTGCGGCGTTTGGCCTGGCCTGATACTGCTACAGCCACCATCCATGCAACTATTGATGTCGATCAACAGCGGTTCAGGCAGGGATTCGTCCGTTTCATTGCCAAAGTAGGAGAGAAGGAAACGGCCGTTTGGATCCATTTGCCCTAGAGAGATCGAATAGACGTGTCCCATGTTCATGATCTCTGTACTCTCGCCATTACGCCACAAAAACGTCTGCCAGAATTGCTCCTCAGAAAGCTGAACCAACTGCAAAACCACACCGTCATCATTAGGAACAGGGTTAAAAAATGCCAGCCCAGAATAATCAAGCTCTTTTTCCCAGCTTTCGTCCGCCAGTCGGTAACGATAAAGTGTCGTTTCTTCTGCCTGTGCAGCTACATTTGTGCAGCCAACCTGCAAATCCTGGGCCGGCAGCGAGATGGGCTGGCTTGAATTCGTCAAAACCTCTGACTGCGTGAAGGAGTAAAACCACCAGGCACGCGAAACCGTATCTAACGTACCTACAGATTCACCCGACAGCGTAACCAGCCAGGACTGGTAGGAAACAGTTGTATTAACCTCTTCCAGTAACCAGAGCGGAGCTTTTGAAGGAAGGAACTGCTCCAGCAAAAAATCAACAAAGCCAAACAGGCGCTGGTTATTTTCCTGGCCGATTAGCGAAAAGTCATCACTGTTCCAAAACTGAAAGATCATCTCAGCATGCACACCGTCGTTAGCCAGAGTTTGCTGCATCTGCTGATCAACGGGCCAGTGCGCCAGGCCCAGCTCGCTAAGCTGATAAAGCATGGCTGCCTGGAACAGAGGAGCGTGCTCACAGCATTCATAAGCAACACTGTGGCTAATGAGCGCCGCTGCCAATTTTGCACCATAAGCGTGCAGCAGCCCCTGGTAACCTTCATTATCAACAGGAAGGCCAACCAGCGTTGGCGCGGGCAGATCCAGCCGTAAGTTGGCTTCATACAGATTGGCTGGATCGGCAGCTTCCAGCAAGCTTTCTGGATTCGTATCAAACCTGATCTGAATCGTCGTTTCTTTTGAGCAGTTAAGCTCTGGCAACTCTTCACAAATCTCTGTGATAAGCTCCGCTAAATCCTGGCTGAGCCGGGACACGGTTTCTGCGTCACGCAGCGGATAAATGAAGGTGATGTTGTCCTGCTCTTCGGTCTGCCAGTCGCCCCAGAATTCCTCCATAGGAGGTGCCAGCAGCCACCTGGTTTCGCCACGCCGGTAAACGGCCGTTTGCTGCAGCATCACCTTTTCCAGGCCATCCCCGGTAAAGGCCAAAAACTCACGTGCATAGCTCAATTCGGCTCCGTTCAAATCTGGATCAAGCTGAAGGTCAATGAACCGCTCATCTTCACGAAAGAGCGGCTCGTGGGCAGTCTCAGTCTCCGCCAGCGTCAGTCCGAATCCCGGATTCTCGAGAAAGAGGCCCCTTGCAATTAAGTCAGACTGGGTCTGGCTCCATCCCATATCCCGCCCGGACAAAACTGCCTTACCCAATTCTACATCCTGCTCGGCCGCAGCGCGGCTTAGCAAGTTATGGGAGGCAAATATATCAGTCTCCACAGCGGCCGTAGCGTCATCGAGGCGCCTGTTTACCTGATTGTAAATTACAACGCCCACAACGGAGAGTAACACAACAACAATAATGACTGTGCGCCAGGGAGGTTTGGGGGAATCGGCCGTTTTGGGGCTATCCTGCCACGTTTGCTCTTCCCACTCACCATCTTCTTCAGTTTGCCAATCAAAAGACATGGAATTCCTCTTCAAACTTGGTGGCGAAATGAATAAATTCAGCACGCTCATACTCAAGCGCACGCGTCTCTACCATACCACCCAAGTATGAAGGCGACCCAACGGAATTGCCACGTTTCCTTGACTATCTATGGGGATTCACAGGAAAAGCTAAAGAAAAAACACGGGAGCTAAAATAACTTCACTCCCCTCACGCAGCCGCTATCTGGCCTTATCTAGCTGCCAGATTGCTACGCCGCCCAGCAGCAGCGCGGTGGCAAAAATGAGGTATCCTTCCAGAATAGTCGCTTCTGTAATAAACACCCCCACCATGCCGCCAGCCCCGGTGAACAAATAGAGCAGCAGCACCGCTTCTCGCTGGCTAAAGCCCCGCTGCACCAGGCGATGGCTTAAATGGTCTTTGCCTGCCGTATTGGGACTTACCCCTCGCCGCAGTCTGGAAACAACCACCAGGGTCGTGTCAAAAATAGGCAGGGCCAAAATAAAGAGCGGCACCATCCAGGTAACAAAACTGCTGTTGGCAGGGAAGCGAAGCTGCAAACCGAGCAGCGCCAGCACAAAACCAAGAAACAGCGCCCCGGCATCCCCCATAAAAATCTGGGCCGGCTTAAAATTAAAGCGTAAAAAACCCATTGTGGCCCCTAAAACGGCCGCAGCCAGACCGGCTACTAAAAATTGATCGTTTTGCAGCCCCAACAGCAGAATAAACGCAGCCGCAACGCCGCTCACTCCGGCGCTCAGGCCGTCCATATTGTCCAAAAAGTTGATAGCGTTGCTGATGCCCGCCAGCCACAAAAAGGTAATGGCGTAGTTAACCAGCTCTGGCAGCGGCAGCTTAACATGAATATCGAACAAAACTAAAATGAGGAAACCCACAAACTGAGCCGCCAGCTTGGTCCAGGCAGGCAAATCAAACCGGTCGTCTAGCAGGCCAATGAAGGCGACAACAGTGAGGGAAAGCAGCACGCCTGCCACCGTATTGGGGAATTCCGGCACAAACATGATTACGGCCAGCACAGCGCCGCCAAATATTGCCACCCCGCCCATCAGCGGCATCGGCGTGCTGTGCAGCTTTCGCTGTGCAGGACTATCGACAAATCCCATGCGCAGCGCCAGGCGGCGCACCCAGGGAATGCTCAACGCCGTCACAGAGAGGGCCAGAAGAAAAATTGCAATGACGGTGTTCATGGGTAACAAGAAGTAAGCAGCATTATTCGCTCACCTCAACGATATCGATTCGCAGAATTTGGTCGCCCTCAAAGTCTGGAGCCTCTTCTGGATTGCGCGGCGTGAGGCTTTGCAGCACGTCTTCACCCTCAATGAGTTCACCAAAGATGGTGTGACGGCCGTTCAATGTAGGCAGCGGCGCGTACGTAATAAAGAACTGCCCGCCGTTGGTGTTCGCCCCCGCGTTAGCCATCGCCAGAAGTCCGGGCCGGTCAAACGCCAGCCCATTTTCCACCTCATCAGTAAATCGGTAGCCCGGCTCGCCGCCGCCCGTTCCGGTGGGGTCGCCCCCCTGGGCTAAAGAACCATCCAGAACGCGGTGAAACGTGGTGCCATCGTAATAACCCTGCTGCGCCAAAAAGACAAAGCTGTTTACCGCCAGAGGTGACTCTTGGGGAAAGAGTCGCAGCCGTATCTCACCCTTTTCCGTTTGAATAATGGCTTCATAGTTTTTTGACTGGTCGATAACGAAATCCGGGTATTCTGTGAAGTAATTGTGCCGCTCAGAGAGAGGGATGTTGGCCAACGGCCGTTCCATCTCCAAAGCAGATGACTCAACTGATTCTGGCTGCAGCTGCTGGATAAACAGCTGAATCTCTCCCTGGAATTCTGGCGGGCTAATTTGCAGCACTTCTTCCGCCAGCGCCTGTGCCTGCGCCAACTCACCCATGTCTCGGTAAGCCTGCGCCTGTAAATATTTTACGTTCCAGGCAGGCAGCTCCACCTGGTTGGAATCTGCCAGCAGCGCCTGCTCATAAGCATCCACCGCCTCTGCGTGCCGCTCAATTCGCTGGTAAAGCTGGCCCGCCCGCACCCAGGCTCGGGCATTGTCTGGGTCTAGCACCAATCCCTGTGTCAAAGCGGCAACAGCCTCATTATTATAAGCCTCTCTCTCTGCACCTTCGGCTTCACCAGCACAGCCTGCTGCTGCCTCAGCCCAGGCGAAAAAGGTATCAGGATAATAAGGGTCAATCGTGGCCGACTGCTCGTAGATATCTAACCCAGCGCCACAATCGTCTCCGTTTATCAGCACCAGCCGGGCATATTCGTTACGAATAACAGAATTTTGTGGGCTTAGCGTAAGGGCGCTTTGGTAATATCGCTCAGCATCTACAAGGTGTTGGGCCCGTTCTGCTTCATCGGCGCTTACAGAAGCCCGGCGGCTATTGAGCCGGGCCAGATTGGCCGTATGATCCGTATTAAGCGGATTGATCTCCTGTGCCAGGAACAGCTGTTGCTCGGCCTCAGCCAAAAGCTGCTGCTGCTCAGCCGGATCAGAGGTTACGTTAGAAAGTTCCAGGTAGGATCGACCCAGGAAAAGGTAGTAGAAATCTTCGTTTGGAGCGCGGTCTATGGCGTTTTGGTAGATGGCAATGGCGCTTTCCCAACTGGTTGGCTCGCTTGCTCTGGCGGCTTCGTCTTCAAAGAAACGGCCGCGTTTGTAAACAATATCGGCCTGAACCACGCGTATATTGGTGGCAAGAATGACGAAAACGGCCGTAATCCCCAAGAGCCCAAGCAAGGCATATCCTGGCGCTGTACCGCTGTTCCGCAGCCGAGGCTTTTTGCCCATGCTCACAACAAAAGCAGCTATCAGCATGAGACCAAACACAAAGGCGTAGAAGTAGGTTAAAAAACTTGCCGCCTGACCCGCCTCTTGCACCAGATAATCGAATAGCTGCTCTGCCGTTTGGGGTGGCGGCACATAAGCGCGATACAGCAGCGAAAAGCGATAAAGGCTGGCCTGGAAGTAGGCATATAGCAAACCAATGATAAATGAGACCGCAGCCATGACCGTAATAGGCGTTAACAAGTTACGCCAGCTGGAATCCCACAGCAAGTAAAGCATAAACCCGCTAAAAATAACCACGGACAAGCCAACCAAAAATTCCCCGGCTATTATGATGGGCAGCGTAAAAAGCAGACCCGTTACCGCCACCCCGGCGGCAAACAGCCTATCATTTTTGGTGAAGCGAAACTGCAAATTGCCCCCGGCCCATAGGCAAAGTGCGCCCCACATCCATAGCAAGGTCTGGCCTAGCAGAGCAGTGGCGCTGGCATTTTCAGGCAGGGGAATAATCAAGCGATACAAGAGCGAAACAACGCCTACCACCAGGAATCCGGCAGAAGCTATTGTTCGCTGGTTCTTTTTCATTTCGCTGGAAACGGCCGTTACCTTCAAATCGCCATCTTTTAACATCTCACTGACGGCAATGAGCAGGCCCAGGCTCCAGGCAAGCACGGCCATCAGATAGACAAAGGGCGATTCGGTAAAGTTACGCTTGATGTTAAGGAAAAAGCTCTGGTGCAAGATGTCTGCGGCCGTTAGATCAGCCACGCTCTCCAAAACCAGATCAGGCGGCTGGGCGAAGGTGGTGTAGGTAAAGCCAATGATGCCCAACATGAGCGCCAGCATGAACCCGTGCAGCAGCACCGGCCCTGCCCAGCCCGAAAAAATCGCTGGGCGCGTACGGGCAGCGCGGCGGCGTTTTCTTTTTGAGACCGCGGGGGCCTCTTCCTCTACTGCTACTTCTATATCTCCTCGCTGGCGCGGCAGCCAGTAGGTGATGATAAAAAGCAGACCCACGTATAAAAAGAAGTGCAGGCGGCTGGCAGAAATTGCAATACCAAAATGAATTTCCACAAAGTGGGCCAATACTGCGGCCACCAATGCCACCACCAGCAGCCTATCGGCTGAAAACGGTTCTTGCTTTTCCTCTTCGGTGGATTCAGTAAAGAGGGCGTAGTAAATAAGGTACAGCACCAGCCCGGCAATAGAGCCAAATGGCAACGCCACGCCAACATAGACGAACCCACGCGCCAGAGCGAAGGCAACGGCCGTAATCACTCCCACGCCAATCCACAGGCCAATGAGCAGATTGCGCTCCAACTTGGTGCGCAGCACCCCCAGCCAGCGAAAGCCGTACAAAAAGACGCTCAAATAAAGCGCCTGCCACACCACAAAACCCAGCACCCCGGTGATCACCAGAGCATCAAACGTTTCGTTATGCGAACGGTCGGGTGAAGCGTTGCGCGCTTCCAGCGTGGCCAGCTCTGGGGGATAAAATCCATTGTAAGCCACATACATAGATTCCGGCCCATAGCCAATAAGCGGGCGCAAAAAATTAAACGTGTCTCGACTGCCATCAGGGAAGGTAATGGGCTCGTGCGGCCGTATCAGGTCTAAAACACCTTCCCAGATGAGGATGCGCACCCGGCCGGTGCCGGTATCGTCTTCCAGCACCTGACCCAGCCGACCGATGCGCGGCAGCTCGCGCCATTCATTCAGGGTCTTAAAGACGTTACCCACCACGGGTATCTCAGCACTTTGCGGACCGACCAGATTAAACAGCACCAGCCAAACGGCCAGCAGCATTGACATGATAATCCAGCTAAACCAGAGCCAGCGCCAGCCACGCTGCGCCGCCACCAGCACAAATATGCCCAGGATGACCAATCCCACGGCCGCAACAAAGGCCACAAAGCTAGACATCGGCCCCGCCAGGCTGGCCAGATAGCCTGCCCCCGTCAGCCCACGCAAGATTAGTAGAATGATGGTGTAGGCAACGGCCGTTCCCACCAGCACAAACGATGCCCCGCGCACCGCCTCTTTCAGCTGGAAGCGCCCCCGGCTGTCAGTAGCGTTGCGCAGCCCCACCAGCACCACCAGGATAAAGGCAAACAGGCCAGCCCCCAGCCCGAGCCACGGACCTCGGCTGCTGGACCAATAAATGGCGATAAGCTGGATGGCAACGGCAAAAATGTAGGCTGAGGCGCGCATCACGTCAGCCGCCGACAGCTCTTCATCGTTCAAAATGCTGCTAAACGAAGCGATGATGCGCGCCACCGTCAGCGGCACGGCCATGATCAGGTAAGCGGCAATGAAGATAGCGTTGCCCATGTGGCCCGCCACCCGGTCCGTCACGTCCCCAGCCCAGGGCAGCGGGTCCAGATCAAAGTGCTGCAGCAGACCGTAAAAGGCAATGGGGATGGAGGTGATGATAACGGCCGTAACCAGGCGCCGCACCTGCGCTCTGGTGCGCATGGTGGCAATTGTGGTGGCAAAAATCACGATGTAAGACAGCGTGGTGTAGGTTCCCTGCAGCCGCTGGTAAGAGCCGGCCCAGCTCACGTTTGGCGTTACGGAAAAGAGCGCCGAAACAATGTAGACCAGCGCCAGCAGCGTGACGATGAGCAGGAAGGGCATGTGCCAGAAGGAATCCTCGGCGCGCCAGCGCAGGCGGCTGGCCAGCTCCCACTGCCGCAGATCGATAAATTTTACCAGCCAGGCAGCGCCCATCACCACGGCAATGGAGCGCATGAGGGTGAGTTTATCCGGTTCAAAGACGCGGTCTGAGTGAATATTGAAGAAGAGTGGGACGGCAATGACCACAAAGAGCCAGCCGACCTCAATAAGGCCATCGCACCAGCGAGATAGTTTCGTTTCCATAAGCACGCAATGTTAACTGAAAAATAGGTAATGGTAAACGGCCGTTTCCCCAAACTCTACCGACGGTGCGCGTCCAGATAGCTCTGCAAAATGAAGGCTGCCGCCACGGCATCCACCTGCTGACGGGCCTTCTTGCCCCGCTTACCGCGCTGGCGCAGGCTTTCCTCCGCCTGCACGGTAGTGAAGCTTTCGTCCCAAAAGTGGATGGGCACGTCGCATTCCTGGCTAAACGCAGTCATGTAGTCACGAATCCAAACGGCCGTATCGCTATCCTCCCCCTCTGCCGTGGTGGGCAGCCCAACTACCAGCAGCGTCACCTGCTGCTCGGCTAAAATTTGCCGGTAGCGAGCAAAATCCTCCGCGCGGGATTTGCGCTTCACTACCCCGTAGGATTGCGCAATGGTGCGCGTGGGGTCGCTAATGGCTACGCCCACGCGCCTGCTGCCCAGGTCCAGGGCCATCACCCGGCCCGGATAGTGCTCACTCACTGGCTTAATTCCCCAAGGGCATGCAGCGCGTAAAATAGCGCGCTCTGCTGCACCGAATCGACAATCTCCCCGGCAAACAGCATTTGCCTCACCTGAGCAATGGGCAGCTTTACCAGCTCCATCTCCTCATGCACGTCCCAGTTGGGATCGGCCGTTTCCTCCGCGCCCGTTGCCAGAAAGTAGTAAGCCTGACAGGCAAAACGGGCCGGGTCTGGCGCACCGCTGCCGATAGGCACAAGTGCGGCACAGCTATGTCCAGTTTCCTCCAGCAGTTCGCGCCGGGCTGCCGCCAGGGCAGACTCTCCAGCGTCAATGAGCCCACCCGGCGTTTCCAGCAGCGTCTTGCCCAGACCGTGCCGGTAAATGTGCAGCAGGATAATCTCACCCTCTGGCGTCACCGGCACCACGTTTACGTAGCTGCGGCTTTCCACAATGAAGTAGGGATCGATCAGACGGCCGTCTGGCATTTCACATGTGTCAGCCCGCACGGCAATCCATTCATTTTGCAGCAAATACTTTGTACTAAGAACTTTCCAATTTAGATAATCCATAAGTTTTTGATAGTAAAAAGTGAGAAGTGGTCGACTTTTCACTTTTTACTTTTCACTTCTCACTCATTCACGGCTCCACCACCGTCTGAATCCGCGTGGGCAGGTAGGGTACGCGCCCAAACCAAACAGGCCAAATATCCAGCGTGGGCACAGCGCGTAAGGGAAGCTGCTCATAGAGGTAGGCAGCGGCCGTTTCAGGTGGCTGGCCAGTAACGGCCGTAATTGCGCCATCCAACGCCAGATTTGCGGCCACCACACCCTCGCCAATCATAGAGAAAGTCACCCGGCCCGAATCATCAACCGCAACAACATCACCGCTGCTGAAGCGAATGCTTTCTGGCACCAGCGAAAAACCAGCGGGCACCGCCTGCCCTAACGACTCAAAGGCCAGACCAGACGCGACGGTTGTGTCTACGGCCGTACCCTGCAATTCAGCGCGCATCACCAGGGTGAGTTCCCCCGCCTGTTCTCCAACATCATGAGAAAACGTTTCGTCTAATATGTTGGCTACGCGAATTGAGCCTTTGGATATGAATTCACGCTCCGTAAGTTGCGCTTCCATATTTGCCAGGGCCACCGCGTGCAAAAACTGGAGCACCTGCGCCCGCAGCCGTTCCTGATCTTCAGTGGAGACGGCCGTCGTTTGGCGCAGCGCGCCTCCTTCCATCGGTTCCAGGTTGCGCACCTCCACCTGCAAATCCAGCGCGCCCTGCACCCTGTTCACCAGATTAGCCGCCACGTTTCCCTGCGGCCCTGGCTCCTCAGCAATGACTTCCACCTCGGCCGTGCTGCCTACCGCCTCGCCCAGCGTCACCTCCTGCAATGTTTGAAAGGCCACGCCGCTGCCGTCTGATGTACTGACGCGCGTTCCGGCAGGAATCGTAACCGTCTGCGCCAGCTGGTTGACAAACAGCACCGTACCGCGAGCTGGTGTGTCTGGCACTTCTGCCAGCCCTGTGGTAGCCACGCTGGTTTGCCACGATTCTGTAGCTGTGAGCAGGCGCGCCGGAACGGTGTTCAGGCTGTAATCTACCGCCGCCACTGCCGGATCGGCAATCACGGCCCGCTCCACGCGAACTGCTTCCGTATTCGGCTGCAAAATTATGGTAGCCCCAGGCACTGCATAAGTGAAGGCCACGTACAAAATAGCCAGCGTCAGACAAAAGAGAAAGATGGCGGCATACCGCACCAACCACAGACGCACGCTTGATTTGGGGCTCAGACGACGGTTCATTTCCCGGCGGTCGGCGGCATCTAGCGTGGGATACGGCCGTTGCGCAAAAATGTCCTCCCAGCTCTCATCCCCCACGGTGGGCAACCCCACTCGCTCGCGCCGCTTGCGACCGCGCCACCAGCCTCTGCGGCTGTTTTCGGCCACCGGCACCGAGGGAAAGACAGGCAACCCCAGCGCCTGTGCCTGGCGGGTGATGGGCACTTCGGGTGTCACCAGCCCCACCTCCAACCGCTGTCGGTCGGCAAAGCGGCGCAAGCGCACCAGGTCCAGCCCCTCACGCAACACGCCACCGCTCTCTGGCAGCACCAGCAGCGTCTGCTGCGCCTCGGCCCAGGTCAGCCTGTCACATATGGAGATGATGTCATCTGATTCATCAAGGTGGATGATTTGCATCGAAAGATGCGTAATTAAGTAATTGCGTAATTGCGTAATTGCGTAACTGAGTAATTAGCCTCTGTGCGCTAAATTTACCCAATTACCTAATTACTTAATTACCAAATTTCTTAATTACACCTGCTCCTCCAAAGCCTCTTCAATCAACTTTGGCACCAGGGCCAGCGCCTCGGGCAGTTTGGCTGCATCTTTGCCGCCAGCCTGGGCCATATCTGGGCGACCGCCGCCGCCGCCACCAACCACTTTGGCTACTTCGCGCACAATATCGCCTGCCTTCACGCCGCGCGGAATTAAATCTTTGGTAACGGCCGCAATTATTATTGGCTTATCGTTATTGACCGTAGCCAGAACGGCCGTACCCGACCCGACATTATCTCGAAAGCGATCCGCCATCTGGCGCAGGCCATCCACCTCCACGCCCTCAACCTGGGCCGTGAGCAGCTTCACCCCTGCCACCTCCTGCGTTTGGGCCATAATGGCATCGAACTGGAGCGCAGCCAGCCGCTGCTGCATCTGCTCAACGCGCTTTTGCGCCGCTTTCTGCTCGGCTTGCAGCGACTCAACGCGCGACTCGAGTTCAGAAACCGGTACGTTAAGCTGCCCGGCCAGCCGGTCCAGCAAGTTAAGCCGCTCCATCACTAGCTGGCGCGCGCCGCGCCCGGTCACTGCTTCCACACGACGCACCCCGGCTGAAACCGCGCCTTCACTCACAAAACGGAACAGGCCAATATCGTTCGTCTCAGACACGTGGAGCCCACCGCAAAGTTCAAAACTGTAGGGAGACGGCGCATCTGCACCAATCTGCACGGTGCGCACAATGTCGCCATACTTCTCGCCAAACAGCGCCATCGCACCGGACCTTATGGCTTCTTTTTGCTTCATATACTCGATGTCCACCGGATAGTTCGCCAGAATGGCATCGTTTATCCGCGCTTCAATTTCGGCCAGCGTCGCCTCATCCACGCTGCCGTCGTGGGTAAAGTCAAAGCGCAGCCGGTCTGGCGCCACCAGCGAACCCGCCTGAGTAACGTGCGTGCCCAGCCTGTCCCGCAGCTCCTGGTGCAGAATGTGCGTGGCGGTATGATTACGGCGAATATCGCTGCGGCGCTCGTCATCCACCTGCAGGCGCACCGGCTGCCCCAGGCTGAATTCGCCCTGTGCCACTTCACCCACGTGCACAATGAGCCCGTTCAGCGGCTTGCGCGTGTCGTGCACTCGGAAGATGGAGGTGCCATTTAAACCCACAATCTGCCCCGTGTCGCTAACCTCACCGCCGGACTCGACGTAAAAATTGGAAACGGCCGTTACCAACTCTACCTTATCCCCAGCCTGCACTTCATTTACCAGTTCGCCATCGCGAATCAGCCCCACGACTTCACTTTCGGTTTCCGCACCAAGATACGGATCGTACTCCACACCGTCTTCCAGCTGGCCGGAAGATTGAAGCTCATGTATAAGACGGCCGTATACACCCGTATCTGCACTGTATTCGCCAAAGGTGCCCTTGCCGCTGGCAACCGCATGGGCTTCGCGTGCGGCCGTGTAGCCAGGTTCATCGACAGTAAAACCCTGTTCCTGCACCACATCACGCGTAATCTCCAGCGGCAAACCATGCGTGGCATACAAATCAAAGGCAGTTTCCCCAGAAATTTCACGTTCACCCTTTTCGCTAAGCTCAGCCATCACCTGCTGCAAATGGCTCAGGCCAGCTTCCAGCGTCCGGGCAAACTTTCTCTCCTCCTGCGTCAACGTGCGCACCACATGTTCCTCGCGCAGCTTCAGTTCAGGATAAATTTCGCTCATCTGCTGAATATAGAGCTTGGCCACCTCAGCCAGAAATGGGCCGGTAAAGCCGATGCTGTAGCCAAAACGCACGGCCCGTCGGATGATCATGCGCAGCACGTAGCCCGCGCCGGTGCTGCCGGGGCGCACCCCGTCGGCAATAATGAACGTGGCCGCCCGTCCGTGATCGGCAATGACGCGGTAGCCAACGTGCTTTTCCTCGCGCTGGGCATCGCTGTCACCCAACATCTCCTGCACCCAATCCATGACGGACGAAAACAGGTCATTGTCATAGTTCACTGGCGTTTGCTGCACCACGCTGGCGATGCGTTCCAGCCCCATGCCCGTGTCTACGCCCGGCTTGGGCAATGGCGTGCGCGTGCCGTCAGCCGCCTGATCGAACTGCATAAAGACGAGGTTCCAGATTTCTAGCCAGCGGTCACAGTCGTTGTCTAGCAATACGCTGCAGTTGGGCAGGCCGCAGGTACAGCTTTCTGGACCCCAATCGTAGTGAAGTTCACTGGTGGGACCGCATGGGCCCACATCACCCATAGACCAAAAGTTTGTCTTATCGCCCATGCGCAAGATACGTTCAGCTGGCACACCTATCTCATTGGCCCAGATGTTGTAGGCATCGTCATCGCTGGTATGCACCGTAAAGTAGAGCTTCTCTACCGGTACCTGACAAACCCGGGTGATGAATTCATAGGCGTAGCGAATGGCGCCTTCTTTAAAGTAGTCGCCAAACGAGAAGTTACCCAGCATTTCAAAAAAGGTGTGGTGGCGCCGCGAGGGGCCGACGTTTTCCAGGTCGTTGTGTTTGCCCTGCACGCGCATGCATTTTTGGGAGGTGGTGGCCCGACTGTACGGCCGTTTCTCACGCCCTAAAAAAACATCAACAAACTGGTTCATCCCGGCGTTCGTGAACAAAAGCGTGGGGTTATCCTGCTGAGGCAGCGGCGCACTGGCAATTACTTCGTGCCCTTGCTCATGGAAATAATCTAAAAATGCTTTGCGAATTTCATTACTGGTTGTGGGTCTCATTTTCACTCCGTTTTTTCAGTATTCAGTGAGTCAGTTTTCAGTAGGTCAGTACTCTTCAACTGAATACTGATTACTGTTTTACGGATTACTGAACACCGGAATTTTACCGTAGCAACAAAAAACCGCCAGACTGCTAAACGTTCAGTCTGGCGGCGAAGGTGCTGCGCTTAAATTGTGGTGAAAACTCAGGCAGCAGCAATTGCCAGACTGTATGACTGGGCGGCGGCTGCGGCGGCGCTACTAAGGCGCAATTGAGTGTTCACGAATGTAATCATGGGGCACATGGTAACAAATCACTCCTGGGGTGTCAACGGCAAGATAGTGGGTTCACCACTGCTGACAATGATGACGCTCTCATTTTCTTCGTACCAACCTGCCAGTTGAGCATCGTCAATTTGCTGCACGAGCTCGGCCGTTTCAAAACCATCCCCCAGCTGATACACCACCACGCTGGGGCCAAACATGCCTTCCGACTCGGCAATGAGCTGATTCATGGTAGGTGAATAGAGCATGGCATACGGCCGTGGCCCCTGCAGCGCTTCGCCCGCCACTGTTGTTGGCACAATCGTCTCGCTGCCATCCGTAGCCACAACGGTGAACGGCGCATCGGCGAACAACATGTAGCCAGAGCTGCCCAGCCAGACCGGTGCGTCGCCCAGCCAGTTGCTATCTGAATAGAGGCCGCTGGCAATTGGCGCCCTGCTAGCGTCCCCACCAACAGCTCTGGTGATGAAAAGCTCATCGCCGCGCAGGTAGGCAATCTCATCGCCATCCGGGGACCAGGAAAAGTAAGGATCGATGTTTTGGGCCAGGGGAATGCTGCTGTCCGGGCCGAGCAAAATGAGCAAATCAAACCCGTCTGCCCTATGCTGGGCGACAGCCACGCGCGGCGGGTTGGTCACGGCATTGACGGGCGAAAGTTCCGCCCGCCCCACACGCTCCGCCCAAAGCACGTCTTGTTCCGTGGCAAAATCGTAGATGCGCAGATCGGTAACAGAGTCTCCAGTGGTTGTCGGTTCCCAGAACGCACTACCATACGCTAGCCAACCTGCCTCGTAATCGAAAAAGATTTCTACATCAACCGGCAGCGGCTGCAGGGCAACCTCATCATCTTCCATCATTAGAACGGGCTGACCAAAGTTGCCGGTGGCGTAGGGCAGCCAAACAAGGTCAGGAACATCGGGCGCTGCGGGGGGTGCGGTGTCTGTGGGCGGCACGGCCGTTTCCGTGGGCAGCGGCGTCGGCGGGATCGGGGTCTCTGTCGGATCGGGTGGTACGGCCGTTTCTGTGGGTGCCACTTCAGCTTCAGCCACGGCTTCTTCGTTGGGCAATTGGGTGGATGGCGGAACGGCCGTTGCCGTCGGGGATGCTTCTTCACCACAGCCCAGCAGCAGGCCAAGCAAAACAAACCAATACAATTTTTTCATTACTACAACCTCTTCTTCTTTCTGCGTCTCCGCACCGCCGCGCTAAAATAGCAAATTAAGGAACGCTTCTTTTTCCAGCGGGCCAAAATACGGCTCCAGGTCCGTGTCTTCAAGCGCCTTCGCCACCGCTTCTACGTCATAACGCAGGCCCGTAAGCTGCGCTTCCAGCGCAGCCACATCTTGCCTCCCGCTAAAGTCACCATAAATTTTGATAGCCTGGATGCGTCCTTTTTCCACCTCAATGCGCACGTCCAGCTTCCCTACGGGCAGCTTTTCACTCTTTTGGATGTTGAAGGCGGGGGAACGGCCGTAATTCCAATCCCACGTCATATAGCGCTGCATCGCAATTTCACGGATTTGCTCCCAATCTGAATCTGTTAAAGCATAAGTAGGAACATCCTCGCCACTAAATATTCCCGTGAGCAAGGTTTGCCGAAACCTGGCAATATCCATGTCTTCAGACAAATGTTCCCGAATATTGGTCACAAAGGCACGTACAGACTGGACCGCCTTCGATTCGATCTTTGCTTGCTTCGGATTGATGGCTCGCAACATGTTCTCTAGATTGGTGTCAAACAAGATAGTGCCGTGGCTGAACATCCGCTCCCCGGCCGCATATTGGGCATTGCCAGAAACTTTTTTGCCGTCCACAAAAACATCGCTCTTGCCCTGTAACTGAGCGCTCACCCCTAGCCCTTGCAACACCTCAATCACAGGTTGGGTGAACTTCTCAAAGTTGTGCAAGTTCTGCCTGCCGTGCGTAATAAAGCTAAAGTTTAGATTTCCCAGATCATGGTAGACGGCACCGCCACCAGAGAGACGCCTCACAACGTTAATGTCGTTGTTCCGCACAAAGTCTGCATCAATCTCCTCTACGCTGTTTTGATTGCGCCCCAAAATCACGGAAGGAGCGTTAATGTAAAAAAGCAGCAGTGGTTCCACCAGCTGAATATTGCGCAGCAAGTGCTCTTCAATCGCCAGATTCATTCTAGGATCGGTTATTTCCTGATTATCCACAAACAACATAGGCTCTTCTTCCTATTCCAGGTTAATCTCTAGCTCAATAATGTTAGCTCATTTTAGCCAGCCCAGCCTGATAATGCTATTTCAATATTCCGGGTAAAGCTTTTGTCAAGAAGGACTTTACTCTCTTGGGATGTATTCCCTATTGTTGCAAACGAGCAGGATTTGTAATCTTACACCTGTAAAGCAGCACAAACGCTTACTTTAATATGATTAAAACTTATACGCATTTGCAAAGTAACGTCTAACAAGGACAAGTAACGGAATTTTAAGATTGGCCCAATCTGGGCAACAATAAATTTGTTTGACGTCGGAGCAGATACGATTTCTTCGTAGGGCTTATGGCCAAATTACTAATCGTGGATGATGATCCATTTGTAACTGAATCTCTTAAGGTAGGGTTAGGCGATCGCGGCCACCAGGTTTTTGCCGGCCACAATGGCCAGGAGGGCGTCGAGCTCGTTGCTGAGCTAACGCCGGATCTGGTCATTATTGATATGACCATGCCCATCATGGACGGCTTAGAAGCAACGGAACAAATTCGCCAGTCATCGGACGTACCCATTATTATGCTCACGGCCGAAACCGACGAAGAAGATATTATTAACGCGCTGGAAACAGGAGTTGACGAATATCTCAGCAAACCGTTTCGCTTAAACGAGCTGGCCGCACGTATTCAGGCGCTTATTCGGCGGCGTCATTGGGAGCAGAATAAAACAGAAGCAGAAGTTGCCCAGCTCAAGCAAAACCTGATGGCGATGAAAGATCAAATCGCGGTTTATGTGGATACCAAAGAAGAATTAGCAGGCTTATCTCATGATGTATTTGCTTATTTTGGCTTGGGTTGCCGAAATGTATCGAAGTTGTTTTTGCCAAAAGGATTTGATTTGGATCAGTTATTTAAGGCATTTTATCCGTATTCTTATGTGGTAGAGCATAAAAAATATGGCAATAGCAGTCCCCTATAAAAAGTATTTAGTGTTATTACTTTACTACTTTAGGTATGTGCATCGTCGAGGAAGACCGCGCCGGCGGGACGCTGCGGGAGTGGATCCTCAGCCGCGAGGGCTGGACCCCAGCGGCTGGGCTCGCCGTGTCCATCCAGGTCTCGCGCGGGGGCGTTGCATCTCAGCTGAGATCAGCAGT
>JBHIWP010000036.1:0-27467 GCA_041987425.1 Promineifilaceae bacterium (SeqCode) | reverse complement strand
CGCTGGTGCTGTCTTCCAAACCAATTAGGGTTTTTATGAGCGTGCTTTTGCCACAGCCCGATTCGCCCACCACGCCCAGCGTTTTGCCTTTTTTCACTTTGAAGCTGGCGTTTTCCACGGCTTTAACATAGCGAGGTTCGCCAAAGCCTAGCACGTCGCGCAGGGAGGTGCCCTGCACTTCATAATACTTTTGCAAGTTTTGCACGTCTATCAGGGTTTCGTCGCTTTCAACTTCTTGAGTCATGTCCAGAGCGGGCCGTACATCCTCGGTAGGAACCCACAGGCTGGGGTCAATCTCTTCGGCAAAGTGGCAACGCACGGCCGTTCCGTTCATCATTGTGCGCAGCTGCGGCCGTTCCTCCACGCAGCGATCCTGGGCATAGTCGCAGCGAGGCGTGTACATGCAGCCCGTCGGCCGGTTATTTGGCGGGGGCACCCGCCCCCGAATCGGGTACAAAATACTGTCAGATTTATCGGCGCCCAGCTTGGGCACACAGCGCAGCAATCCCTGGGTATAAGGATGCTGGGGTGATTCAAAGAGCTGCTGAATCTCTGCCCGTTCCACCATTTCGCCAGCATACATCACGCCAACGCGGCTGCAGACCCGGGCCACGACGCCCAAATTATGGGTAATGTACATAATAGCTGTGTCAAAGTCGCGGCGCAGTTCGGCGATCAGGTCAAGAACGGCCGCTTCCACCGTGACGTCCAGGGCGGTCGTAGGCTCATCCATAATCAGCAGGGCCGGATTGTTCAAAAGGGCCATCGCAATCACCACGCGCTGCTGCTGTCCGCCAGAAATCTGGTGAGGATATCGCTTCATCACGTTGGCCGCGTCCGGCATATAAACTCGCTCTAGCATCTCCACACACCGTCTGGCCGCTTCCTTATCGCTGATGCCGCGGTGCACGGTCAGCACTTCCTTCATCTGGTCGCCCAGCGTCATAGAAGGGTTCAATGCCTGCATCGGGTCCTGAAAAACCATTGCAATTTGATCGCCGCGCAGCCGCCGCAGCTCCTCGCCGGACTTGCCCACCAGCTCCTGCCCCTGAAACTTGATGCTGCCCCGCTTCACATAGCCATTGGCACCCAGGAAATTCACAATAGCCCAGGCCATCGTGCTTTTGCCACAGCCAGATTCCCCCACAATGCCAAAAGATTCACCGCGGCGAATCTCGAATGAGACGTTTTGCACGGCCTCAATTTCGCCACCACGAACCTTGTAAGCAACAGCAACATCTTCTACCTTTAGAACTGCTGCTTTTTTATCGTCTACCTGCCATTCCATCGCCATATCCTATTTTTGAAACCTTGTTAGCTCTTCGCGCAGACCATCGGCGAACAGATTCAGGCCAATTACAAGCGTGGCAATTGCCAACGCTGGCCATATTACAGCCCATTGATTCGTAAAGATGTGCTTGCGTGCTTCATTTACCATGTTGCCCCAGTCTGGGTCGGGCGGTGGCAGCCCCAGCCCCAAAAAGCCAAGGGTGCCGATAGCAAAAATGGCATAACCCACGCGCAGCATGGCATCAACCAAAATGGGGCCGCGCGCGTTAGGCAAGATTTCCCGGTACATAATAAACCAGACGCTTTCGCCACGCGTTTCGGCCGCCCGAATATAGTCCCGCGTCTTTATATCAAGGGCCAGACTGCGCACCAGGCGGGCTATGCCGGGGGCGCCTGTAATGGTGATAGCCAAAATAACCACCAGATCGCTGGGGCCAAGAGCCGCAATAATCACCAGGTACAAAACGATGACGGGGAAGGCAATGAGGGCATCCAAAAATTGCATAATAATTTGGTCTGCCCAGCCACCGCGATAACCGGCGTTGAGACCAAAAAAGGAGCCTAGCAGCAGCGAGCCAAATACGCCCCAGAGGGCCACGCCGCCAGGAATAAACCAGGTTGAGTTCGGCAGGCGCGTTTTGAGCAGGATGACCTGCGTGCCTTGCATCAGCCGCGATAAAACATCGCGTCCGAGATGATCGGTGCCCAGCCAGTTGGTGCTGTTTGGCGACAGATTTTGCGTAAACTCAGAGGCGTTTGGCTCATAAGGTGTCCAGAATAGAGAAATGAAGCCCAGCAGCAGCCAAAACAAAATGATGGCCAGGCCAACTGTAGCCACGCGAGACTCAAAGACAATGGACATGCTTTTCCACATCTTCTGCCACCGAGATGGCTCTCTGACCTGTGTGAGTGTCGTTTGTGCAGTAGCCATAGCGCCTCCTATGCGTAGCGTATCCGAGGATTCAGGTAGGTATAGGCCAGATCGCCGATTAGCCGGGTGGCAATGGCAATGATGACCGTGACCATAGCCGCGGCAATTACGGCGTTTGTGTCGCTGGCAATGGCCGAATCATAAATATATTTGCCCAGCCCTGGGTAGCCAAAGATGGCCTCCACGACGACCACGCCGCCTACCAAATAATTGACGTGCAGCATCATGATGGTGATAGGAGCCATCAGTGCATTGCGAATAGCGTGGCGGAAGACAACGCGCCAGTACGGCATCCCCTTAATGATGGCAGTGCGAATGTAGGACGTACCCATCACCTCTACCATGCTGGCCCGCGTCATGCGGACGATGTAGCCTAGCTCAACGGCCGTTAACGTCAGCAGCGGCAGCACGAGCAAAGTTGGGTCTTCAAATACCGCGTCCGCACTGGTAAAAAGCGCCACGGCGGGCACTAGCCCAAGCCATATGCCCAGAATGAGAATCAAAAATATGCCGGTAACAAACTCCGGCGTGGCTGTGGCAGCTAAGCTGGTAATCGAGATGAAGCGATCAATGAACTTGCCCTCATTTATACCGGCAATAATGCCAAGCAGCAGCGCCAGCGGCATTATGAACACAAATGCCAGGCCAGCTAAAATCAGCGTATTTCGTAGTCGAGGCAACAGCGTCACGGCAACCGGCCGTCTTGTCTCCGAGGAAATACCCGGATCGAGTCGCAACATGCCCTTGCGCAAGGGAATATAGTCGCGCGGGCCGTCACCCTCCTGGCGCAGGCCCGCCTCTGTGAGCACATACACGGGTTCACCGCCACCGCGCTGCCAGAGCACAACGCGATTTGACGTATCCACGCCCCAAAACGTCTCTGCGCCCTCATCACTTTGCCAAAATTCATTGGCCGTTTCGGGCACGGTGGAGCCGTCTTCTTGCCGAATGAGAGCAACCAGATCTTCGCCCTCTAGCCGCCAGCGCATCAGCTGGCCGTTCACGCCTGCCCACCATTGGGATTCACCAGTCGTTGGGTTAGGGACAGTGACAATGTCGTAGTCAACAATAGTCTCAGCACGCCAGTCGCTGCCCAGCAGCCAGTCTGAGTAACGAATCCATAGCGGCTCATCTAAACCAAGCTGGTTTCTAAACGAGGCTTTTTGCTCCGCAGTGGCAAACACGCCCAAAACACGATTAATGACCCGTTCGGTGCCAATGGCGTCCAGAAGCCCAAAAAGAACGATGGAGACAAATAAAATAGTTACAATCGTAGAAATTACGCTGCGTACTAAGAAACGAGCCATTTACACCTTCCCATTGGTAAAAAAGGGAGTCGAGCCCTGTCAAAGCTCGACTCCTTGTCCTTGAGCCTTACTAATTAACGCTTACGGCTGCCTATTCGGGATCTTTCCAAACTTCGTACAGCAGGTCATAAGCCGTGGGATGAGCCTGAACATTGTGGAATTTATCTGATGTAATGTTCCAAATGTTCTTCCAGAAGCTGTTCCCAATGGGTCCGCGCTCCTGCATAATGTCTTCAATGCGTGACATTAGCTCGCGTCGCGCTTCCACATCCAGCGTGGCCTGCGCTTCCCGCAAAACCTCTTCGAACTCTTCATCTACCCAGCGCGTTTCGTTCCAGTTGCCAATGGCTTCTTGCGTGTAAGCCAGCGGCAGCAGCATGACAGCTACCGGACGGTGGGTCCAGGAAGTAATACCCAGCGGCACCTCCGTCCATCGAGACCAGTAGCCGTTTGGCTCAGTAATGTCTAGCGTAATGTCAAAGCCACCGGGTAGTGCCTGCTCTTTAAGCGCCTGGGCAATATCTGGCTCGGCCTGATCATTCTTAGTTGCCAGCGTGACCTGTAACGGCAGCTCTATGCCCATTTCGGCCGCATATTCTTCCATTAACGCGAGGGCGCCTTCGGGATCGTATGCGGGAATGGGCTTTGGCGCGTAATCGGGCTGTACAGGGGCCACATGGGCGTCAATAGAAAGTTCGCCTTCGCTGAAGTAGGCCAGTTGGAAGATCTGTTCCCGATTCTGGCACATCTTCAAGGCTGTGCGTACCCGGTTATCGTTCCAGGGTTCTTGATCAACGCGCATGCGCAGCACCAGGCACTGCGCAGTTGTCACGGGGCGTACGGTAAGGCCGCTTACATCTCTAAGCGCTTGCCAATCGGATGGACGCGGATCGTACATCGTGTCCACCTGACCGGACTGGAGAGCAGCCACGCCAGCATCTTTGTCGCTAGATACATAGATCAGTTCATCCAGGTATGGTAACGGCAGGCCGTCTTCACCCATGCGCCAATAATCCTCGCGTCGTTTAAAGACGGCTCGTTCACCTTCGGCATACTCTTCCAGCGTAAAGGCACCTGTGCCCACTGGCTGACGGATGATGTCGCCTTCGAAGTTGCGGTGCAAAACGATGGCGGGATAGTGAAACAGAAATTCGGGAATAGCGATATTTGGCTGACTCAGATGCAGACGAACGGTATGGTCATCCACTTTTTCCACGTCGCTCATGCTGCTGAGAACAGGGGCCAGCAAGCCTAGCATTGAGGAGCCTACGTCTGGGTTGAGCCACTCGCCCATTGTAAAAATAACGTCATCAGCGGTGAGATCGTCACCGTTGTTGAACTTGATTCCTTGCCGGAGATTCAAGGTCCATACATCGACGGTGTCATTGGCTTCCCAGCTTTCCAGCAGATAGGGCCGCGTGACGTTATCGACGCCCGTCTCGGTCAGATATTCGCCAAACTGCCGGACAATGTTGGCACCTTCCACCCAGGACAGGCGTGCCGGGTGATCCAACCCTTGCAGGTTCATTGAACTGCGCCAGGTGCCACCGCGCACGGGGCCACCCGCTGCGGTTTCCGTGCCGCTGTCGGTTCCACTATCTGTGCTGCCACCGGTTTCTGTATCAGTTTCCGTGGCAGTTTCATCGGCTGTGCCACCGCCGCCACAGGCGGCTGCAATGGTGGCCACGCCAGCAGACATGCCAAGCAGGGTAGCAAAGCGCATAAACTCACGGCGACTGATACGACCTTGTTCTAATTGTTCATAGGCATTGGGGATTGCAGGATGGATTTTCTCCATCTCTTTCTTTGAGATTTGAGGTGTTTTCACGTATCTCCTCCAAACTTGATGATATTGTCACGAGGCAGTTTGCCTGCGTGTCAACAGTGTTTGTTGATAAATCAGGCGATTAAGTTGTTTTTCTGGTGGCCTCACCTCCTTCATTCGAGTGAGAAAGATTAATATTGTGGAAGCATCACTATCTAAAATTAAGATTTCCAACTATTGTTGCGTTTTGGGGGGCATTGAAGGTACACCTGAATAGATGTAAAGGGGAAATTGCAAGGATACGTTTGGGAATTGTAGATAAGAGCCATGACTGCTATTTTCTACCAAGCAAGCTGCTCTATGAACAGGTTCAGATTATGTTGCGCATAATGGAAACATTGACAGCTATATTTTCTTCTCCCATTAGAACGTGTAAATGATAACATGATATAAAGGGGCTGCCAAATAATTAATATATCAATGATATATCACCTGGCTACGGCCGTAACCGATTTCCCCTTACTTTCTAGCAGCCTGAGATACAATAGGATAATGTTCAATATAATGTGGCGGAAATTGTCTTTCTACGGATCTATCATAACGCTTTTGGTGCTGGCAGCCTGCGCTGAACCGGAGCCATTGCCAACGTTCGTTCCGCCAATGACTTTAGAGGCGGCCGCGGCCACGCCAACCATCGTGCCTACCTTCACTGCCGCGCCCGCAACTGAGGCTGCCGCAACCGCCACACCATTTCCCACAGTAACTTTGGTGCCAACGGTTGAGCCCACGCCGCTGGTTGCTCTGCTGCTTTCCGGTGCCGATGATTTTGGCACGGAGCGGAACCCGCTGACGGGCGAGCTGGTGGAGGAGCCGGAAAATCTGCTGCGACGGCCGTTAGCCATCAAAGTTTCCAACAGCCCGCCACAATATGCCCGGCCGCAAAACGGACTGAGCCAGGCAGACTTAGTATTCGAGCACGTAACAGAGGCAGACATTACCCGCTTTACCGCCATCTTTTATGGTGAGACACCGCCAGACATTGGCCCGGTGCGCAGCGCCCGCCTCATCGATAAAGAACTGCCCGCCATGTATGATGCCGTTTTGGCGATGTCGGGGGCGCATCCCATTGTGTCGCAGCGGCTGCACGGCTCCGATATTGGCGACCGCATTTTGCGCTCTCACGAGACCGGATTTTACCGCACGGATGAAGATAAGCCGTGGGAACATACGCTTCATGCATATCCGGCCGGTTTGTGGCGAGCTGTTGCCGCCCACGAGCTGGACCAGGCGCCAGAATTTACGTCGTGGATGACGTTTAGCAGCCTCCCGCCGCCTGGGGGTGCGGAAGCAATCCGGGTACAGGTGGCGTATGACACCTGGACTTTGGTGGAATGGGTGTACGATCCGGCCAACGGCCGTTACTGGCGTTGGGCCGATGGAGAACCCACAATTGACGCCAACAACGGGGAGCAGATCAGCGCGGCAAACGTTATTTTGTTAACGGCCGTTCACGAACGAGATCAATCAATTTGCCTGACGCATAGCAATGGCATCTGCTCCGATTGGCCGCTTGAAATACAGATTTGGGGGCAGGGACAGGCCATTATTTTGCGCGATGGCAAGCAATATACCGCCACCTGGCTGCGCGAAAATCGCACGGACATGTTTACCTTTGTTGATGCCGAGGGAAATCCCGTGCCGCTGCAAATTGGCAACAGCTGGTTCCAGATACTGCCTCACTATTACAATAATCCCGTGACCATCAGCCCGTAAATTGGATATAACTACCTTATAAACTTTGTAATTGAGTAATTGAGCAATTAGATAATTTCTGCTCTCAAGGACCCAGTTACCCAATTACCTTCTGTCTATGTTTTCACGTCTTCTACAAAATCTCCGCGCTGTCGAACCGTGGCAGCGCACTTTGTACATTATGTTTGTGGCCCAACTGCTTACGGCCGTTGGCTTTTCCGTTATCTTCCCCTTCCTGTCGCTGTATGTTACTGAACTAGGCAGCAGCACCTCCCTGAGCGTGGAGTTTTTAGCCGGGGCAGTCTTTTCAGCCCAGGCGCTGACGATGATGATTGCCTCGCCAATTTGGGGTGCTGTGGCGGATAGATACGGCCGTAAACTGATGGTAGAGCGAGCCATGTTTGGGGGCGCCGTTGTCATGCTGCTGATGGGCTTTGTGCACTCAGGCGAGCAGCTGGTGCTGCTTCGTGCTTTGCAAGGCATGATCACCGGTACCGTGGCCGCAGCAAACGCCCTTGTAGCCTCCGTGGCACCGCGCCAGCGCAGTGGCTACGCCATGGGGCTGCTGCTGATGGGCCAGACCACCGGCATTGCCATCGGCCCCCTTATCGGCGGTGTGATGGCCGACGCGTTTGGCTATCAATTGACCTTTATACTGACGTCGGTGCTGCTGCTAGTGGGTGGCGTGCTGGTCCTTTTTGGCGTGGAGGAGCGCTTTACGCCCCGCCCGGAAACCACCACGACCAGGCGCAGCTTTTGGGCCGATTGGCAGCATGTATTCCAGGCCGATGGCGTAATCCTGGCCTACACGCTGCGCTTTTTGGCCTATTTGGGCCAGGTGTTGCTCACGCCGTTTGCACCACTGTTTATTGCCACACTGCTGGCCGATACCAGCCGTCTAAACACCATTACGGGCCTGGTAATTGCCGTATCGGCTGGGGCGGGCACGGTAACGGCCGTTTATCTGGGCCGCCTGGGTGATCGTATCGGGCACGGCAAAGTGCTCAAGTGGAGCGCGCTGCTGGCTGGCCTGCTTTTTCTGCCCCAAAGTCTGGTTACAGAAGCCTGGCAGCTTCTGGTCTTGCAGGCGCTCGCTGGAGCGGCCGTTGGTGGCGTTATTCCCACCATTAGCGCACTGCTGGCTCGCTACACAGAGCCAGGTGAAGAGGGCAGCGTCTACGGCATCGACAACTCCATTGTGGCCGGAGCCAGAGCGGTGGCACCGTTGGTTGGGTCGGTCATCGCTTACTGGTTTGATTTGCGCGCCACCTTTGTGGCAACGGCCGTTGTCTTTTTGCTGGTAGCTCTCCTTACTGTGCTCCGGCTGCCAGCCGAAAAAACGGCCCCGCTGCCCCACCTGGGCGACTAATTTAGATAAGAATTGGACTATTCACACAATTTATATAAAAAAAGGAATTTCTGCTGCTAAAATAGTGGCCAGCAGGCCCCAAACAGCCTGGCAGGAAACCGCGATGACTAAAATCCGACGCACCTTTTTTTTCTCCAGTTTAATTGCCTTCATCTTTATTGCTATTTTGCTAGGCATGTTTGTGCGCCAAATGGTTCGCGCTAATCTGGTGGAAATAGCCGAAAGCAAAAATGAGGCGCTTACCCAGGCTTTTTCTAACTCACTTTGGCCTGCTTTTGCACCCCTGGTGGCCGATTCTGCCGCCCTTGCGCCGCAAGAGTTACAGGCAGATCCGCGCATTCCTCAACTTTATGATTTGGTGACTACACAACTAAACGATCTTTCGATAGTAAAAGTAAAGGTCTATAACCTGGCAGGCATGACCGTATTTTCTACGGAAATGGGCCAAATTGGGGAAGATAAGCTGGGAAATGCCGGTTTTCTGGCCGCAAGGCAAGGCAACGTTGCCAGCGAGCTGACCCACCGCGATACGTTTAGTGCCTTTGAGCAAACCATTGAGGATCGAGATGTGTTTGCCAGCTATGTGCCTATTTATGATGAAGGCCAGATTGTGGGCGTGTTTGAAGTGTATGATGATGTTACTGAACTGGTCGCCCAGACCAACCGGGTGCAATGGCTGGCAATGGGCGGGGTGCTGCTGCTCTTGAGCATACTGTATATTTTCTTGGCTGCCGTTGGGCAGCGGATGTTTAATGTGGCGCAGAAGCAGTATGAAGAGGTTCGGCGCAGTGAACAAAGCTTAAAGGAAAGCGAGCAGAAGTACGGTAATTTGTTTCAGCAGTCTGGAGACGGAATCTTTTTGTTGGGCTGGAACGGCCGTGTCCAGGACGTAAACGAACGAATTGAGCAAATGTTAGGCTTTTCGCGCCAAGAACTGATGACAATGAATCTGAGCCAGCTGCATCCAGCGGATTCGCAGGAACAAATGAGGCAGCGAACAGAGCAGCTGCTGCAGAAGGGAGTGGCACAGTTCGAGATCGATTTTCTGACTAAAAGCGGTGAGCAAATGCCAGCAGAGGTTTCGGTGACAATGTTTGAGCTGGCAGGCGAGCGCGTGCTGCAAGGCATTGTACGCGATATTCGAGTGCGCAAGCGGCAGGAACAGGCGCTGCTGCAAGCGCGCGATGAGGCGCTGGCGGCCTCACGCATGAAGACCCAACTGCTGGCGAATGTAAGCCATGATCTGCGCACGCCGCTAAATGCCATCCTGGGCTACAGTGAAATGCTTCAGGCAGGCGTGTATGGCGATATTTCTCCAAAACAGCATATGGCGACGGCTCAAATTATTGATAGCGTAGGGCATTTGCTTAACTTTGTAGACAATATGCTGAATCAGGCCCACCTGGAAGGCGGTAAGTTTAAATTAAATTCACAGCCTTTTGCTCTGCTTGAGCTTGTCGTGGAGGTAGGTGAGCTAGTCAAGATTTTGGTTGAGGCCAAGGGCCTGACCTTGCACAGCAGCATCGCGCCAGAAATGCCCACGCAGATCTATGGCGACCGTTATTGGCTGCGCCAAATTTTGACAAACCTGTTGGGAAACGCCATCAAATTTACCAATGAAGGCACGATTGATGTTAAAATCTACCCTTCTGGTGCAGATAAATGGGCGTTGCAGGTGTCCGATACGGGCATTGGCATCCCTGAATCTGCCCACAAAACAATTTTTGAACCATTCTGGCAGCTGTCCGGCGATAAGCAAAAGTTAGGTTCTGGGCTTGGCTTGTCGATTGTGCGGCAGTTGACCACGTTGATGGGTGGTGATGTGCAGGTACACAGCATTGTGGGCCAAGGGTCAACATTCATTGTGACCTTGCCGCTACATCCTGTTGCGGAGCTGGTGGGATAGTGCAGCCAATTGCCTTAATTGTGGAAGATGATGCCAAGCTGGCCGATATCTTTTCCGAAGCGGTAAAGGCGGCTGGTTTTGAAGCGGTTGTTTCGGTGAACGGCCGTACTGCCCTCAATCTTCTCCCCACGACTACCCCAACGCTTATCCTGCTGGATTTGCATTTGCCGGACATTCCCGGCAGCGAGGTGCTAAGCGCTATTCACCAGGAGAACCGCCTGCAAAACAGCATCGTCATGCTAACAACCGCCGACGCCTGGCTGGCCGAAACCCTGCGCGCTGAGGTTGATTTTGTCTTGATGAAGCCCATCAGCTACGCACAGCTGCGCGATTTAGCAGAGCGCCTCCGGCCGTCTTAATTTCCTTTACGTATTTACAAAGTCGTGGCAAACTTATGCCCTTATGGACGCCACACAATCATTCATCGAAGCGATTCAGCTTGCCTACCCGGATTTTGTGGTAGAAACGGCCGTTTTCAACCAGGAGGGGCAATATAATCATGTCCTGCTGGTGAACGGAGATACCATTTTTCGTTTTCCCCGTTTTGAGGGAGGTATTGAGCAGCTGGCGCTGGAAACGAAGATTTTGACGGCCGTTCAGCCTTATCTCCCCCTGCCGGTTCCCAATCCAATTTACGTTCAGTTCCAAAATCCAGAGGTTGGTCGGGCCTTCATGGGCTACCGGCTCATTCCTGGCGTGCCACTCATGCCTAAAGCTTTTGCCAAAATCAGCGACCAGACGGTCGTAGCTGCCCAGATTGCTCATTTTTTGCAGGCGCTTCACGCTGTGCCTATTCGTGAGCTGATAGTAGATGAGCCATTGCCGGTGAGCGATACGGAAGAAGAGTGGTGGGATGTGTACGGCCGTATCCAAACGAAGCTGTTCCCCTACATGCGGCTGGATGCCTGCAAGAGCGTGGCTCATCACTTTGAAAGCGTGCTCAATGACCCCGCTCAATACCAGTTTGAGCCGGTGCTGCGCCACGGCGACTTTGGCACAGGCAACCTGCTGCACGATCCGATTACCCGGCAGATGAGCGGCATCATTGACTTTGGCTTCACCGTTCTGGGCGATCCTGCTTTTGACGTGGCCGGACTGCTCACCTATGGTGAATCGTTTGTAAATGAAGTGGCCGCCCACTACCCGGCGGTTCACGGATTTTGGCCGCGCATCCGCTTTTACAAGGGCACATTTGCCTTGTTCGAAGCGCTGTACGGCATTGAAAACGGGGATGAGCTGGCGCTGCAGCGGGGCCTGGAGGCCTATGTCTAGTACATTGCAGACGTGGCAGCTGCTGCTGCGCCCCATCACCGCCGACGACGTGAGCCAAATTCTTACCTGGCGCTACGAACCGCCCTATGACATTTACGACATGGGCAGCGCAACGGCCAATCCGGTTGAGCTGGCTGAAGCCATCGATTACTTTTTACGGCCGCACTATCACTTTCAGGCAATGCAGCGCCAATCCACTGGCGAGCTGGCTGGCTTTTGCAGCTTTGGTTCGGATGGACAGGTTGCGGGTGGCGATTATAAAGCACCGGCGGTGGACATTGGTATGGGCGTTCATCCACAGTGCACAGGGCGCGGATTGGGCCACGTGTTTGCCGGAGCGGCCATTGATTTTGCCTTGCAAAAGTTCAATCCACCTCGCTTGCGCGTCACCATTGCCCAGTTTAACAGGCGGGCGCAAAAGGTGTGGGAACGGCATAACTTTGATCCGGTACGGCATTTCTACTCTTTGTATGGCAAACGGCCGTTTATCATCTACATCCGCGAACAATAAATTAAAAATCAACAGCTTGGCTAGGTCTTGCAAATATTTTACCTGTGTCCGGCTGACTAAGTAGGAGTGAAAATGAGCACAGTGGCAACATACTACTGGCCTGGACAAACGCAGTTTGGTTTTGGCGCTGCGAATCTGGTGGGTGCCCAGGCAAAAAATCTGGGCGCGACAAAAAAGGTGTTTTTAGTTACGGACGCCGGGATTGTGGCTGCGGGCTTGCTCCAGCCGGTGCTGGACGCCCTGGCTGCGGCTGGGCTGGATGTTGCGCTGTTTGATCAGACGCCGCCCAACCCGACGACAACGGCCGTAGATACGGCTGCTACCCAGTTTAAAGCAAGTGGCGCTGAGCTAATTATTGCCCTGGGCGGTGGTAGCCCGATTGACGCGGCAAAAGTTGTGCGCATCCTGGCAGGAGGACCGGTAGGTGCCAAGTGTGCTGAATATGCCTTGCTGCTGGGGGATGCAGTACGGCCGTTGCCCACCGTGCCCCAAATGCCACCCATGATTGCCATCCCCACCACGGCAGGTACCGGCGCCGAAGTTACCCCTTGGGCAGTGATCACCGATGAAGCACGCAAGCTAAAAATGGGCATTGGCGGCCCGGCCACCACGCCGACTGTGGCTCTCATCGACCCGGCGCTGACCCTGACCTTGCCGCCACGCCTCACGGCCGCCACCGGCATGGACGCGCTGACGCACCTGATCGAGGCCTATGTTTCTACCAATGCAGCGCCCATTGCCCTGGACCCGCTGATTTTGGACGGCATTGGTCGGATCGGCCGTTATCTGCGGCTGGCGGTTGCCCAACCCGGCCACCGGCAGGCGCGTGAGGAAATGATGCTGGCTTCGATGCTGGGGGGCATTGCCATTAGCTCTCGTTGGCTGGGGGCTTGCCATTCGCTGGCGCACCAGCTTTCGGGCATTGCCAACGTGCATCACGGCCTGGCCTGCGCCCTGATGCTACCGGCTCAGATGCAGTTTAGCCTGCCCGGCGCGTTGGCACGCTATGCTCAGGTTGCCCAGGCGCTGGACCCAGCAGCCGCGCGAGGTACCTTGCGAGAAGAAGCAGAACGGGCGGTAACGGCCGTGCGCCAGCTCATGATGGACATCGACCTGCCGCTGCGCCTGCGCGACGTCGGCGTTACCGAGGACATGCTCCCAGTACTAGCCGATAATGCCATCATTGATCTCAACTGGACCACCAACCCGCGAGCCATCACCCGCGACCAGATGGAAATGCTCTATCGTGAAACTTTTTAATTGTCTCCCAGAGCAATACCTCATTCACAATTTACGATTCATTATTCACATTTCATAATTCTTTTTATGGACCAAAACACGCAACGTTCCTTTCACTGGACTGGCTGGTTCCTGGCCATTGCTTCTACGGTGGTATTTAGTCTGGTAACACCTCTGGGCAAAGCCGCTCTGGAAGCAGGTTTTCATCCGACAGCAATATTAAGTTTACGCTTTGGGCTGGCGGCGTTGCTGCTGGCCCTGGCCATGGCCTATACGGCGCCCCAAACGCTGCGCATCGATGGGCGGGGGTTTTGGGTGGCCGGGCTAGCAGGCATTATTAACGGACTGGGGGCCGTCGGCTTTTTCTGGTCGCTGCGGCGGCTGGACTCTTCTGTGGCTACCATGTTGTTTGCCCTGAGCCCTCTTTTTGTGCTGGCAACGCTGGCCTTCCTGGGGGAAAAATTCAGCTACCGCCAGTGGGTTCGCCTGGGGTTGGGCCTGCTGGGCGTGTATTTGCTTATTGGCCCCGGTGGGCAGGTGGACCTGGGCGGCGTGCTGCTGGTTTTGGGCGGCATTGTCGGCTTTACGTTGGAAATCACATTGGTGCAGCGGTTTTTGCCCACCCACGACACGCGCACGGTGACGCTCTACGTTTTAGCTGGGATGTGGCTGTCAATTACCGGGCTCTGGCTGACACAGGGACTGCCGTGGACCCGGCCAAGCTGGCTGGGCTGGGCTATGCTGCTCATCATTTCGGTGGTGAGCACTTATTTTGGCTGGTGGGCCATGTTTCGCGCTATTCAGACGATTGGCAGTGGGCAGTATGCTCTGCTGCTGCCGGTTGAAACCCTACTGGCGATTCTGTGGTCGTTCTGGTTTTTGGGTGAGCGTTTGCTGCCCTTGCAGTTTGCTGGCGGTGGCTTTATTTTGCTAAGCGCCATGTTGGCGGTGCAGCGTCTCGGGCGCATTCCACGCCGTCGCCGCTGGCGGGTCTGGTTGCGCAATACGCGCTGATCTTAATCAGCGTTGCTCATTTTAAAAATTGGGTTGTGAAAACGGCCGTTACATCCACACCTTCTGGAAGCGATTCATACGTTTGCAGCATATCGGCCAGCGCCTGCCACTGTGCTTCGGTTTGCCAGCCAAAGCCGTCGGGCGAGGCCGCATCCGCCAGTTCGCTTTCCAGCATAAAGCGCATGTGGTCGGCATCGGCGTCTTCCCCTGTATGCTGCAGCACAATTTCTACGGCCTCTTCAGGGTTTTCCTGGGCATAGGCTATGCCACGCAGCACCGCGTTCATGAAGCCTTGCAGCAGCTCCGGGTCTGATTCGATTATTTCTTCGGTAGTGACGTAGGCCAACCCCAGCGTCGGCACGCCATAGTCAGCGGCTTCCCACTGGACCACCTCAAATCCCCAGCCGCGAATCAGATTCGGTTCATTCGACTTAAAAACCGGGTAGATGTCCACCAATCCTTCCGTAAGAGTGCGGGGGTCGAAGCCGACGTTGACCAGCTCTACGTCATTTTCTGTCAGGCCGTGGGCGGCGAGGATAGCAAACAGATCGGGTGGGGGCGTGCCCTTGAAGCCAATGCTGTGCCCGGCCCAGTCGGCGGGGGAGCCTATGCCGCTCTCTGCCAGCGCCAAAAACGCCTGTTGCCCGCGCTGGCCGATCAGCCCAATGGAGACGAGCGGCAGACCAGGATCGGCACGGCGCTGTAGCAATACGGCCGCATCCTGCGTGGTCACCTGCACCTCACCAGCCGCCAAAAGCTGGAGGTGCTCACCGCCGCCAGCCGAATGTTCAATGGTAACGGCCAGACCCTCATCGGCAAAAAAGCCTTTTTCCTGAGCAACATACGCCCCCACAAACGGCAAATTGGCCTGCGGCCGAAAACCCGCCATAAAGGTTATTTCGCGTAGTGATTCTGAGGAAGAGGGACTGGCCTGGCAGGCGGACAAAAGGATCAATAGTAGAAAAAATAGCTGAATTCGTTTCAATTCACCACTCCAAAAAGATGTGCTCTTGCCCGGTAATGGGTTGCAAAATCATTGCCAGAACAGCAGCCGCTTTTCCAGCCAGACGATGCTTTGGTAAACGGCCGTACTCAAGCCAGTAAGAATAAAAACGGCGGCGAACAGGGCGGGCATGTTCAGATTGGTGTAGGCCAGCCACATGGTGCGCCCCAGGCCGCTGGACGCACCCATCCATTCGGCCACCACCGCGCCGATGAGCGCCAGCGGCCCCACAACCCGCAAGGCGGCAAACAGATACGGCCGTGCTCCAGGCCACCTTGCCTGAATAAAAATCTCTTGAGGGGAGGCGTTGAGCGAGTGCAGCCAGTCCAGCAGCGCGCCATCGACCGACTGAAAGCCCGTGAGCGCATTGATGAGCACCGGAAAGAAGGTAAGAAGCGCCGTGACGATCACTTTGGGCGCCGGGCCAAAACCCAGCCAGATTGTGAGAATGGGCGCGATAGCGATGATGGGCGTCGATTTGATGAGGATTGCCAGGGACATAACGCCCTGCTCTAGCTGCTGCCAGAAGGTGATGAGCACGGCGAGCGCCAGACCCACGGCCGTTCCCAACACCAGGCCTGCCACCGCCTCCAGCAGCGTTACCCCGCCCGCCAGCAGCAAATCGCCCAAATGGGAGAACAGGTAGCTGAAAACGGCCGTTGGCGCGGGAAACAAATAGGCTGGCGTGTCGGTAAGGCGCACGACTGCTTCCCAGAGCAGCAGCACGCTAAACAGCAGCCCAGCACCGGTCCATTGCTGCCAGTGGCGCTGAAGCGCTTGGTTTTGGGGCTGCCGCCCGAAGGTACGTTCATTGGCGAGTTTACTGCTGGTCATGGTGCCTCTCCTGGCGCAGCAGGGCGCGTGCCTGGCGCAGCAACTCCTGAAACGCCATGCTCGTGTCATCGCGTGGGCGCGGCAGCGGCACGCTTAATTCTCCAGCAATTGTGCCGGGGCGGGGCGTCAGCACAACGATGCGGTCAGACAGGCGAATGGCTTCATGCAAATTGTGGGTAATCCACAGCACCGTGGGCCGAAACGCCTGCCAAATGTTTAGCAGCTCTGCCGCCAGCAGCTCTCGCGTCAGCTCGTCCAGGGCGGCAAACGGCTCGTCCATCAGCCACACGGCCGCACCCGTAGCCAGTGTTCGCGCCAGCGCCGCCCGCTGCTGCATCCCGCCAGACAAGGTGAGCGGGTAGGCGTCGGCAAAGTCAGCCAGTCCAACCATTTTGAGCAAGTCGTCCGGTCGGGGAACGGCCGTTGCCCCATTTTGCGAATTAATTTTTTGTGCCAGCTGCACGTTTTGCCGCACGGTGCGCCAGGGTAGCAGCGCCGCCTGCTGTGCCATCCAGCCAATTTGCTTGGCCGCACGGGCGGACTCCGGCGGCCGTCCGTTTAGTATAATCGTTCCCTGCGTAGGCAGTTGCAGCCCGGCTATTAAGCGCATCAGGGTGGATTTTCCGCAGCCGCTGACGCCAACCAGACTGACAAATTCACCTGGCTGGATCGACAGGTTGATATTTTGCAAGGCGTGGGTCGCTGCGTAACGGTGACTCACCTGCCGCACCTGGATATCCATCGACTTCATGCCCGCCCCAACCCCTGTTGGCCGCTGATGCGCTGCGGCGTGATCTGCACCGCGTGCCAGCCATCGGTCTGGCACAGCTCTGGCTGCTGGCCTGCGCCCTGGCCCAGGTAACGAACCGCCAGCCGCTGCCGCAGCCCGGCCAACCCGCCCGGAACCTGCAACTCATCAACCAGTTTTGCCTGGCCCACCACAAATGCGCGCCGCAGCGGCGGCCACGGCTCGTCGATTGTGAGCGAAACGTGGCCGGTTTCCTCTACAACTTGCTTCCATTGCGCCCCTGGTGAAGCCGCCAGCCAAAAGTAACGGCCGTCCCATTCATACCACAGCGGCAGCACGTGTGGCGTGCCGTCGGCCCGCACGCAGGCCAGCCGGGCGCTCCACGGCCCCTGCAAAAAATGCTCAATTTCGGATTGAATTAGAGTGCGGTTTGGGCCGATAGGCTCGCCACTGGCCCAGCCATAGGGCTGGTAAACCGCCGCCCCCAGGCGGTAAGAAATGCGTGCTGCTGCTTGCTGTAGCTGCTTTTTCAGCCGGGCAACTGTCTCTGGCATGCTGCGGAACGTGGGCAGGCTCACCTGCAAGGCCGCCACCGGCTGCACGCCATCGGCGCAAATGGGGCAAGCAATATCGATTGTTTCGGCCGTTTCCTGGGTGGCGGCGCCTTCGTTGTGAAACTGGTTGAAAACGGCCGTTTGTTGCGCCACCTTGTTTGGCAAGCCAGCCAGCAGCAGCCGCCCACCGGGGCTGCTTTCTGCATCATCTCGTTGTCCCAGCCGGTACACGGCCCGGACGCGCTGTGCGCCTTCACGCTGTGCCAGCAGCACCGTTTCTTGCCGATCTAGCCAGAGGAGCACGGCCGTTTCTGGCAGATCGGCATGCGCCATTTCACTGTCAAAAGCGCCTATGAGTGGCTCTAACCCCGGCGACTTTTGCGGCAGCAGCGCCCATAATGCCGGGCCAAGCTGGTACTTTCCCCGGCTGTCGCTCTGCTCCACATAGCTGCGTGCCTTGAGCGTGTTTAGCAAGGCAAATAGCCCGCTGCGCGACACGTCATCCAGCCGGTTCAGCAGCTCGTTGGCAGTCAGCCCGTCAGCCGCGCTGCTCAGGGCCTCCAAAATGTTCAGCGTGCGCTCCGCAGCCGGAACCTGTTTTGAATAGTCCATAGACAAAAAAGAGCCGAGAGTGAAAGTTAGACAGCCTACACTCTCATTAAGGTTGTCCAGTATAAAAAATAGACGTCCATTATACCGGACAAGCTCTGTTTGTCTACAGCTTTAGGCTACGGCCGTTGCCCCACCCCGTCGATTGTCTCCAGCGGCTACCAGACGGCCGTCTTCCGTACGAGAGACAGAATGCGCCCCGCCAAAGTAAATGCTGCGCACCGGCCAGCGGTTGACCGGATAGCCCATCTCTTCCAATTGGGCCACCGCGTCAGGATCAAAACCGGCTTCACACTGCAAAGCACCACTTTCCACATGCACCCGCGCTGCGTTAACGGCATCTTGCAGCCTCATCCGGTAGTCCAGCAGATTGCTAAGCACCTGCATGATGGCGCTGCGGATGCGAATGCTGCCGCCGCTGCCCAACACCAGCCGCGTTTGCCCGTTTTTCAGCACGATCACGGGCGTCATCATGGTGGGGATGCGCTGCCCGGGGGGGCGGCTGTGGAAGCCGTTGGGGTGCAAATCCGCTTCGCCCATCATGTTGTTGGGGATGAAGCCCGTACCCGGCACGACATAGCCTGCGGACTCACCAGCAGTGGTGGTCAAACTCACCGCCAAACCGTCGCCATCTACCACGCTGAGGTGGCTGGTGTTGTTGGGTGCGGTTGGTTCGGCCACAAAAGGGGTAGCCTGGTGGCTGTTCAACACGTCTTGCACTTCTGCTGCATATCGCCGTATGAATTCGTCATCCAAAAAACGACCGATTGCCGCCTCAACCGGCAGGGTCTCGCTCATCTCTTCCCAAAACGGCCGTGCCCGATTCGTGGCTACCATAACTTCATACAACAGCTGTAAGTGGGCCGCCGAACCGTGCGGCCGTTTCTGCATTTCAAAATGGGACAACAGCTTGAGCGTAAAGGCCGTCAGGACGCCGCCGGTGGAGCAGGGAGGCGGCAGCAAAATTTCGTAGCCCCGGTACGGCAGGCGAATGGAGGGCAGCTTGTAGACCTGATAGCTGGTCAGGTCATCGGCGGTAAGCAGGCCGCCGTTTTCTGCCTGGTCTCGCAGCAGCGCCTGGGCCAGCGCACCATTTTGGGCATAGGCTGCGCCTTCGCGGGCCAGCGTTTGTAGGGTGTGGTAAAGATCGGGAATATAAATTGTGTCGCCTGCCAGAATCATACGGCCGTTGGGTGAGAAAATAGTGCGCATCCCGGCGGTGTGGGTATAGAGCGGCCGTAATAAAGTGCAGGTGTCGGCCTGGAATTTGGCGATGGGCAGACCCTCTTTTGCCAGCTTGATGGCTGGCTGCAGCAGTTGGCTGAGGGGCAAACGGCCGTAGTCTACGGCCATCTGGCACAGCCCGGCAACGTTGCCCGGCACGGCCACCGAGGCGCGCCCCAGGTAAAAATCCTGCGTTGTGGCGCCAAAGTCAATCGTTACCTGCTGGAAGTCTAGCGGCGTGGGTGGACGGCCGTTGAGGCCAGGCGTGTTGCTGAAAAAATCGTAGACGTGGGAACGGCTGTTTTGCGGGTCATAAAGGTGGGCAATGCCGCTGCCCCCCAGGTGTACGACGCCCACTTCGGCAATGAATGAGGCAAAGGCAGCGGCAACGGCCGCATCCACGGCATTCCCTCCCGCCTGTAGAATTTCTTGTCCGGCAGCGGCCGTTGCTTCATCACCGGCAGCAATCACTCCTCGCATAAAATCAAACTCCTCTAGCCAAGAATAAGTTCAATGGCCGCCAGTTCTTCACTGCTAAAGTCTAAATTGTCCAGCGCGGCGACGGCCTCCTCGATGTGGCCTACGCGGCTGGCCCCGATCAGGGCCGAGGTCATGCCAGGATGGCGCAGTACCCAGGCAATGGCCATCTGGGCCATCGATTGACCGCGTGCCCTGGCCATCTCATTTAGCTTCGCTACGCGCGCCAGTCGATCCCGGCTGAGCTCGTCGCCCCAGTGCAGTTCGTCGCCGTATTTCCCCGCACGTGAATCTTCGGGAACCTTATTAAGGTATTTGTCGGTGAGGATGCCCTGGCACAGCGGCGAAAAGCCAATGCAGCCAATGCCTTCATCTTTTACCACGTCGAGCAAGCCGTCTTCAATCCAGCGGTCGAACATATTGTAGCGCGGCTGGTGGATGAGGCAGGGCGTGCCGAGGTCACGCAAGATGGCCGCTGCCTGCCGGGTTTGCTCGGCATCGTAGCTGGAAATGCCCACGTACAGCGCCCGCCCGCTGCGTACGATGTAGTCGAGCGCACCCATTGTTTCTTCCAGCGGCGTGTCGGGATCAAAGCGGTGGCTGTAGTAGATGTCTACATAGTCCAACCCCATGCGCTTAAGGCTTTGGTCCAGGCTGGCAACCAGATATTTGCGCGAGCCCCATTCGCCGTACGGTCCGGGCCACATCAGGTAGCCCGCTTTGGAGGAGATAATGAGCTCGTCGCGGTACGGAGCCAGGTCCTGGGCCAGGACTTTGCCAAAGGTTTCCTCGGCGGAGCCGGGCGGCGGGCCGTAGTTGTTGGCCAGGTCAAAGTGGGTGATGCCCAAATCAAAGGCGCGGCGGATCATGGAACGGCCGTTTTCCAGCGCGTCCACCCCGCCAAAGTTATACCAAAGCCCCAGCGTAATGGCGGGCAACTTTAGCCCACTGCGCCCGCTGCGGCGGTAATTCATCTTCTCATACCGGTCATCGGCTGCTTGATAGCTCATCGCGTTTCATTCTCCCAATCATGTTAGCTTGTAAGATTGCATCAGCAGATTACGCAGATTTAATAGATTTTTATCTGCCAATCTGTACCTTATTTTCTTTGCTACGTTTCAAAAGACGTTCACCCTGGCTTCATTATTATTATTGAATTGTTGACTGGTTTCTCAGGGAGATTCCATCTGTTGGGTGACGGCTTTCCTGTGAATTTTACCCGAAGCCGTTAACGGAAGCTCCTTTACCAGCCGGATATGGCGGGGGATTTTATAGCCAGCAAGATGGTCGCGGCAAAAGGCGATAAGCTCCTCAGCTGAAACGGCCGTATCTTCCACCACCTGCACCATTGCCACCACCCGCTGGCCCCATTCCGCATCCGGTATACCGACGACACAGGCTTCGGTTACGGCCGTATGCTGCCGCAGCACTGCCTCCACCTCCGCCGGGTAGACGTTCTCGCCGCCGCTCACAATCAAATCGCTGCGCCGCTGCACAATCCAGAGATCGCCGTCGGGATCCAGGTAGCCCAGGTCGCCGGTGTGAATGGTTGCCGGTTGCAGGTCACTTGCCACTTGCGACTTGCCACTTGCCACCTCTTCAAAATAGCCCACCATCACCGTTGGCCCCGTCACTACAATTTCGCCAACTTCGCCAGACGGCCGTTCTACACCATTTTCGTCCACAATTTTGAGGCTGGTAAACATGAGCGGCTTGCCCACGCTGCCGGGCTTGCGGGCGGCGTCGGCGGGCGGCATGGTGGCTACCTGCGAAGCGGCTTCGGTGAGGCCGTAGGTGGGAGCCACAAGTGGCAATTGTGAATTGTGAATTGTGAATTGTGAATTGTGAATGTTCTCGTCGCTGGGCACTGAATACTGTTCACCGATTACTGAATACTGATTACCGCTTACAGTTCTTGGCAGCGCGTTGGCCCGCTGCACCAGCTCCGGCGTGGCGGCGGCCCCGCCCAGCAAGATGAGGCGCAGGCTGGCGGACCAGGCGGTGCGGCTTTGCAGCAGGCGGTGCAGCATGGTGGGCACCAGGGAGATCAGCGTGATGGGGTTTGTGTCCAGGTCATGGTTAATGGTTGGCAGGTCGAAGCGGGTGTGCAGGGAAACGGCCGTGCCGTACAGAGCACTGCGAAACAGCACCGACAGCCCGCCCACATGGTACAGCGGCAGGACGCTCAGCCAGAGGTCGTTGGGGTCAATTCCCAACCTGTAGGCCGAAGCGTTGGCGCTCCAAAAATGATTGGCAAAGGTGAGCGGCACGGCTTTGGGCCTGCCGGAGGTGCCGGAGGTGAAAACGAGGGCCTGGTAATTATGAAGTGTAAATTGTGAATTGTGAATTGTGAAGGACGCTCCGGAGAGAAACCAGTTTTCATTCACAATTAATTGTTTACAATTCTCAATTAATAATTCTGGGTCGACTTTGTCGGCCATCAGCCATTTTGCCCCAACGTGTTCAAGCTGCCAGCGCAGTTCGGTTGGGGTGAGGCGGGTATTGAGCGGAACGAGGACGGCACCCAGCCGGGCCAGAGCGTGGATTAGGCAGACATAGGGCAGGCCGTTGGGCAGCAGAGCGGCGACAATGTCGCCATGCTGAATGCCCTCGGCCTGCAAACGGCCGCAAACAGTGCCCACCATCTGGTTGAGTTCAGAATAGGTCCAGCGCTGCGCATCAATCATGAGCGCCAGTTTTTGTGGAGAAACGGTCGCTTGCTCGTGTAGCCAATCGTGCATAATGGTTAATGGTAAATTGTAAATGGTTAATTTTTAATGGACTGTTTAATTAACCCCGTGTGCAAGTTATCGGGGTGACAAAAAGGGAATACTCCGTACACTGAAAGTGACCAAACCACAGCGTCACGGAGTAAACCCAAATGAATCTTAACACGTTTATCATCATCATTTACTGTCTCATAGATGATTGGTTGGCCACGCAACCCAAATATAGGCGTCGCGGTCCCCAACCAACCCTCAGTGACAGCGAACTCTTAACAATCGAAGTGGTCGGCAGCTTTTTGGGTCATGACACCGACAAAAAATTGTTTCTCTACTTTCAACAGCATTACAGCCACTGGTTTCCAGCTCTGGCGCAAATTCATCGCACAACCTTCGTGCGCCAAAGCGCCAATCTCTGGTAGGTGAAGGTCCAGCTGTGGCGCCAACTCCTGCAATGGCTGAGCTATAACCCAGAGCTGTTCATCATGGATTCAATGCCCCTGCCTGTCTGCCGTTTTGCTCGGGCCAATCGCTGCAAGCGTCTCCGGGAAGTCAGTGCCTATGGTCATGATGAAGTAGCCAGGCAAACCTATTTCGGATTGCGAGTCCACGCACGCATTGCCTGGCCCGGTGTCATCTGTGACCTGGATTTGCTCCCAGCCAATCTCCACGACACAGAAGCGGCAGAGCTTATGCTCCAGGGTGTCTCTGGTGTCGTGCTGGCTGACCGCAACTACTGGAAGCCGGAACTACAAGCCAGACTGGCTGAAAAGCATTTGCGATTGTTGGCGCCGTACAAATCAGCCAAGCGGGAGAAACAGCCCTGGCCACGTTTGCTCAAGCATCAGCGCTATCGCATCGAAACGGTGTTTGGCCAATTAGTCCATCGCATGAAAGCAAAAGCCGTCTGGGCGCGCGATGCGTGGCATTTGTGTTCACGTTGGCTGCGTCTCATTCTGGCTCATTGCTTCGGCGTGTTGCTTTGTCAGCAAACAGGCTTGCCACCACTTCGTTTTTCTGAACTTGTTAATGTTTAAAACCCGCACACCGGGTTAATTACTAAATTACCCAGTTACTCAATTACTCCTCACAGAAGCCAGCACCGCCTGGTTGACCTCACGCCGGATGGCTTCATCCTGCCGATTATCCGTATGCACTGCGATGACGCGTGGTGTGCTGTCTTGCATGCTGGCACGGAAAGCAGTGCGGAATTCGTTGCGGCTGTCGGCGCGAACATAGTCCAGGCCAAACATGCGACAAACCGGTTCAAAGTCGAGACCGTGGGGCGTGAGGAACAGCTCGGTAAAGGGCGGGTCAATTTGGGCGATGGGCAGCCGGTTGAAAATGCTGCCGCCGTCGTTATGCAGCAGCACAATGGTAAGATTTTTTTCTAACCGCGGAGGCGCGGAGAGCGCGGGGTTTTCTACAATTTTTTCCTCTGCGCCTTTGCGTCTTTGCGTTAAGCTTTTTATCAAGAGCAAACTGTTCATGTCGTGAAAGAAGGTGATGTCACCCACAACGGCCACAAGCGGCTGACCACTGGCGGCGTACATTCCCAGGGCGGTGGCCAGGTTGCCATCGATGCCGCTGGCGCCGCGGTTGGCGTAGGCGGTGATCTGTCTGGCCCGGGCACGGCCGTATTGGTCCAAATGCCGAATGGGGGAGCTGTTGCCCATGAACAAAAGGTTGCCTTGGGGGATCAGTTCCGCAATGTCGGCCACAATCGCACCGTCGAAAAATCTATCGGCCAGGGTCGCCTGCAACGCATTTTGGGTGGCCTGCTCGGTGTGGCCTATGGTATCCAGCCAGGCGTTGTTATCCCGTTTTGGCAGTGCCTGAAGCAGCTGTTGGCAAACGGCCGTTTCGTTTAGCTGCAAAAAATGCGTCGTGCGGTGGCTGTCGTCGGCCCAGACGCCACTTTCGCGGATGTGCAGCCGCACTGCCGGTTCGATTTTGTCCAGGTAGGCGTTAAGCCATTTGCTGGTAGGCACCGCGCCAAAGCGCACAATAATTTCCGGTTCCGGCCAGCCAGGATCGCGCTGCAAAAAAGTCTCGTAACCGCTGATAATTGTTTTATCAACAGATTTCGCAGATTGAATAGATTCTTTTTTCTCCGCGCTCTCTGCCTCGCCGCGGTTAATAAATCGAACCCCAGAAAGAGGATCAGCCAGGATAGGGTAGCCACTATGCTCTGCCAATTCTATGACTGCTTGCGGAAAATCGCCGCCGGGGCAGCGAGGGCCGCAAACGATGAGGCCATGTGGTAGTTGGCTGAATACGGTCGTTAGCCACGCCAGCTGATCAGAAGTTGGCAGCAGAACGCCGCGCTCAGAATTGTGAATAGTGAATTGTGAATTATGAATTGTGAACTGATTACTGACTACTGAATACTGTTTACTGATTTCCAAATACTGCTCTTTGCTTTCCGGCTCCAGCGGTTTGCGAAAGGGAAAATTGACGTGCACCGGCCCTTTACGCAGGCCGTTAGCGGTGGCGTAGGCGCGAACGGCCGTCGTGTGTGCGTGCCTTAGAGCCACTTCCGGCGGATCGGCCTCTGGCAGCAGCATGTCTACGGACCAGAGTACCTGCTCGCCAAAAATCTTTACCTGGTCAATGGTCTGGTTGGCTCCGCTGTGGCGCAGCTCATGCGGGCGGTCGCCTGTCAGCACGAGCAGCGGCACCTGACTCATCTGTGCTTCGACGATGGCGGGCAGGTAGTTGGCTACGGCCGTTCCTGAGGTACACACCAGCGCCACCGGTTTATCGCAAGCAGTTGCCAGACCCAGTGCAAAAAAGCCCGCGCCCCGCTCATCTAGATGCACATATGTTTCAATCTGAGGATGTGCCTCAAATGCCAGCGTCAGCGGCGTAGAGCGCGATCCCGGGGAAATGACAACGGCCGTTAACCCCGCGCGTACAAGGCCGTCCACGAAGATTGCCGCCAATCGCAAATTGGGATTTTTTAATGGTAAATGGTTAATTGTTAATGGTAAATGGTTACTGGTCATTTATTTGCAGCTCGTTTCGCCTTTGCAGTGCTAATGCTGGCTCCAAAAATTCGGCACAGTTCTCTGCATTCTTGATATAGTTCCTTAAGTCGAGGCGCAGACATGATTTTGGCTTCCATTAAAATACAGAGCCAGATTCTGGATTCGTTCATCTCTTTCAAGCCCAGTTTCATTTTGTGAATGAAATCTCGGTTGCTTTCTGCGTTTCGGGCTTCGGCATAGTGGGCAGCAGGTGCAGTGCCGCTGCGAAGTAACTGTCCGGCAAAATGGTTCCCGGTGCGTGAACTTGGCAAATTATCACAAAGCGTCACAATTCTCACCGCAAACGCAATCAATCTGTCTTCTATGTCTTGTCCTCTAGCCACCTTTAGAATCTCCTTCAATTTCATTAACCATTAACAATTTACAATTAACCATTCACAATTCCCAGAGCTTCCAGCATCGGCCGAAACTTCAACTCCGTTTCTTCCCACTCGGCTTGTGGGTCGGAGTCGGCGACGATGCCTGCGCCGGAATAGAGCCAGACGCGGCGGTCCTGGGCGATGGCCGAGCGAATGGCGACGCTAAACGCGCCGTCGAGATTGTGGTCCAGCCAGCCGACAGGCGCACCGTACCAGCCGCGCGGCACGGGTTCGGCCTTGCCGATGAAGGGGATGGCCAGCTCGCGCGGTTGGCCGCCCAGCGCCGGGGTGGGGTGCAGATTTTGCAGAATGGGCAGAACGCCCTCGGCGCGCCGCAGGGTTGCTTGAATGGGGGTGAACAGATGCTGAATGTAGCCCAGTTGGAGGACGCTGGGCTGGTCTGGAATGGTTAGCTGGTTGCTTAATGGCGCCAGCCGCCGCCGTATAGATTCAACAACGAGGCCGTGCTCATGTTGGTTTTTGGCGGAGTTGAGCAGTTCTTGGGCCAGGGCAGCATCTTCAGCCGGGGATTTGCCCCGACCGATTGAGCCAGCCAGCCCCATGGTGTGCAGGGAACGACCGTTCACGCCCACAATGAGCTCGGGGGTAGCACCATAAAAGGCATGAAACGGTCGTGGTTCGAACAAAAAGCGATAGCAGTCTGGGTACTGCTCGTTCAGGTAATCCAGCGCGCCATCGACGTCCACCTTTTGCGCATAGCGAATCTCGCAGACGCGGGAGAGCACGGCCTTGTTCAACGGCCCGCTGCGCATTGTCTGCGTGGCGTGGCAGATCATCGCTTCCCAGTCTGCGTAAGACATGGGATAATCAATTGTTTCAGGCTTTCGCTTTTCAAGATCCTTTTTGCCTTTCTTTGCCTCTTTGCGCCCTTGCGTCAAAATCGCTTCCAGCCTTGCAGCCAGTGCGGCTTTGAGTTCGGGCAAGAGCGGCTCGGGCGATTCATCTTCAGGCAGGACGACGTTGAGCGTGAGCCAGCTTTCGCCGTTTTGTTGGGATAGCTGGTAGTGGGGCAGAATGAACTGGGCTGGATAGTGGATCGACCAGGTATTGTCCGGAGTGAAATTTTCGCTGAAGGCGAAGCCGCCGAAGAGGCGGGGCCCGGCCAAAGGCTGGTTGCCATTGTAAACCACTGCGCTACCGAACAGGTTTCGTGCTTGCTGCTGGATCTGCGTGAAGCGCTCGTGCCCCCAGGCAAACAGATCGGCGGCAATGCCGAAGCCAGCCAGCGTTAGACCGCCGTTGGCTTCGGACCAGAAAAACCGTTCCTGACCCAGTGCCTGTTGGAGGAAAACGGCCGTATCCACCCCTGGCGCTGGCATGGAGACTGAGATGAGACGGCCGTTTGCGGCAGACTGGAGCCTGGAGTCCGGAGCTCTATCTTCTTCCAATCTCCAATCGCTAATCTCTATTTTCTCGTCTTTCAAATCCCACACTCCTCAACAATACCGGAAGCAAAGAATCCATAATGCGCTGGGGTTCCGGCTCGCCCGTGTAGACCCAGCGAATAAC
>JBHIWP010000035.1:0-27562 GCA_041987425.1 Promineifilaceae bacterium (SeqCode) | reverse complement strand
GGGGAGGACGGGGCGGAGGTGATACGGCCGTATCTTCAAACGTATCCTGCCATGGCCGACGTCATCGAACTTCGCAGCGTTCAGTACACGCTTGCCGAACTCGAAGCCGCCCAGCAGCAAGCCTTCGACATCGTGGCCCAGCTTGAGCCAATGTCTATTGCTGGTGGCGTAGACGTCATGGAAAATCAGGTTTTCCTGACCGTTGGCAATCCTGAGCTGTTCCTGGAAGCAGTGGAAGAGGCGGGCCATGAGCTGCCACCGATGGTGATGGTAGAGGCTATCGACCCCGACAACATTCCCCTGAGCAATGCTGGAGGTCTAGACGAATATACTGGGCCAGGTGGGCAGACAATCTATTTTCCACGTCAGGCGCCGGCCGTGGGTGGCATGGCTGCGCTGCTGGAGGGCACGCTTATTCTGGACGACAATGGCTGCCTGCGCGTGCAGCATGAAACCGTTCCCCCATCGGAAGCCCCAATCGTAATCTGGCACTATGATTTCTCGCTGGAAATTAACGATGAGCAAATTACGGTGGTAAATGGCGATGGAGAATCGGTTGGGCAGGTGGGAGAATGGACCCGGATGGGCGGCGGTGAAAGCAGCAGCTTCAGCGAATTGGAGATGCCCGAAGGTTGCTCCGGCCCTTTCTGGATATTAGGTGAAATTGAAACAATCTCTGAGCAGACCATTCCTGATATCTACCTACAGCCAGTAGGTTCGGGCAGTGGGGGTGTTTACTATTTTCAGTCCAAAGCTGCGGCTCATGAAGGCAGCCTCAGCGGCATGCTTGCTTTTGAAGATGGCTGCTTTCAAGTAGATGGGTACACTATCTTTTGGCCACCGGATGTTTGGCCGAATGAGGATGTTGACCCGCTGCAAATTGTGTATCGTAAGGACGGTGTCGAGGCGGTAATGTTTGCCATTGGCGACGAGGTGACGCTGCCGGGCGAGGAGAAAACGTCCGCCGACTATCGTTTCTTTGAAAATAAAGTCAACTGCCCCGGTCCATTCTGGGGCGTGGCTGCTCTATCTCCACAATAAAAGTAGCCGCGGTTTCTTACCGCGTAGATTTTGCGCGGTAAGAAACCGCGGCTACAGGTTTAGAGAAGCTGGCTTACCAAAAAGCCAAGAATGTTGGTGTAGCCGCGTCGCACAAAGTTGGGCCAGCCGTCGCCGGGCACCAGGGGCGGGAAGGCCGTGGCGTTTTCCTCGTTGAAGCGGTTGTTCATGCCCGTGCCGTCCCACAAAATATCGGCCGTGGGAATGCCCAAATCCTTTACAAACGGATCGGCATCGTAGCCGTTGTTCTCGTAAGTATTGTCGTGAATCCAGTTATTCTCCGGCAGCGGGCCGACGTCCACCTCGTTTATGTCGAAGGCGCCCGTGCTGGTAAGGCTGAAGACGGCCACGCCGGTGGTCTTATTGTCGCGAATAACGTTGTTGTACACCTCGGCACTGTCTGTGGCCAGGAGCAAAATGCCCACGCCGGACGGAGCAATCTCAGCCATGGCTCCAGGTGGGGCAAAGTTGGCGTGGTTGTTGGACTCCGTGATGTTGTCGTAAACCAGCGTGTTGGCCGAAATTTTGGAGGTAAGCTGGGGCAGCAGCACCACAAAGATGCCCACGGTGTTGTCGTAGGCGTGGTTGTTGTAGATTTCGCCGTTAAGCGTGTTTTCTAGCTCAATCCCCAGCACGTTGCCGTAAACCACGCTGTCGCGCACGATGACGTTTTCACACTGTCCGGCATAAATTCCAGCATCGTCCACGCCGGTGACCTCTACGCGTTCAACCAGCACGTCGGTACTGCGCACGGGGTAGACGCCGTAGGTGCCGACGTTCTCGGCAAAAATATCGTGGAAATGAACGCCCGTGACGCCTTCGACCAAAATGCCGTTGTCGGTATAGTTGCGCACGTGCAGGTTGCCCACGGTAAAGTTGTTGCCGGAGGCAATAACAGCCTCGGTGAGTTCGCCCTGCCCGTCAAAGATTGGCCATTGGCCCGCCTCGTTGGGAATGCCCCGCAGCGTGATGTTATTGATGTCGATGACGACGCGCTCATGATAGGTGCCGTAGGGCACTTCGATGACATCACCTGGGCGGGCCCGGTCAACGGCCGTTTGCACACTTTCCCCTTCCTGTACGGTAATTGTCAGTGGGTCCCTGTCGTCTAGCTCAATGCCCGTCTCGCCACCCACATTGTGCGCTGCTACCTCGGCACGTGCCGGATTTTCTACCGGTGCAATCACGGGCAGGCCAGAGGGAACGGCCGTGGGTATCTCCGGCATCCCGCTCTCATCCGTCAATGCAAACAGAAAGGCGACTAAATCCAGCCGCTCCTGGTCTGTGAGCTCAAAGCCCTGCACAAACACGTCCACATTTTCCTGCCCATGAATACGGCCGCCGCCGTCGGCATAAAAATCAACGACTGCTTCCAGCGTTTGTAGCGAGCCATTGTGCATGTAGGGCGCTGTCAGGGCAATGTTGCGCAGCGTCGGAACCTTGAACGCCCCTTCAGAGCCGTTATCGACCACGCCTGCGCGCCCCGGATCATCGCTGGGGACGCCGACCACGCGGAAGGTGTCGCTGGCGAAGGTGGGGGCAGTGTGGCACTCAAAGCAGCGGGTGGCGCCAGAGCGGAACAGCGCCAGACCGCGCCGCTGGCTGGGGGTGAGGGCATCGACGTTACCTGCGGCGTACTGATCAAACGGGCTGTCGTTGCTGATCAGCGTGCGCTGGAATGCGGCCAGGGCGTTTTCGATGTTGGCCAGGGACACACCGTCATCAAACGCGGCGTTAAACAGTGCCTCGTATTCCTGAATGGCGGCTACTTCAGTGACCAAAGCAGCGGTATCGCCCACGCCCATTTCGTCTGGATGGGTGAGGGGGATGTTGGACTGGGCTTCCAGGGAATCGAGACGGCCGTCCCAAAACAAATTCTGCGCATAGCCAACATTCCATAGGCTGGGCGTGTTCCGCACCTGTTCCACACCGTTTGGGCCGATGGCTGTGATACGGCCGTCGGCAAAGCCCAGGTCTGGCTGGTGACAGGTGGCGCAAGAAATATCGTTGTTGTTTGAGAGAATGGGATCAAAGAAAAGGAGGCGGCCCAGTTCGGCTTTGGCATCTGTGGTGGGGTTTGCGGCCGTTTCGTTGAGCGGAGGGAATTCGCGCTGCAGGCCAGTGTAAGACGGCTGCACGCTGCTGGCGCCAGCACCATGATCATCACCCACATCGGGGTCCGACTGGGCGGGCATGGCGGCGGCAACGACAAACACAATCAACAGCAGGGCAACCAGCGCACCAATAATACGAACGAGCCATTTTAAAGCAGTGGGCATGGGATTCTCCTTCAAAAATTAACCGCAATCTGTTTTCAAAGACTGTTTGCCAATTGCCTATTCCAGCGTTTGCAGATAGGCAATGACGGCGTCCAATTCTTCACCGGTAAGCTGCTTGCTGAGTGAGGCAGGCATGAGGTTTTCAAATCCTTCCACCAGGTAGGCTTCCGGCTGCATGACGGAAGTGAGCAGGTAAGTGTAGGCGTCCTGGCCCTCAACACGACTGTCTGCGTGGCTGGCAATGCCTGCCAGTGAAGGGCCGACGATAACCGTGTCTGGCGTGGTGCTGTGGCAGGCCCCGCAGTCCCGCGAGAAGACTTGTTTGCCCAGTTGGGCCTGGGCGCTAAGGGTCGGCGGGGGTGGGGTAGGCTCGACGCTGCCCCCACAGGCTGCCAGGCAGAGCAGGAGCATTAGGAGGCAAAGGGATGGGCGAAAGGACATGCGAGGGGAGCAATTGGGTAATTGTGTAACTTAGTAATTGATACAGTTAATTACTCAATTACCAAATTACCTAATTACATTTACGGGCCAAACATGTCCAGCACGGGCGCGTAAAAGCAGCGGCAGCCATCAGGATGTGAGCAGCCTTCTAAGGGGAGCTCGGGCACTTCGTCGAACTCATAAGCGCCTGCCGTAGCGCGGCAGGTCGGGCAGCAGTCCTGATTAGCCATGATGCGTACGCGCGTGGCTAGGCCATTTTTTATATTTTCCAGCGCCTTTTTTTGCTCAGCGCGTTTGGTTACGTCTGCGTCCATGAAATCATCCTTAAGCAGTTGGTCAATTTTATAAAATTGACCTACGGAATGGTAATTGGTTGTGTGGTGATTTTACGGGCAAGCGGTGGGGATGGCAAGGGGAAGTGGTGGGGGTGAGAAGTGAGAGGTGAAAAGTGAGAAGTGGAGAGAAAGTTGGGAACGGCCGTTTGGTATTTTTAATCATGGAAATGGTCTATAATATTCAACTAAGAAAATTATGCTAACCATTATTAGAAATAAAACCACGAAAATGAAAGCGTAAGCTACGACCTTAGCCCAGATTGGCCAATCTATATTTAAGCGTACAAAATCAATTCCAAGAGCCATTAAACTTGGGAAAAAAAGAAATAAGCTTACCCAAAACAAACTTTGAATTTCTCCTAACCATCCGATTCCGGCAGTAAACGGCAAGGTTAAACCGGCCAATAATTTTATGATGCTTTTTGGTGGCTTAAAGGAATATCAAGTGGTTTGAAAAAATGTATATTAGACTCGTTAGCGTCTATCAGCATTTTCAACAAATTAGTAACTTCTTCTGTTCTTTGATTTTGGCTGTAGGGTCCTGATCGTAGACGATATAAATCAGATGTATTCAAAACGCTAAGTTCAAGGTGATTACGCATTCCCACTTCATTTTCATAAATGATTTGGCAGTAACCTTCTTTTATGTTAAGAAGCGGCTTTTTGAACTTTGCCTCAGAAATTCGACAAAGTTTTACGCTAAAAAGCTTTTCACTCGTTTTGTTGCCATAGATATTTTCCCAACTGTAAATCTCGAGCTTCTCTGCTGTTATTAGAAGTTTGTGTAAATTGCCTTTTGGAAGTCTTGGCTTTGTCTTAACTGGTGCACGCACAATAAAATCATGAATCATGCATTAGCCTCAAGAGATCAGCGCGGCGGGAGTGGCGCGGCGGCGGGTGGCGATGAGACGGCCGCTGCCAATTTGCTCCACGTAATGGGTCATCCGCTCGCAGGTGGCCACAAGTTCGTCAAACTTGGGCTCGTCTAGCAGCAGTAGGCGGCTGTCTACCACGGCGCGGACGCTGGCGTGGTAAGGCGTGTCGGCAAAGAGGGCATATTCGCCAAAGTGCTCACCCGGCCCCAGCTTGCCAACCACGCGCTCAACGCCATTTTCTGTAACAAACACCTCCACTTCCCCCTCAGCCACAATGTACAGATGGCTTCGCGGTGCGCCCTGCTGCACAAATTGCTCTCCGGCGGTTACGCGGCGCGGCTGTAGCCGGGCATCCACCGTGGCCAGCTGCTGCGGGCTGAGGCTGCTAAAGAGCGGCATCTGCCGCAGCAGATTGCGCTCTTGTGCGCCGGAGCTCACCTGCCGGGCCAGCGTTGTGTCGGCACGCAGCAGCGGGTCAAACTGATCACGGTGAATGATCAGAGTAGTAACAGGGGAGAGCGCGCGGTAGGTAAATTGATAAATGCCGTTTCCGGCTAAAGCGGCCGTGCCAAAGTAGCCTCCAGCAGACAGCACTGCCCTTTGCACACCGTTATGAAACACACCAATTTCACCCTCTTCAACAAGATAAAAGTAAAGGGCATTTCGCTCAGCGTGGGCCATAATCTGGTTGGAGCGCACGCGCCAGCGGCGTAAGACCTTTAGCAAAGCCTCCACGCCCTCCTGATCAAATCCGGCAAAGACGTCTGCATGGCGGATTAGGTCGAGACGCCTGTCGCGGGCCTGGATGAAGCCCTGCGCCAGCTGCGCGCCCCACTCCGTCTTGGAAAGCACGTGGCGGGCCAATGTTTCTGCGTCCAGCCAGTCCAGGCTGTCGTAGGCAGCTTGCCCGGCCTTGCGAGTAAAGGGCGTTCCTGCCAGATCGTCCAGCCGATCCACGGCAAGAAGCAGTGCTCTTCGCGCGTGCTGGCTTAGCTCCAGAATAGTCGCATCGGCGTCAAGCGCGCCCAGGGCAGCCATCTGGTTTTGGATAAGCGTAAGACGCCGCTGGCCAAAAATGGCCTCGTAGCTGTTGAAGAAGGCAAACATGAACTGGTTGTAGCTGTTGATAAGTCGCTGCCGTTCGCTGAAAATACCGGCCTCATCGGCGTCCATAGCTTCTGAACGGGCAAACTGCGCCAAGGCGCCCAGCAGCAGGTAGAGCAAGCCTGCATACAGCCAAAGGATGATGGCGGTAAAGCCTAACCGTGGATAGAGCTGCAGCCAGGGGGTGATAAGAATTGCCAGGGCAAACAGCCACCATGGCAGGGCAAAGCGGGAGCGGAAGAAGTTAACCAGCAGGGGGGCCATGAGGGCCAGACCCAGGCTGACGCCCAGGCAAATAACGGCCGTTGCCAACCAACGGCCGTTCCCCGCCAGTTCACTAACGCCCACCAGGTAGGTCATTGCCGTGTAGGTTGCCACCCCCAGCAAGATAAATAGCGCCATCAGCAGGCGGTCGCTGGCTTTGAGATAGCCGGGATTGATGGTGTACCAGGCAACGATACCAGCGGCCGAGATGGCTGCGGCTGCAGCTACCAGGGCCAAATCGCGAACCAGGGTTGCCTGGCTGATCCAGGCCAGAGCCAGGGTAAAAGGCACGGCCGTTAACGCCCACAGCGCCCATTGGAACCTGGAGCCCGGCAGCTGCCGGGCTACGCCAACGAGCGCCGCCCCAGCACCAATGTGCAGCAGCCAGACAAAAACCCCTTGCCCCAGGCTTGTTTGCGTGGGATTAACGTGGTCGAGCGCCAGGTAAACCAGCGGGCAGCCGATGAGAATAGGCAGGCCAAGCAGCAGGGCCAAAACGTCCGTACGGGCCAGAAGCTGGCGACGCGAAAGCCATTCCAGCCCGGCCTGAATGCGGCTCCAGCCGTATAGACCAAGGTAGTACAGCGCGGGCAAGATTAGAACGGCCGTAATGAGCCCTACCAGCAGCCGTCCCCACCATTGACCACTATTCCATAGGTTAAAGAAGAAGTCGCTGACGTAACCTTCCCAAAAGGTGAACGCCAGCCACAGGGCGAAGATGGAATAAACCAGGGCCAACATGCCGAAAAGCGTGAAGATGCGTTCGGCGCGGGAGAGCGACCGCCAGAATGCCCGCGGCTCGCCCGCCTCACGCAGCCGATGAACCACTTCATAGCGTAAAAAATGGAAGGCCCGTTCGCGCAGGCCGGGCATTTCCAGCCAGTCCATGAGCATAAAGTAGCCGTCCAGCTCCAGCAGCGGGTTCAGGTTGACCAAAACGCTGAGAAAGGACAAAAAGCCAAGCTGGAAAAGAAAGGTAGCCAGGAGCGTTTGTTCGAATTCAGCGGGCGAGTAAGCGGAAACGGCCGTCAGTACCACACCCATCAGCCCACCAAGCATCAGCCCGGAGTAGGGCCCGGCCCAGGACACCTTGATGCGATCTAGTCGGGAAGAGAGCCAGGTGTCGCGCGTATCAACAAAAAAGGCAGGAAACCCCCAGTACAGCAAAAAGCCACCGCGATCCAGCTCGCGCCCCACGTGCTTGGTCACTAATCCGTGGGCCAGCTCATGTAGGCCAATCACCAACAAATTGGCTACGAGCAGGGTAATCACGCCCAAACCGCTGCCCGTGATGTTGTAGTCGCCAAAGAAGTAGTTCAGGCCAAAAAGGAAACCGCCCACTAGCACCAGAAAAAACAGCAGCGTTTGGGTTAGCGGCCAGAAGAGCGGCTTAAGCTGTTTGTAAAGCGGCGTAAAAAAATCGTCCAGGCCAGAAAGGGCCAGCTCGGTGTAGAGGAAGCGCTGCAGCAATTTTTGGCCGCGGCTGGCGGGGGCGCGGGCGGCCAGGGCCACTTCGATCTGATCATAGACGCGCACGTTTGGCGTTTGCAGAAAGTGGCCTGCCTTCAATTCTTCTATCAGCGCGGTGAGGTGGCCAATGGGCAGGGTTTTGTATCGTCTAAGGCTGTAGAACAGAAGATCTTTGACGGATTTACGGCCGTTCATCTGCCACCACAGCGCGTAATCCTCTTCACCCAGCCGCAGATAAGACCTGGTTATTGGCTCTTTAAGTACGTAATATGGCTCTGTTCTGCTTTGCAGCCGCGATACAATGATGCGCGGATTGCGCAGCGGCTTATAGGCAGTGGGGTTGACGGCAATCTCTAACGCCTGCCAAAATTCCTGGGTGGACATAACGCAAGTTTAGCATGAGTAGAAGCGATGGTGTAGGGGGAAGTTATAGCCAGGTAGTTAGGCTATAATCGGTTCTGTAACCTGAGAAATTTTATGGGTGACTGTGTATAGGAGAAATAAAATGGGATTTTTGAAGAAGCTGTTTGGTGGAGGAGAGCCGAAAAAGTACGTTGATAAGCAGGGAATTTACTTTTACGTGGTCTGTGAAAATTGTGGTTCTCGGGTGAAAGTACGGGCCGATAAGCAGCACGACCTACAGAATACCGGCAGCGGCTACGAATGGCACAAAACGATTGTAGACAACCGCTGCTTCCGGCGTATCACGACGGTGGTGCAGCTTGATGTCAACTACCAGATGGTGAGCCATGAGATTAGCGGGGGGCGCTACATGACAGAAGCAGAATATTTGGCAGCTGAAGCAGCGCAAAAGGCAAAGAATTCTGCTAAGGCAGAAGATGAAGAAGAGACGGAATGATCTGTCGAAGCGCTCAAGCTTTAATGCCGAACCGTGAGCGGCTGGCTCTCTTGCAAAACTCGCTGTAGTTCCGCTGCCTTAATAGGTTTACTCACGTAATCATTCATGCCGCTTGCCAGATAGGTTTCCCGATCTCCCATGAGCGCATTGGCCGTAACGGCTACGATGCGTGGCTGCTGGCTGGCCTCCCAATCCTGGCGGATGTGCTGCGTAGCCTGGAGGCCATCCATTTCTGGCATTTGGATATCCATCAGAATAAGATCGTACTGCTTTTTTGAAAGTGCTTCTAGAGCCTCCAGCCCATTATAGGCAACGTCGGCTTCATATCCCAGGCGCTCTAACATACGTAGAGCAACTTTTTGATTGATGAGATTGTCTTCAACCAGCAAAATGCACAGCGGATGTTCCTGGCCCAGCGTGTGGTTGTAGTGTGATATGTCTGCGTTTCTGCTTGTAGAACTGGTTACTGTTCCCTGCTCTAGCGTTTCGTTAGCAATGCTTGTTTGAATGGTGAAGTGAAACGCGCTGCCTTCGCCAGGCTCGCTTGTTACCCAAATTTCTCCGTTCATCATGTTTACCAGACGTTTGCAAATTGCCAGCCCCAAGCCGGTGCCACCAAACTTGCGAGTTGTAGAAGAATCAAGCTGGTGAAAGGGCTGAAATAGATACTTGATTCGATCCTCGGGGATGCCAATGCCGGTATCTTTTACCACAAAGAAAAGCTCGTAAAAACTGCCTTTGTCTTGTCCTTCTACGCTAAGCTTTACGTCGCCTTCTGCTGTAAATTTGATGGCGTTGCCCAGCAAGTTTACCAGAACCTGGCGCAAGCGGGTGATATCGCCCTGGATGAGTTGGGGAACGGCCGAATGGATGGAGGTGGTAAGGGAAATATTTTTTGCCGCCGCCTCAACGCCAAGCAGCTGTGCCGCTTCTTTTACGCAGTTGTGTACGCTAAAGTTGGCTTGTTCCAGCTCTAGCTTGCCTGAGTCTATCTTGGAAAAATCCAGAATATTGTTGATGATTGCCAAAAGATTATTGCCGCTGGTGTGGGCAGTGTGGATGTAATCTTCTTGTTCTGAGGTGAGCTGGGTATCTAGCAGCAGGCTGGTCATGCCCAGAACGGCATTCAGCGGCGTGCGAATTTCATGGCTCATGCTGGCCAAAAATTCTGACTTGACTTTGGCAGCTTTTTCGGCGGCAATCTTAGCCGCTTTTAGCTCGTTCTCGGCCTGCTTGCGTTGTGTAATGTCATTGGCGACGCAGACAATGCGCGGAGTTCCGGTATTTGCCTCATCTTGCATAACGGCGGTGGAGACGGCCGTAATCAACACCCGCCCATCTTTAGCGATCAGCTTCATCTCCCGGTCGCGTATAGAAAATACAGGTGAATCCAGGCTGATGGGCAGTTCCCAAGAGCGGCGTTCCGCTGGCGCCAAAACTATATGCACAGATTGACCCAATAAGTCTGCTTCTTCGTAGCCCAACAAAGTGGTAACGGCCTGGTTTATTTTTTCAATTCGCAGGTCTGGCGTGATCACGACGAGCATGTCCTGCATGGCGGCAATGATGTTATCTACATATTCCTTGGAGACAGTGGTTTTTTGCAGCCTGAGCAGGGCATTGTTCAGCAAGCCATACCCTTTATCTATGCTGCTGATGGCCGAGTGAAGCAGGGCGCCTGCAATGGCCTGGGCGGCAATGATCATGCCCACTTCCGAAATTTCTATAGGGCCCATGACCGTATTTTGAATATGACCAGCCGCTTCCAGTTGATAAAGCATAACGACTGAGCCGATTGTAAGGGCGAGATAATTAATCAGGTTCCGCGTGCCCAAAAGCAAACCGGCAATAATGAGCAGAATAATAAATGCCGCACCACTAATGCCGCGGATACCGCCGTAGTTATAGGCATTGATTAGCAATCCCAGGTAGAAAGTAATGGTGAAAAGGTGTCCCGCCAGCCTGATTTTTTCCTGGTTTAATAACCAGAGTGTAATAAGCGAGAAGGTGCCCACGACGCTAAAAACGGTGAGAGAAATTCGCCACGCCTGGGGAAAGTTGGAAAGACGAAGGATATTGACGCAAACTGTACCCACGAAAAAGATGAGGGTCATGCCCCAAATTAGCTGCGCTATGCGCGTCTTGTTGGGGTCTGAGCTGTGAGGTTTGTGGAAGACTGTCTGTATATTTGGCAGCATTTTTCTTTCGCTCCGCGATTTAGCAATTGGCAGATAGATTTTGAAAATAGATTATGCGCAAAATTTGCCAATTGCTCGTGTAATCGGCTCAAACGCCTGTCGCTTTCTGCACAAGCTTTTTGCCGATTACAATAGTCCACAAAAGATTTTGCCAAGAGACCTGCGGCAACTGGACTGATTACTTGAGCTACTTCTGTTATTAGAATAAAAGATGGAAAGTTTGTTCACCATAGCCAAATGTCACTAGGCTAGATGGCACAGAGGGGTGCACTTGTGAATTGAACGGCCGTAGCTGCTTAAGATGAAGTGAGGAGATAGCGATAGATGCGCCCGCGATTAGAAACGTCGCCGGCCAGGCCAGATCCACCCAGCAGGTAAAGCTGGTCACCGACCACGGCGATGGGCAGGCCGTGCAGGGGCACGGGCATCGTTACGTCCAGCAGCTCCCAGCGGTTTTGCGCTGGATCGTAAATTTCGACCGTATCGATGATGGCCAGAGGGGCAAGCAGCTCGCCGCCCGCCACCACAATTTGGCCGCCCCAAACGGCCGCACCAAAGCCGCTGCGTGGATGATTCATACTTGGGATGCGCGTCCAGCTATCTGTAGCCGGGTCATAGCGCTCGGCGCTGTTTAGACCTCGATCCCAGCGGCCGCCCAGCGCATACAGGTAGCCATCCAGGGCTACAGCCTGGGTATGTTCCCGCGCTTGAAGCAGCGGGGCCAGCCGTACCCAGCTATCCGTGGCTGGATCGTAGCGCAGCAGGTCTGAACTGCTGCTGCTTCCGCCCAAAAAGTAGATGTATTCACCCAGGGCCGCTGCCGCGCCTGCCCATCGTTCTTCCGGCATTGGGGCCAGTTCTTCCCAGGTGTCAGTGGCTGGATCATAGCGCAGGGCAACGGCATCTGGACCGAAGACATAAAGCGCGCTGTTGTAAACGGCCGTTGCGTGATGATTGACGTGAAAGGGCAAATCAGCCAGTTTGGTCCAGGTGTCAGTGGCCGGATCGTACATTTCTAACGCGATCGATTGGTCAAAGCCGTTGCCCCAACCGCCTGGGACGTAGATACGGCCGTCAATCACCCCGGCAGACATCTCTGAGCGCGAGGTAGGCATTCTAGCCATCTCTTGCCAGGGCCCTGATGTGGGGGTAGGGCTGGGTGGCGGCGTGGCTGTGGGTGCAGCCGCCGTTGCGGTGGGCAAAGGCGTAGCGGTGTGGGTTGCAGGAATAGCCGTGTTTGTGGCCGGAATGGTTGGTTCTGTAGGGGCTGCCAGGGAAACGGCCGTTGCTTGAGGAACGGCCGTTTCCGAGCAGCCCAGGAGGAGGAAGAGGAGAAAAATCAGTAGAGAAGCAGCAATTAATCTTTGCGGCATCATAGTTGATTAGACGCCCAGCAAAAGATTTCTTTGATTTACGGAACCACGATCTCCGGCTGCCACTGAAAGCTGTGCGGATTTTGCCCGAAAACGGCCGTTACTTCATACAAAAATTCTCCATCCGTTGGCGCATAGAAAACCTGGGGTTGGTACTGACGCGGTTCCTGCACCAACAGGGCACCACTGCCGTCCTTAGCCCAATAGACCTTGTTTTCCAGGTAAGCGTCGCCAGCAGGCGGCAGGCTGTTTACTCGTTCTGGCACTTCTGCCAGGGAAGTGAGCTGGTAGGTGCCTGCTGCCTGTACCGCAGCGTCGAGAGTTACGGGGCTGGGGGCAATGCTTAGGGCAAAGGCAAAACGGCCGTCTTCCAGGTTGGTGCCGCCGACGACACCCAGCAGCAGGTCGGACAATACGGCCGATTCCTCCAACGTTAGCTCCGCCGCATCATGGTTGAAGCGCCATAGCTCCACCCGGGGCGTGATTTCACTGGAGCCTGCTCGCGAGCGCCAGACAAGCAGCCGGTCGTCCGGCATCCAGCTTAGATGAGGCGGAAAAATGTCTGCGTAGACAAATGAATCGGGCACAGGCGCCAGGTTGCCAGTTGGCACATCCAGAACGGCGCGAGAGGCACCTTCCCAGCCGCCACGCCACAGCAGCAGATAACGGCCGTTGCTGGCCCAATCAATTGGGGAATAGATTGACACCTGACCCACGTCGGTCATGCCCTCTTCAAAAGGCTGGTTTTCCAACAATCTTTCCGGTTCATTGGCGGCGATGTTGTAAAGCCAGAGCGCGCTGTCGTCGGCAAAGGCGACAAGATTGTTCTCAACATGCCAGGCAGGGCCGAAGCAGCGAATGTCGCAGGCGCGGATCTGGCGCACGTTGCCAGGATTGCCGCCACCCGTGCTCATCACGTACAGGCTGTTAGGCAGCGGTTGATTGCTGTTGCCTTCCTTCGTATCAGGGATGCCATCCAGGCCAGTTGCGGCAAATGCTAGCTGCTGTGCATCGTGCGATAGTTGAAAATCGCCCAGGTTGTCCACCTGTGGCACCAGCGTCCAGGTTTCGCGGCTGATCATGTCAACAAAAATCAGCTCATGGCTTGTTTCCATCAGGCCAAATTCATCGCCGCTCTCGGATACCAGATTGAGCAGGCGGGCCACAACGGCTCTTTTGCCGTCGGCACTCACCGAGTAGGCGGTAATGTCGCCCACAAAACGGTCAACCGGCACCGTTTCGTCCAAAACGCGGTTGGTGGGGTTTGGCCCGGCCACGATGGTTTCAATTTGCCGCGTGGTGTGGTTCCATTGCTTAAAAGCGCCGTCGGCCAAGAAGAGCAGGTCCCGGCTGGTGGCGGGCAGCGGCTGGCTGCTAACGACCTGCACCGGTGGATCGGTCACGGCCGTTGCTGCGGCTGTAGCGGTGGTGGTCACGGTGGGAATGAGGGTCGGCGTGGGTTCTGCGGCCGTTTCCGTACTTTCAACGTTGGGAATAGGCGTAACGGCGACGGCTGGCGCGCCGACTTCGCCGCTGGTGGTAGGCGGTGGCGGAATCGGTGTTGGGGTAGAGAAGGCATCGCCGGTGCAGGCTGCCAGCCCAGCCATTATCAAGAGCATTAAGTAGATCAAAAGACGTTTTGGCGTCATAAAGGCACTCCATATGGTTAAACAATATTTTCAAATACGTACATTAATGGCAAAACGGCCGTTTTGCCCGACGCCTCACCCATGTCTGACCAACGCTGCACGACGCAATAAGCTGCAATTATGATTCCAACCATAAGATGCTACAAGCTGTGCTCCAAAAAGAAGGCTATAATTCGCTCACTGGCACACTTGCACAGCTGTAAACCTGCACCCTTTTGGAGGAAATTATGAGCGAAGCCAAACTGTTTCAGGACGCCTATTATTTGCAGTGCAATCAATATCGCGACAGCAGCAATCTGGATGCACGGGCGGCGCTGCACCGGCGCTTTAGCACGGCCGTTACCGATTGGCAGCCGTGGGTGTTCGGGTTGCTGGGGCTGGAGCCGGGAATGCGCGTACTGGAATGCGGCTGTGGTCCCGGCTGGCTGTGGCGCGAAAATGTGGACCGCATTCCGGCCAACTGCCACATCACACTCACCGATCTCTCGCCGGGGATGGTAGCCGAGGCAGAAGCAGCGCTCGCCGGCAGTGGGCATCGCTTTGAGTTCCAGCCAGCCAATATTCAGGCGCTGGATTTTGCCGACGACACGTTTGACGTGGTGGTGGCCAACCACATGCTGTACCACGTGCCGGACTTGCCCCGGACGCTGGCGGAAGTGCGGCGGGTGTTGAAAGGCAACGGCCGTTTCATTGCCGCTACCAATGGCAACAGGCACATGCAGGAGCTGCCACAGCTCGTCCCGGCAGCGGTTCGGGCAATATCCGGTTCGGCGCTGGTGCGCGGTGAGTCGATACAGCTGCCGTTTCGCCTGGAAAAAGGCCGTGCCGCCCTGGAGCCATACTTTGAGAACATCGAGCTGCACCTGTACGACGACAGCCTATGGGTTACCGAGGTAGAACCGCTGCTGGCCTATGCTTTTTCCATGCTTAAGCCGGGTTCAGAAGTGCCGGAAACGGCCGTTCATCAACTTCGCGAAGCCTGGGCGGCCAAGATTGCCGCCGAAGGCGGCATTCGCATCAGCAAACATTCCGGCGTTTTTGTCGCCTCAAATTCCTGACGGAAGGCTCCGTTTTCGCCAGCGTCGGGACGAAAATGCGGCAAGAAACGCTGCGATGTTCGTTAATTTTCTGCACTCGCTGGCGGCCACAAACTGCTTTAGAAATGATCCAGGCTAAATGCCCGTTCAAAGCCTTGCTGCCGCGCTTCCGATAAGAACAGGGTGAGCCAGACCTGCACGCCCCACCGCTCATCCAGCGTCACGCCAGTGACGTTGAAGCCAGACTTTAGCTTGGCAATGAGCACCGGACGATTGGTGCCCATGTGGTTACTGGTAACCCGCTCAACCCTCAGTGCTTTAAGGTAAGGTATCAGCCTGGCCAAAAAGCTGGAATATAGTCCTTGCCGCTGATAGCCAGGCAAGATGCCACTCCACTCCATAAAGTAGGTGTCGACATCTCGCAGGCAGCCAGACGAAAAGCCAACAGGCTCCTGTTCCGCATTGTAAAAGACAAAGTATTCGTGTGGAATCTGCCTGGCTAAATCTTGCGCTGCACTTTTTTGAGCTTTGTCTGGCGCATACAGGCCCAAACCGGCGAGCGGCGTAAAAATTTGACCGCTGATTTGCCCCGCTGCCTCATAAAAAGCAGCGGCCGTTACGCTGCTAACCGTAATCGTTTTGCTCAATGCGGCCGGGAAATGATCTCTTCGTATCTGTTCAACCATGGTGCTTCTCCTTTCTGTGCTGCACTGCACTATAGCAGAGTTGTTTCAGCCAAAAATTGGTCATTGGATCGATTTTTGTTTCGCGTTAAACTTGTACCTGTTGCGGCCGTTCGATTAATTAAAAAGAGGATGTGCCGATCGTCTCTAATCCCCTTAATGACCCTATAATGTCACCATAAAGAAACTCTGTTATACTGTGCCAAATTGGCGAGATATTTGGTGGGGTATAATCATGGATGCTTTGGAGACGCTTTTGTACAACGGCCGTATCGGCCGAATTGGTCGCTTTTCTTGTCCCCCCTGGCACCCCAACTTTTCTGATACGGGTCCTATTCACGGCATGACGATTGTCTTTCCTCGCACCAGCGTGACGATTACCCACGTTGGCAAGTCGCCCATCGTGGGCGATCCCAACGTGATAATGTTTTACAACCAGGGACAGCGCTACACGCGCGGCAAGCTGTCTGAGAAGGGCGACATTTGCGACTGGTTTGGGTTTTCAGCGCAAGCGGTGGTGGAAGCGCTGCGCCCGCTTGATCCGCACGTGGACGATCGCTGGGACAAGCCGTTTGTATTTAGCCACGGTCCCAGCACCAGCCACCTGTACCTGCAACAGCGCCTGTTGGTAGAGGCATTCAGCCAGGCAAATTCGCCCGATCTACTCTATGTTGAAGAAAAGATGCTGGCGATATTACAGGCGGCCATTCACATTAGATACCAGCGCAAACGGCCGTCTTCGCCAAAATCGCCCGCTACCCAAAAAAACCACCGCGAACTGGTAGCCGGGGCCAAAACGCTGCTGGCCACCCGCTTTGCCGAATCGCTGACTCTAGAAATGTTGGCCCAGGCGCTGTACGCTTCCCCTTATCATCTTTGCCGCGTGTTTCGCCAGCAGACCGGGCAAACCATCCATAGCTACCTCAACCAGATTCGCCTGCGCGCCTCTTTGGAGCCGGTTGCGGCGCACGCAACGTCGTTAACGGAGCTGAGCCTGGCGCTGGGATTTGCTAACCACAGCCACTTTTCCGCCGCCTTTCGGCGGGCCTTTGGCGTTTCCCCTTCGCAGCTTCGCCAAAAAGGCTCCACTGCCCTGCTGCAAAAAATGAGCAAGATTTTGACAGTTTGAACGCCGTCACTCCTGTATCCTGAGTGTGAAAATCAATTTCAATCACACCGGAGGATACAAAATGACGAGAAGACGATTACTTATTCCGGCCAGCCTGGGAGCTGCTTTGCTTCTGCTGCTGGTCGCTGCTTTAGCCACTGGGGCCAACGGCCGTATCGTGGAGCCAGATGCCAACGTGCTGTATCAGCTCGATGGCGAACAATTGGGCGATGCCTATGGCTGGATTGCCATGGATCTGGGCGACATCACCGGCGATGGCATTCATGATTTGCTGACGACGGCACCCTTCTTTATCGACGACAGCGGCACGTCAGCAGGCAAAGTATACATTTATGATGGCTCTAACGGCACCTTACTCAATACGATTACCGGCACCAGCGGCGCCGTCCTGGGCTACAGCGCCACCACCGCTGGTGACGTAAACGGCGATGGCGTGCCCGATTATGTGGCCGGGGCCGTGGGTGGCAGCTATGCCGAAGTTTATTCCGGGGCCGACCACAGCCTGCTGCTGCGCGTGGACGGTGCTGGAGGCGATTGGTTCGGTTCGGCCGTTTCTGGTGCCGGTGACGTAAACGGCGATGGCTACGCCGACATCATCGTCGGGGCGCGCTTTGCCAACGCCGACAGCTCCGGCGCCGCTTACCTCTTCTCTGGGGCGGATGGCGCCCTGCTGTGGCAGCAAAGCGGCCCCGCAGCCAACGCCCAACTAGGCAGCGGCACCGGGCTGGTGGGCGACGTGACCGGTGACGGTGTGCCCGATCAGGTGATGGGTGCAATGGGGGCCGGTCCGTTTGGCGGCGGCGAAGCGTATGTCTTCTCCGGCGCAGACGGCAGCTATGTTTACACCCTCACGCCCAAAGAGCCGGAAAACGCGGCCGTCTTTGGCCAATTCTTTGCTTCCGGCGCTGGTGATTACGATGTCGACGGCACGCCAGACATTTTTGTCGCTGATTATGCTGCTACGGTGGACGGCGTGGCTGGCACCGGTAACGCGTTTATCTACTCTGGGGCAGACGGCCGTCGCCTGGCAGTATTCAACGGCCGGGAACCGGGCGCGGGATTCGGCCCGGGCCGGGCCGTGTCTGACTTCACTGGCGACGGCTATGGGGACCTGGTGATTGGCGCCTGGACCTCCAGCGCTGGCGCGCCTGCTGGCGGGCAGCTCCTCATCATTTCCGGCAACGGACCGCGCCCGGCGCAGGTGGTGCAAACCATTACCGGCAGCATTGCTGGCGACAATTTAGGCGTCGATGCGCTGCCGCTGGGGGATGTGAACGGCGATGGCCTGACAGACTTTGTGGGAACGGCCGTGGGCAACAACTTCTTCGGCCTGGATGTGGGTCATCTCTTCGTGGTAGCGGGCGGCCCTAACCAACCCATTCGCACACCGTAAAAATAGACCGCGGAGAACGCGGAGTGCGCAGAGTTTTTAGCATCTTCTCTGTTTGCTCTGCGCTCTCCGCGGTAAATGTTTTTAACCAAACGCCCAGCGCAGAAAGTGGGGGAACTGCTGGGACCAGGTATGGTAGCTGTGCCGCCCGCCAGCCACTTCCACGTACATCACATCTTCACCGTGCGAAAACCCAATTTTTTCTAGCTCCTCAATTAACTCAAGCGTGTCCTGAATGGCGTCGATGACGCCGTTGTTGTCGCGGTCGCTGGCCTCATCCTGGGTTGCGGCTTCAAACCAGAGGCGCAGGGTGGGCTTTGCGGCCGTTCGCCGCACCATCTCGTGGGCAATCAGTTCATGGGGAGACACGGCCGTTTCATCGGCAGCGGCGCGCCACCAAAAGGAGCCAGACATCACCCCCACCACGCCAAATTTATCCGGGTGGTTCCAGGCAATGTCAAAGGCAGAAAGGCCGCCCAGCGAGACGCCAAAAATGCCCATATCGGCCGGGTTCTGGCTGGTGCGGAACCCCTGGTTGATGGCCGGCATGAGCTCGCCGGTGAGGAAATGAGCGTATTGCGCCGCTTTGCTGCCGAGCTGCTGCGCATTGGGGCAAACGGCCGTGCCGTACTCCTGCAGGCGGTCGTCGTTGGTGGGCACGGCCACAGCGATGATGGGCGGAATCTGCCGCCGCTGAAACAGCGTAGCCAGCGTTTCGCGCAGCTGCAGTGCGTCCTGGTCCTGGCCGTCGTTGACGTAGAGTGTGGGGTAACGGCGCGTACCGGCGTGCTCGTACCCCGGCGGCAAAAAAACGCCAATCTCCCGGCTGTTGCCCAGCGCTACCGAAGCAAAGTCCGGCAGCGCCACCACCTGCACCGTCGCCCGCAGCGCCGCCCGCCGCCGTTTGGCTTCGGAGATCGTGAGAATAATAATGAGAGTTAAAGCGACTGAAAGCAAGATGATAGGAGAAATCATGAAAATATATTTATCAAAAGATTCTGCAGATCAAATAGATTTATCGATCTGAAGAACTTGTTAGGATTCGGTCAAACGGTACAGTAAGTTACTTGCAAACTCGCCTACTCACCCACGGCCGTTTCAATCTGCCAAAGCTGCTGCATCTCCTCACAACGCCCCAGCAATTCTTCTAGCGTCCCTTCGTCTTCGATACGGCCGTCCTTCAGCACCACCACATGATCCGCTCGCCGCAATGCCGCCCGGCGATGGCTCACCACCAGGCAGGCCTGTCTTTCGCTTACTCCTGTGTTCCTTGGCGACTTTGCCTCAAAAACGCGCTGCCAGAGCAGCTGCTCCGTCTCCACATCCAGCGCGCTAGACAAATCATCAAACACCAGCAGCTCCGGCTGGCGCACAAACATGCGCGCCGCCGCCACGCGCTGCGCCTGCCCGCCAGACAGCCGCTGGCCGCGGGGCCCAACGACGGTATCTAAACCATCCTCCATCTGCGCCAAATCTTGCTCGAAGACGGCCGTTCTCACCGCCCCCTTCACATCCATCTTGTCTTCTGGCAGGCCCAGCAAAATGTTGTCCCGAATCGACTCGCTAAACAGGCGGGGAATTTGCATGGTCGTGGCCACGCGGGGCGGCACCATAAAATTGGCCGGATCGGGGATGGGACGGCCGTTCCAAAAAATCTTCCCCCCATCCGCCGGGAGCAGCCCCAGCAGCACCTTCAGCAGCGTCGTCTTGCCTGCGCCGATGCGCCCTGTAATCACCACGAACTGACCCGCTTTCAGCGACAGATCGATGTTTTGAATACCGTTCTCGCTGCCTGGATACGTGAAGTTGAGACCGTTAACCGTCAGTTCGGTCAGTGCTAGCTCAGCAGATTTGGGCGTGTAGGGTAGCGGCGGCAAATTGCCATCCAGGTGCAGCGGCTGCGGCGCAACGACTGCGCCCACTGGTGCACCCTGCATCATCGTTTCCATGCGCTGCGTGGAGACGCCCGCCTGCTTGTAGCCAGTAATCATGCGGCTAAAGATGCGGAAAAGCTGCGTAACCGGCCAGATATAGGCGGCAAACAGGGCAAAATCACCCAGAGTGAAAGCGCCTGTATACATTTGGCGTGCCGCCAGCAGCAGAATCAGCCCCATCCCTAACTCAATCGTGCCTGTGCTCAGCGCATCAACCAGCTGGGTGAGCAGCTTGTCGCGCACCATCGTTTGTTTGCGCTGCTCGTTGATTTCGCGGAAGCGATCGATCACGCGTACCTCGGCATTGGCGACCTTCAGCGCCTGCGTGCTGTTGAACATGTCGGCAATCATGCCCGTTACCTGGCTGGTGGCCTGGCGGCTGGCCCGACGATACCGCTTGGCCCGCTCGCCCAACTGTTGGGCAATGCCCACCACAATTAGCAGCGGCACAAACGTGCCCAGCGTCACCGGCACGTTAATTTGCAGCATGATCGTCAGTGAAATGCCCGCGCTGATCAGCAGGCCAATCACGTCGTCTACAGCTACGATGGCCATCAGCAGCTCGTGGGTGTCGTCGCGGAAGGTGCTGATGGCCTGCCCCGTAGACATTGTGGTGCCGTCCTCGTTTTGCGGCAGGGGACGAGAGCCGGGCATTTGCAGCACCCGGCCCAGCATGTTGCGAATGAGCAGATCATAGGAGATGAATTCAAAGTTGATGAAGGCCCAGCCGGCGCCCATTTGGGACAAAACCGCAACGACGGCGTAGGCGATTTGCAGCCCGACGATGGGCCACAGCGGTAGGGCAAAGCTGGATTCACCGGTGAGGCCGTTGAAAAAGGCGCGCAAAATCAGCCCCAGCGCAGTGGTAACGGCAAAGTGAATCGAAATCGTGATGATGTCGGTGGCGTAGTAGTTTGGCGTGAAGCGGATGAGACGCCAGTAGTAACTTAACGTGTTCATAGTGCAAAAATCACTCATTTACCTGCTTACCCAATTACCTTGTTGCAGTTGGCGACTGAGTAATTGGGCAATTAGGCAATCAGGTAATTGCTTCCTCCAGTCCTGTCACCAACAGCTGGGCAAAGTGAGAGGTGGGGTCGGCGGCAAGCTGGGTGCGGGGGGCGTGTTCCTGGATACGGCCGTTGCCCAAAATCATGATTTCGTCGGCGCGCTGCACGGTTGCCAGCCGGTGGGCCACGATGATCGCCGTGCGGTTGGCCAACAGCTTGTCGATAGCCCGTTCAATTTTTAGCTCTGTGAGCGGGTCCAGGCGAGACGAGGCCTCGTCCATAATCACGAGCCCCGGATCGGCCAGGAAGGCGCGCACAAAGGCCAGCAGTTGGGCCTCACCGGCAGAGAGGCTGGCATCTGCTTGCAGCGGCGAATCCAGGCCGTTGGGCAGGCTTTCCAGCCAGGCAGTGAGTCCCAAATCGTCCATCACCGCCAGAATTTGGTCATCGCCGATAGTGGCATCAAACAGGGTGAGATTGTCGCGCACAGAGGCATGAAAGAGCTGCACTTCTTGCGTGACCAGCCCAATATGGCGGCGCAGTTCGGCCTGTTTGGCGTCGCGCAGATCGAAGTGTTCGTTGCCACTGCCCAGCAAAATGGACCCGCCGGTGGGATCATAGAAGCGGAAAAGCAGCTTGGTTAACGTCGATTTGCCGCTGCCGGTGCGCCCCAGCAGCCCCAACACAGTACCCGGCGCCAGCTGAAAATCGACATCCTGCAAGATCATCGTTTCCGGATCGTCGGCGTAGAAAAAGGAGACGCGATCGAAGGTGACGGCCAGCGGGCCGCTGCCTAGCTGGACGCCAGGGCCGTCGTGCATGGTTGGCTGTTCGCGCTGCAGCGCCATGATGCGCTGAATGCTGGCCGCCGCCCGCTGCAAATCTTCAATTTGCCGGTTGATGCTCCATAAAGGCTCTTTGATGACATCGATGTAGTAAAAAATGAGGTAAATGCCGCCGATCGTCAAGGTGCCATCGCGAAAGAGCGTGGCGCCAAAGATGTGGGCGGCGATGTAGGCCAGCGTAAACACGCCAAGCGGCAAATTCCACACGATCACAGTTGCCTTAATGGCGTGACGCATTTTTAGCCAGCGCTCCCGCCCAAGCCGCAGCATTTTTTGTAAAATGTAGGGCTCAGCAGCGGCCGTACGAATTGTTTCCGCCCCGGTAAGCCACTCTTCCAAAAAGCCGAACAGGGTGGCTTCGGTCTGGCGCAGGGCTTCCCAGCGCGGCACGGTGAGGGTGCGCATATAGTTCAATGCTGCGACGCCAAGGAGGGATACGGCCGTAATCGACAGCCCCACGCGCCAATCGACCAGCCACAGCAGCACAATGACGCCGATGAGCAGCAGCACGTTGCTGGTGAGCTGAATGAACAGCTGGGAAAAAAAGTTGGCCAGTTTGTTTACATCGCCATCAACCCGCTCGATCAGTTCGCCCGGCTTGTGCTGTTTGTGAAAGGCCATGTCCAGCCGCAGGCAGTGCAGCGCCAGATCAGCCCGTAAGGCGTTGGTAGCGGTCCAGGCCACGTTTTCACCCACGTAAACGGCCGTCAGGGCGATGGCCTGCCGCACGATGGCCACGCCCATAAAGAGGGCTGCCGCTCCCAGAAGATTATTAAGACCCTGCTGGAAAGCGGCCGTTCTGCTGGCAACGGGCTCGCTGGCAGTGTCGATGAAATATTTCACGATTTGCGGATTGGCCAGCTGCAGGCCAATACTGGCAGCCAGCAGCAGCGCCAGCCACAGCACCGTCTTTTTTTGCGGCTTTAGATAGTTGGCTAATAAATCCCAGTAGGGTTTGATGGGCAGATTGATTTTTTGCAACATTAGCGCTTCCCGACAAAAAAAGCCCCGCGGACCTGCGGGGCATCATCTGAAGTTTAGGGCGATTTTACCCAGCGGGGAAACGGCCGTCAATTCTAATGAAGGAACCTGTTAACGTAGGTGAAAGGAAGACCCGCAAGGTCGCCCTTACATTGAGTATCCGGTAAACTCGGTAAAAGCGTACACGTAGGTCAATTTTTGAAAGTTGACCAACAGAATAGGAGTTACAAATGGAATACCGTCGATTAGGAAAATCTGGCCTGAAGGTTAGTGTATTGTCCTTTGGCTCTTGGGTGACCTTTAGCGCCCAGGCCGATGTGGACCTGGCCGCCGACATGATGAAAGCGGCATATGACGCTGGCGTTAACTTTTTTGACAACGCCGAAATTTACGCCCACGGGGCTTCGGAAGAGATCATGGGCAAGGCGCTGAAGAAGCTGGGCTGGCGGCGCGACAGCTACACAGTTTCTAGCAAGGTGCGCTGGGGCAGCATTAAAGAGCCCAAGCCAACGCAGTACGGCCTTAGCCGCAAGCACATTATTGAAGCGTGCCATCAGGCAATGGAGCGTTTGCAGGTGGATTACCTGGATCTCTATTTCTGCCACCGGCCAGATCCAGAAGTTCCAATGGAAGAGGTGGTGCGCAGTATGAACACGCTCATCGAACAGGGCAAGGTGTTCTACTGGGGCACGTCCGAGTGGTCGGCGCAGCAGCTAATGGAGGCCCACAGCGTGGCTCGGCAGTACAATCTGATTCCGCCGACGATGGAGCAGCCGCAGTACCATATGTTCCATCGCTATCGCTTTGAGGTGGAATACGGCCGTCTCTACGACACAATCGGCCTGGGCACCACCATCTGGTCGCCGCTGGCCTCCGGGCTGCTCACCGGCAAGTACAACGATGGCATTCCCGAAGATTCGCGCATGAACCTGCCCGGCTACGAATGGCTGCGCAAAATGCTGGAAAGTGAAGAGGGCCAAAAGCGGCTGCAATCCGTTAAGGAGCTGGTGCCCATTGCCGAAGAGCTGGGCACGACAATGCCGCGCCTGGCGATTGCCTGGTGCCTGAAGAACCCCAACGTGAGCACGGTGATTACCGGCGCGTCTAAAGTGTCTCAGGTAGAGGAAAACATGAAGGCGCTGGACCTTGTACCGCAGCTTACTGATGACGTCATGGAAAAAATCGAGGCCGTCTTGGACAACAAGCCGGAGCCGATGGAATTCCAGTAGCATAACGGATACCAAACTTATAGAGGTTGACAGCCATCCTTTGCGGTGGCTGTCATTTTGTCTGCATGGAAAATCCAATTTTATATTCGCGGCAGCCCTCGCTGCAGACGACCGTGACCGGCCTGCTTAGTTTTGCCATCATTGGAGCCTCACAGGCGATGTATGGACCGGCTTTGCCCGGTTTCACAGAGTCCTTTAACCTGCAGCCAGGCGCTGCGGGATTGATTGTCAGCGCGCATAGTGCCGGGGCTATTCTTGGTGTGCTGAGCAGCGTGCCGCTGGCGCGCCTGGCGATTGCCCGCTACCGGGTTGGTGCTTCGTTTGCATTCTTGTTGCTGGGTGCCTTGTTGATTGGCGTTGAGCTGAGCTGGCCGCTGGCCTTGCTGGGTGGGTTGACTCTTGGCATTGGGTTTGGGACATTGGCGCTGGGGATTAATAGCTTGTATGCGGTGGGTTACGGCCGTCGCAGTCCGGCAATGGTCAATTTGCTAAACGCGATTTTTGGCATTGGTGGGATGTTGAGTCCACTGCTCTTTTTAGTCGATTTTGCTCACAGCGGCATGCCCTATTTTATTTTGGCTGGGGTAACGGCCGTTTTGCTGCCCCTGGCTTTGTTGATGGATGATCGCTTGCCGACGATGGGTGTGGATGCGCCACGTTTGGCAAAGCGGCGCGGTACGTTATTGGCATTTATGGTGCTTTTGGGGCTTGGCGTTGGGGTAGAGGCCAGCACGGTCGGATATGCGGCAACGTATCTCATTTCGGTTGGCGTATCTGCCGATGGAGCCACAACTGCAACCTCATTCTTTTTTCTGCTGTTTATGCTGGGCAGGTTAGCCATTATTCCGATTAGTTTACGGGTGAAGTCGCACCAGATCGTCCTGGGTAGTTTGCTGCTCACTACAATTTTGCTGGCCGTAGCTAACGTTGCCTTCATGGCTCCTTTTGTGGTTGTGCTGTCAGGTGCGGCGATTGCTATCTACTTTCCCAACTGTTTCAACTGGTTAAACGAGGTATTTGGCGCCGCCAACGACACCGCTTATATGATGGGTGGTGCCCTGGTAGGCGGGATGTTGGTTCCGGCAGTCGTGGCCCAAATCATTCTGTTGGCGGGGGAAATGGCTATCATGGGCGTTATTGCCTGCGTAAGCCTGCTGGCGTTGGGTATGGCTCTTTTCATTAAGGTGCGTTTGGCTGAGTGAGAGAAAGAAAATGAAGCGTCGGATTGAGCACGTAACAAATATTCAAGCGCCGGCCGAAATTGTCTGGCAGCACGTCACGGAGGTGGATATTGCTTCGTTTCGCCATCCGGCTTATTTTACGCTGTTGGGCATCCCCAAGCCGCTGCGGGCAGAGGTGACGGAGCCGGGGGTGGGGGGCAGGCGCGTAGCTTTTTTTGACAACGGCCGTACCTTCACCCAGGAGATCACCGCCTGGCAGCCACACACGCAGTATGACTTCACGTTTAAGGCCGATCCCGGATTCCGCGTCGGCTACTTGCTCGATTTGTCTGATGGTCCATTTCAGATGAAAGCTGGCGCTTACCACATCGTGCCTGGCCAAAATGGAGTGAGGTTAACTTTGAAAAGCCAGTACGAGCTGCGCGGATTTTTCGGCTGGTGTCTGGCCATGCCGGTACGGTTGGTGATGGACTTATTCCAACGCTATTTGCTGCGCGGCATCAAGGCCAATGCAGAAAGAGATGCGGCCCATGCCTAGAGGAACGGTTTCGGTGGAGGTGGCGGCGAGCTGCACGGCCGTTTTCAACGTGATTCACGATTACGGCCGTCGCCTGGAGTGGGATACGCTGTTGAGCGAAGCGCGACTGCTGCACGGAGCTACAGAAGCAGGAGTAGGCGTGCGTTCACTATGCGTGGGCACCTGGCGCGGCGCTTATTTGCCCATGGAAACCGAGTACATTCGCTTTGAGCCGGGGCGTGCTGCGGCCGTTTCTCTCACGAACCGGCCGCCCTTTTTTGCCCACTTTGCGGCCACCATTCGGCATGAGCCTCTCAGCGACACCCGCTGCCGCGTGACCTACATCTACTTTTTCCGCGCCCGCCCAAAGGCGCTTGCCCCCTTGCTGGAGCCGATCATGAATCTAATGCTGCGACGAGAAACGAAGCAGCGCCTCCAGGCTTTGAGGCGTTACATGTTGGTCAATCGCGAATAATTAGCCAGACGCCCAACAGCAAGATTCCCATGCCAAGGAGCCTGGTGGTGTCGAGCGGCCGTATTTCTGCCCCAAACCAGCCAAAATGATCTATCAAGCTGCTGATGACAAACTGGGTGGCTATCAAAATGGTAAACGCCGTCACCAGCCCCAGCCTTGGCGTGACATACCCAATCGTGCTTACAATTATCAGGCCGAGCACCCCTGCTAAAAATGCGTGGGGCGGCACCGCTTGCCACGCTGCCAGGTTGCCGCCGCGCAGCAGCAGCATTGTCAGCGCGACCAGCAGACCGCCGCTGCCATAGGTGATAAACACGCTTTCAATCGTGCCCATCTGCTGATCCATCACCCCCATAAACTGTGCCTGAAGCACAATAGCAATCCCACCCACAATTGCAATCAATACCAAAGCTAAAAAAGTTGTCATCCCCATCTCCCTAAGCTGCATTTGCGCCGTGTAAGGCAATTGACAAATAGTCTTTGAAAATAAAGTGCTCTCATGGACCGTATTTGCTCAAGTAGAAGCCAAAATTGAGCTTAGATATTACTGGGAATTAAGACAAATGCCTACGGTGGAACAATGCTACGTGGTTTTGGGTAGCCACGATCACCAGCGCGTTAATAAACACAAGTCCAGCAAGAAAATCACACAGGCAAACGCCGCAGCGGCCCCTAGATTCAGAGAGTTGTGAGACAAAAGATTAGCGAAAGGTTAAGCCGCCCCGTCAATACCGGTTAATACATTGACAAAATATAGACAAAACGACTACAATCCCGTCTATATCTGTACAAAACATGACCATAGGAGATAAATAATGAAGAAAGTTGCTTTGAAATACCTTGTTGCAGTTGCTTTGATTTTTGGACTGTTAGTGCCAACCGTGGCTGCCGATGGCGACCAGACCATTGTGGAAATTGCTTCCGGCGATGACCGTTTTGAAACGCTGGTAGCGGCCGTTGTCGCCACCGATCTGGTTGATACCCTGTCTGGCGGAGAATGGACCGTATTTGCCCCGACAGATGCCGCCTTCGCCAAACTTGGCCTAAATGCGGACAACATTGCCGACGCTTTTACGACCGAAGAGCTAACCGACATTTTGCTCTATCACGTGATTTCGGGTGAAGTTTCCTCGGAAAAAGCGAAAGTGCTGCTGGGGAACGTGACGATGGCCAACGGCGCCACTGCCGGGCTGAAGTTCTTCGCCGGTGATATTTACGTCAACGATGATTCTAAAGTCATTATTC